>JBARIF010000043.1:0-3920 GCA_049799615.1 Terriglobales bacterium
TCTCAGGGGTGTCTGTTTCCGAGCCATTGCTCCACTCTTGTTTTGTTTCTGAAGCTCGCATGCCTGAAGGGAGCGGTAATTGGACCCAGCCCTCGGAGATCGTACCTTTCTTCAACGAATCCCTGCAGCCTTTCCGTAGCATCTGAGCCTGTGTGAGGATTTGCGTGTGAGAAATTCCGAAATTCCTGCAACCGCGACCAGCCCCCCTCGTTTTTCAGAGCAACCGAAATCACTTGAGGCAGCAGACTCCGGCGAACCTGAATTGTTTGTGACACAGTGTGACACGCTCGCACCGCCTGGCTCAGTAGAATCAAGCTGATAAGATGGTAGCCCTCATCGTTCGCAACGATGAGGTCGTCGGTTCGATCCCGACTAGCTCCACCAAATCTCTCACTCACTTGAGAGCCTAGTTTGTAAACATCCCACCGCCCGCTGCAACCTCTTGTTCTTGAGTCAGAAGCTGTGGAGGGATAGGCTTCTTGCAGATGGGGTACCCACCACATAGCGTGTCAAGAGTTTGCGAACGGGTCAATCACCATTGATCGCCGATGAATAGCTTCGACCTGTTTATTTCATCTTTCATCAACGGATTGGCTCATCGATCGATCCGATTCGACGAGTTTGTCACTTGGCTCAGCGAGAGTGTCCTACTTAAAGGTTGTGTCGTCATCGGGATTGGGTACTGGTTGTGGTTTCAGAGCGAAGATGCTCAAAGGACTCGCGAAGCGTTGTTGGCCACGATCATGGCGAGTTTTCCAGCCCTCGTCATCGCTCGCGTCCTCTCATGGGTGGTTAATCGCACCCGACCCTTGATCGAAACGCGCCATCTATTCCGCCTGCCCTATGGTGAAAGGCCTGTATGGGAAGGCCCGAGTTCGTTTCCCAGCGATCACGCTGTACTCTTTTTTGCCCTGGCCACTGGAATCTTCATTGCCTCTCGACGAACGGGGTGGTTTGTTTTCGTATATGTCTCAATAGTCATTTGCTTGCCTCGTATTTACCTGGCTGAACACTATGCAACGGATATTCTCGCGGGTGCCGCCATTGGCGTCTTCATGACATGGCTCGCGAACATTCCTCCTATCCGAAGACCCCTAACAGCCTGGGCGCTAGGATTGCTCGACACCCGCCCGGGATTCTTCTATTTCTGCGCTTTCATCGTGACATGCCAAATGGCAGAGCTCTTCGATCCGATAATCAAGATGCTGAAGGTTGCCAGGTCAATCATTCAAGCCAAACCCTTGTGACTTGTCATGCGCAAACCGGCTGTTGAGTCGAACTGGGAAGTCGCATCAGGATACGTAATACCCAGAAACCAAGTCTTAAGTTGCCTCGGAACCTTTCCACCCTTTCCATTCGGGTTCTACAAACACTTCCACCTCCGACACCGTGCATGGACTAGTTGCAACGAGTAGTTACCGGCGAAGGAAACAGGCCCATCGGGGAGGGGCGCGGCAATATCGTAGAATGCTGGTGATGGAATGCAGAGCATGAACGAAGGTCCTGAGCCCGTTCTCCCCTTTCCCAAAGATTTTCTGTGGGGCGTGTCCACGGCTGCTCATCAGGTTGAAGGCGGCAATTGTAATCAGTGGTCGGACTGGGAACTCGCGGGGAAGATCAAGACCGGAGACCGGTGCGGCAAGGCCTGTGACTGGTGGGAGAACGCTGAGCGTGACTTTGATATTGCGTGCGATCTGGGGATGAAAGCGTTGCGCCTCTCGCTGGAGTGGAGCCGCATCGAGCCGGAAGAAGGGCGTTTTGATCGGGCGGCTCTGCAACGTTATCGGCAGATGCTGGAAGCCTTGCATGAGCGGGGGATTGAGCCCATCGTTTGTCTGCATCACTTCACCCATCCGCGATGGTTTGAACGGCGCGGGGCATTTCTCCGGGCGGACGCGCCGCAACTCTTCGAAGGTTTCACCCGGGAGGTGGCAAAAGCGGTCGGAGACCTTTGCGGTTTGTGGGTCACATTCAACGAGCCCAATGTTTATGCGGCGTGCGGATATGTGCTGGGCGAGTTCCCGCCGGGCCATAAGGGGCAACTGCTGAACGCTCTCCGGGTCAATCGCATTCAGGCGAGGGCCCATGTGCTGGCGTATCGTGCCCTCCACGAACTGGTCCCGAAAGCCAAAGTAGGGTGGGCACAGCATTACGTGGTGTTTGAACCGGCGCGGGGAATGGCGAGTCGATGGGTGGCAAGCTTGCTGGACCACCTGTTCAATCATACTTTTTTCGATCTGATCGAAAGCGGCCGGCTGGGTTTTCCGTTTGGTCTGTTCAATAGGCGCGATCGCGAGGCCATGGGCTGCTGTGATTTCGTTGGGCTGAACGTGTACAGCCGCTTCCATGTCGCTTTTGATGTGCGCTACGCCAGCACATTTTTTGCCAACGTATTTGTGCCCACGCACGTCCCCCAGGGAGATCCCGGGTTTGACCGGCCCTACGGCGAGGCCTATCCGCAGGCCATCAGCGAGGCGGTAAGACGCGCGGCGGGGTTGGGCAAGCCCATTTACATCATGGAGAACGGAGTGCCCGACGCTGAAGACCAGATTCGTCCCTGGCTGATCGTAAGTGCCTTGCGCGAACTGCACGGGCTGATCGGCGAGGGCCACGATATCCGTGGATATTTGCACTGGACGCTCACCGATAATTTCGAGTGGAACGAAGGCTGGAAGCTTCGCTTCGGCCTGGTCGCGCTCGACCCGGAAACGCAAGAGCGCACCCTGCGGAGCAGCGCGAAGCTATTCAGCGACATCGTGCGCGACAACGGACTGGTTCTTTCAACGACGGCCCCAACTCCTCTTTCGACCTCTCTGCCGTAATTAAATTCTGCTTGCTCTGGCGTCATCCTGAGGGACTTCGGTAGTCCCGAAGGATCCGGCGTGGAACGGCGCCCACCATTGGGGCAAGGCGCGAATATCCGCTGCACGCCGAATTCTTCGCGAAGCTCGGGACGTCGCCACTAATAAAGAACTTATCGGGACCCGTTAGTAACGTTACTTGTTCTCCGCAGCCTTTATTCACGGAAAATTAATAGAGCGTTGATCTTCCCTTAAGGCGAAGTTGAGATGCTTCTGTTCGATGGCGGTCTGGAGGTTGCGATGCATGACCTCACCATAGTTTTTCACGATGCCGGGGGCGGGCACCGGAGTGCAGCCGGCGCGCTGAAAGCGGTCCTTGAGCAGCAGTATCATCCCTGGGACGTTAAACTCCTGAACTTGCAAGAACTGCTGGACCCGATCGACTTTGTCCACCGCGCTACGGGCCTGCGCATTCAGGATGGATACAACCTGATCCTGAAGAAGGGCTGGACCCGTCTCACGCCGCCCTTGCTGACCCTCTTTCAACGCACCATCCAGCTGCATCATTCGCGCATCGTTCGTATTCTGCGGAGCTACTGGGCGCAGCATCCGACTGACCTGGTTCTTTCCGTCATTCCGCATTTCAATCGCTGCCTGGCGCAGAGCATTCGCCAGGAGATGCCAAACACGGCTTTCGTCACGCTGCTCACCGACCTGGCCGACTATCCACCGAACTTCTGGATTGTGCCGGAATCGGAATTCATTATTTGTGGCAGCCAGCTCGCCCGGCGCCAGGCGCTGGAGATGGGGCACGCCAAGCGGCGGGTATATGAGACCTCCGGGATGATTCTTAAGCCCTCGTTTTATCGCAAGCCGGAGATCGATCGAGTAGCGGAAAGAACAAGACTGGGCTTGAAGCCTGACTTGCCGACCGGCATTGTAATGTTCGGGGGCCAGGGTTCGGCGTCGATGATCGAGATCGCGAAGAGGCTGGACCAGAGTTCGAACCAGCACCAGCTGATTTTTCTGTGCGGCCACAATCTGGAGTTGGCTGCGAAACTGCGTGGCCTGGGGCTGACCAAACCGGCAGTCATCGAAGGCTTCACCACACAGGTGGAC
>JBARIF010000044.1:0-2082 GCA_049799615.1 Terriglobales bacterium
TCGAATGGCCGGCGATGCCGCGACTCGCGGCGCGCCGGATCGTTCGGTACCGGGCGTCGATGTCGCTCACGAGATCACGCGTGATGAAGTCTTCCCAGTTCCCCGCCGCGACCGAATTGGTGTAGAAGGCGCCGCCCAGCTTGTCGGAGGCGTCAGGCATGACGACGATCATCTTGCGAATCGTTCCTGCGGCGATCAAGCGATCCATCATCTTGGGCACGTTGGCCCAATCCCCTTTGGTCCAGGCACGATTGCCCCCGTTCGTGCTGCCGTATCCGTGGAGGAGATAGATCACGGGGAACCGCGAAGCACTGCTCGCGTAGCCCGGAGGAAGATAGATCGCAACGGGCCGATCGGGAGAGTCACCGAGCAGATTGCCGACGAGCGCAGGGCTGTGCACGGTCGCGTTGACGACGATGCCCGAGAGAGGGTCGGCGGAGGGAGCGTGACGCGCCGCTGGCGGCGGCGACCCCGCCAAGATGGCGCAGAAGCCGCAGAGCAGGACACCGATGAGCAGGCCGGGTCTCGTTTTCATATTTCCCTTCCTCGACCGCCGGGTCATGTGCGGCACAGCCATCGATCGCCTTCCGTATCGGCCGACCCATTTCTCACTTTGGCCGAGACTCCGGATCGCCGGTCTGCCAGAGCAGCCTGGACGGGATCATAACCATCGGGGAACTCCGATTTGTCCCGGCCACAAAGGTAATCGCGGCCGGCGATCAGTGCCGATCCGGAAAGCAGGGCTGCCGTCAGTGGACAGGGTCGCCGGCGCGATGACTGTTTCTTTACGGCAGACACCTGTGACGTATTGGCAGTGCCCTTGCGTTCAACTCCTCAGTTAATCGTCCCCGCGCGAACAGAGAATGGCGGAATAATTCCCGGTGGCCTGACCGGTCGCCAGATCCAGATTTCCGGCAGCTATGAAGCCTCCGGTTTTCGCGTCGCGGATTTTGGTCTTATGAACAAGAGCTTTGGTGACGAAGTCGCCGGTGGCGAAGTTGATGACGCTGACGTCGTCGGTGTCAATCACACCCGCGGCAGTTGTGACAATGCTCTTTCCAGTCAGGGTGACGATATTCGGATCGTTAGGATCGGTCATCTGCGTCAGGGCCGTGAAATCGTAGGTGGCCGGGAATTCGCCAACCAACGTGCCGTGAGTGCAGAGTCCCACCGGCGACTTGCAGTCGGGCGGCGGCACGACGACCGAGGTAAACGGACCGTAGAAGGCATGACATTGCGCTTTCTCATTGTCATCCGCTCTTGCGGGAAGGATCGACAAAAGCAGAACGATGGGAAGTAACAAAACGAGACGTTGCGTTTTGTTCTGCTGGGTCTTGCCGGTGTAAATGTGGTTATTCATAATGGATTTCCTTTCATTTGATGCGGTGCGTTATTGTTGATCACCGACCTTGAAATCTCTCTCATGACTCCCCCGTTCTCTCCAGAAACTCGATTCCTGCCGTCCGCCGGAACCCTCAGCGGACGCCCGGCGGCGGCTGTACGTTCCCGTACTCGTAACGATTGGTCGTCGTGCCGCGCGGCGTCGTCACGTCCATGCGCAAAGGAAGGCCCCGACTCCTGGAGATCCAGGACTTGCTGTCGACGGTCCCGGATTCGGTCTCATCGTGCTCGATGTAGACGACGGCGGCCTCGCCGCCGACGTTTTCCTCGCCGATCTGCCGGCAGGTTGCCTTGGACGTCTGGGCCTTGCGGCGAATCTCGGCGACATTCTCCTCGGCGGTTTCCGGAACCATCTTCCAGTCCCTTCCCCGGATTCGGATGTACAGGGCCGTGCCGGTGAAGACGATGTCCTCTTCCGTCGGCTTGTCCACCCCAGGAGTCTTGCCGGACGGTGATCGGCTGCCCGAGAGCGCAGGCACGATCGTGGCGTGAACCCGGTAAGGCATCTTCACGGCTTTGATCTGCGCGTCCATCAGAGCCTGACAGGCGGAGTCGAGCGCGCCCGCCCGGCTCGCGTTGCCCACGGACCATGCTGCGGCCAGGCCGCAAGCCAGAACGCGAGGGAGGATCCTCATGGTCTGACTCCATCCCGGCGGGGCGCTGCGCCTCTCGATGTGACCG
>JBARIF010000045.1:0-11454 GCA_049799615.1 Terriglobales bacterium
CACGCATACCCAGTTTGACTGGATCATTAGGCCCAACATTCTGAACCACACAACAATTGCCTGGGATCGCTGGTTCATGGGCGGAAATCCTCTTTCAGCAGGGGCCAGCTGGCCGCAGAGACTCTGGGCAGGAACTCCCGGAGCCTCGGTAGCAAACGGCGGCGGACTCCTCACCGGCGATGCCGGACCGCCATTGATCGACTTCCAGGGCACTATACCCTACAACTCCATCGGACAGTATGGTTGGGGAAAATTTGGATTCCTGACCAACAACCGCTGGCAGTTCTCAGACGACCTGTCTATCGTGAAGGGAAAGCACACCATTAAAGTCGGCTTCGAATACCGCTGGCATCAATTTCCGTTCTCGGGATGGGCAGTCGCCAACGAAGGCGGAGAGTTCGCTTTCAATAGCCAGGAGACTGCCGGCTACGACTCCGCTGGTAACAATCTCAACGGCCAGACCGGGGAATCGTTTGCCTCCTTCTTGCTGGGACAGGTCCATTCCTCGACCCAGACTATTCCCTTCCATCCGATGTTCTACGAAGCCTATACGTCTCCGTGGATAAACGATGAGTTCAAGGTGACCAGCCGTCTGACCATCACTGCGGGTCTGCGGTTTGATTATCAATTCGCCCGCACCGAAAGCCGCGACCAGATGTCCACTTTCGATCCCAACACCCCCAATCCGGGCGCGGGGAATCTCCCAGGCGCGATCATCTTTGCTGGAAAGGGAAATGGACGGTCTGGAACTCGCTCCTTTGAACGTCCGAACCACGACGCCTGGGGCCCGCGACTAGGTTTTGCCTACCGGTTGGGAGATAAGACCGCCATCCGCGGCGGCTATGGGATCTACTACTCCGGGATCTCGTTCGATCAGTTCATTGGACAGCCGACGCTCGGCTTCCAATCGAACCCAACCCTCAACAACACTACCAACGGCCAGTCGCCGGCTTTCTTGTTCGACAACGGGTTCCCGCAGAGTGACCCGTCGTGCGGCGGTTCCTGCATCAAGATACCGCCGTTTATCGATCCGACCGTCGGTAACAATCAGTCGGTCATCGCAGTGGCGAAGAATGGATTGACGCTGCCGCGTTACCAGAACTATTCGCTCACTTTTGAGCGGCAACTTACCAACAACATGCGGCTGGATGTTTCCTACATCGCCAATCGCGGAAGCCGCCTGACCAACAACTGGCAATCCCTGGGCGTTGGCGCCAACATGCTTGATCCAAGCGTTCTAACGTTGGGAGCGAATACCCTGTCATCGCCTTGCAACAGCACCGTGGCGGTAGGAGGCATCTGCGCAGGAGGAGTGGCTTTGCCATATGCCACCTTCAATGGCGACGTGGCGCAGGCCTTGCGGCGCTACCCTCAGTACCAGAACATTCTGTGGCGTGATGTGCCCACGGGCAGCAGTATCTACAACGCCTTGGAAGTTGTCCTGGAACAGCGCTTCGCGCACGGGCTCCAGTTCCGTGCCGGGTACACTTACTCCAGGCTGAATAATGACGGCGCTGAAAGTGCGCAGGGTGGAAACGGTGTGAACGCTACAGTCCAAAACCCGGCGTGTCCCCATGTGTGCGAGTGGGGTCTCAGCCAGGATGATACGCCGAATGTGTTCCTGTTCGGCTACAGTTGGGAAATACCGGGAGGGAAGAAATTTCATGGAGCGGCCGGAGCATTGCTAGGCGGCTGGAACTTGTCCGGAGCGCTCCGCTATGAAAGCGGACGTCCTCTGAACGTCTTCATGAACAACGACCTGGGCGGCCTGATATTCAACGGGCAGAAGCGACCCAACCGGGTGAAGGGCACAAGTGCGATCGCAAAGCACAGTGGCTTCTTTAACCCGCTTACCATGAACTACTTCAATGCTGCTGCATGGGCTGATCCTGGCCCGGGTCAGTTCGGCGATGCGCCTCGTGCCGATGGATCCGTTCGGGGCACCCCCACGTATAACGAAGACGCGAGCGTATTCAAGGTCTTCAAACTGCACGAGCAGTTGGCCATGCGGTTCGATGCCGAATTCGGGAACATCTTCAACCGGACCGACTTCTGCAACCCGAACACTAACTTCAGCGCCGGAAGCTTCGGAACGATCAACACTCAATGCAACCAGCCGCGTTCGATTCAGTTTGGCTTGAAGTTCACTTACTAGTGATAATGGGTACCAAGCTCCGTCCGTCAGAAACGGCGGAGCTTGGGAGCAATCGGTGACTTGTAGTGGCAACAGGGGCAGCCTGCGGAGGATAGTCGCCTTGGCTGCGACGTCCTTGCTTTGGTCGTTTTTGTTCGTAAGTACAGCGGCCGAACTGAGAGCCGATGCTCGCGAGGCTCTGCAGAAAGCGGTCGCTTTGGTCCAGGAAGGACGGCTGGAAGAAGCAGATCAACAAGCTCAGCTGGCCCTTTCCAATCCGCAAACGCGCGCTGTCGCTTTATCCGTGCTCGGCACCATCCGGTTTCAGCAGAAACGACTCCCAGAAAGTGTTGATTTTTTCCAGAAGGCGATCCGCCTTGATCCTCGCCTGCTGGGCGCCCATCTCAGCCTCGCCGACGTATACACCATCCAGGGGAAGCCGGAGCTGGCCCTGGGACTCTACCGGCGAATCCTGACGATTGATCCGTCGAATGCTCCCGCCAGGCTCGCGTTGGCTCGCTCCGAGACCGAGGAGGGGAATTACCAGCGATCGCTGGACTTCGCGCAGCCCGTGCTTCCGGCGCTGAAACGGTCTCCCGACGGGTTGTTGGTGCTGGCGACTGATTATGTCAAGACCGGCAACCGCGCAGCAGCGGCCGAGTTAGCCAACGATTGGGTGCAGCTCGCAGACACTCCTCCGGATTGGTCCATAAAGTTCGCCCTGCTGTTGGCGAGAGCAGGAATGGCCCCGGAAGCGATCGAGATTCTGGAACGGGCCAAACGGACCGGCCCTCCTTCTTATGAGCTGGCCTTTAACCTGGCGGGCGTGTATCTCCTGAAGAACGATCAGGTGGCCGCGCTCGAGTCTTATGATCAGGCTCTCGTCCTGAATCCAATCTCGGTTCCGGCGTTGCGCCAGGCTGCCGGGATTGCAGAGCAGCAGGGTGAGCTCGAACGATCCCTGTCCTATTGGATACGGGCCAAGAAGATCGAGCCAGACAATCCTGAGGTTCTCTTCGGTTTTGGGAGAGTCTGCCTGAAGATGGACCTCCTGGACGATGCCGAACCCGCTCTGACGAAAGCGGCCAGCCTGCGGCCGGGCAATCCCTCTTACCAGTACGCTCTGGCTGCGGCCAAGGTCGGGAAGCGCCAGTTTCAGGCCGCCGAGGATCTACTCGAGAACCTTACTAAGGTGAAGCCGAGTGACCCGCAGATCGAGTACGCGATGGGCTCAGTTTTGTATCTGGAAGGCCATCTGGCGGAGGCGTCCACGCATCTTCGGGAGAGCGTTCGCTTGCTGCCCGACCAGCTCGCGCCCTACTATTACTTGGCTCTGGTTGCCAGAGACGAGGGGAGGGATGCCGAAGCCATCAGTATGTTGGAGGACTTGCTTCACCGCTACCCTGACCACGCTTCGTCCTGTGAGGTGCTGGGCAGCTTGCTGATGAGCGCTCAACGTTATCCTGAGGCAGAGGTCAGCCTGGAAAGAGCTGTTCAGTTGAACCCCAAGTCGGTGAAGGCCAACTACCAACTGGGCTTGCTGCTGTCGCGGATGGGTAAGAAGGACGAAGCCGACAAGCGGCTGGAGGTCGCGAAGTCGCTTCGTCAGGAAGACGAGGCCAACTCGCACCTACAGCTTCGACTATTGGACCCCGACCAATGAATCGCGCTCAGACGGTCGATCGACAAAGGGCCATCGCCATCCTTATCCTGGCCTGCTTGATCCCGGCCTGGGCCCAAAAAGCGGAAAAGGTTCCTCCATCAATCGACCAGATTGAGGTGGCTATCCAGCGGGATTCTGCTAATCCCAAGCTTTATGTAACTCTGGGCTTGGCATATTGGGATCGAAACGATTACCCACATGCGCTCGAAGCCTTCCAGCGCGCCGTGAAGGTAGGACCGAATTCAGCCGAGGCGCACAACTGGTTAGGTGTTGCCTTGATGGGAAAGGCCGACTTGCCCGGTTCCGTCGCGGAGTTCAAAAAGGCTGTTGCGCTCGATCCAAAGTACTCCCGGGCATATACCAATCTGGGTTCCGCGCTGGCCAAGAGCGGTGATCTCGACGCTGCGGTTGACGCGTTTAAGAAAGCGCTGGCTTTAGCGCCAGAGAATCTGGCGGCACACATGAACCTCGGAGTCGCCCTGCGAGAAAAGGGCGATGCCGAAGGCGCGTTGGTACACCTGCGACGGGTTGCTGAGGCTGATCCGCGCAACGCCGACATCCAGTACGAGTTGGGCCAGACTCTGCGTCAGAGTGGCGATATTCCCGGGGCGATTGCAGCCTTCGAGAAAGCGTTGGAGATCAATCCTGAACAGCGGGAAGGTTACTACGGACTTGGCCTGGCCTTGAAGCAGCAGAGTGCGGCGAAACGGAAACCTCTTCCACCGCCCGGGAGTCCGGCAGACGATTTGTACAAAAGTGGCCAGGACGCAGTCACTCGCGGCGACCTGAAGGCCGCCGCGGATCAGTTGGACAAGGCCCTTGCCCTCGACGCAAATGACGCCGAGGTCCACAACCTGTTGGGTTTTGTGCTGGGTCAGCAAGGAGACCTAACTTCCGCATTGGTCCATCTGGAGCGGGCGGTCGTGCTTCGGCCGGAGTGGGCTGAAGCTCACTACAATTTAGGCGTCGCGTTGTGGTATAGCGGCTCAAAAGAGAAATCCATTTCCGAGCTACGAGAGAGTGTGCGTCTCGACCCTGCAGCAGGTCCCAGTCACGCGTTTCTGGGAACCGCCCTGCGCGATATGGGTGATTTGGCTGGAGCGCGGCTAAGCCTGCAACGCGCCATCGCTCTTCTGCCCCCTCTTCCTGCCACGTATATCGACCTGGGTATCGTCTTTCTTCGCACCCGCGATATCAATAAGGCGATGGGACAATTCGAAGCGGGTCTAAACATCCAGAATCCGTCGCCCCCCGAGCCAGACTGGGACAGTGCCATCAGCGCGCTGCGGGAAGCGATAGCCAAAAAGCCGGATCAGCCGGATGCGCACAATTTGCTGGGACTTTTGCTCGGCCGCAAAGGTGCGGACAAGAGTGAGGTCGTCGCAGAATTTCGTGAAGCGGTTCGCTTGCGTCCTAAGTTTGCCCAGGCCTATAACAACCTCGGGCTGGTCTTGACCCAGACGGACGACGACGAAGGCGCCGTCGCGGCCTTCCACGAGGCGATCCGTATCGCACCTGATTATGCAGACGCTCACGCCAATCTTGGAGCAGCCCTCATCCCTACCGACGGGGAACAGGCCATTCGGGAACTAGAGAAGGCAGTCGCGCTCGATCCGTCGTCTGTGAAAGCGCAATTTAATCTGGCGACGGCCTACGGTGCCAGCCCGAAGTATGGTGCAGTGAAAGAGATCGAACTGTTGCGCAACGTGATCGCGGCGTCCCCCAACTTCGCGCGAGCGTATCTCGCCCTGGGCAAGGCGCTTCTGCAGGATGGAAAAGTGCCAGAAGCCGTCACCGAACTCCAGGAGGCAGCCCGGCTCGATCCGCAGAGTGGCGAGGCCCACTATCAGCTGGGGCTAGCGCTATCGCGGGCGGGACGCAAGGATGAAGCCGCGACTGAACTCAAGCGGGGCCGTGAGCTTACCTCCGCTGATGACCGCTACCAGAATGTGAACTTGGACATCAGCGAAGGCCGCGCTGCGCTCGACCAGGGCGATCTCGATCAAGCTGCCACAAAATTTCGCCACGCCCTCAAGCTCCAACCCGATTCGTCGGATGCGCAACGCTATCTCGGAGTGGTTTTGGAGAAGCAGGGCGACAAAGACGCCGCTTCCAACGCTTATGAAAAAGCTGTTGATCTAAATCCCGGTAATTTTGCCGCCAGACAGAGTCTGCAGAAACTGTTAGAGGCGTCCGCCGCCAAAGACGATCCCGCGCGATTGGATCAGCTCGAAAATTACATTCGAGCGAACCAGTTCAAAGAGGCGGAGCCCCTGCTCGCCGACTACGTCAAGGAGCATCCAGAGTCTTCACGGGGCTGGTACGCTCTCGGCTACAGCCTGTTTGCCCAGCAGAAGATCGGCGAATCCCTTCGTGCGCTGGCGAAATGTCTGCAACTCGACGTAAAAAACAGCGAAGCGCACAAAATACTGGGCCGCGATCTGATGATCATCGGCCGATTTGATGCCGCTCAGATTGAGTTCGAGCAGGGCATCCGCGATGACCCGAAGTCGGCTGAGATGCACTACAATCTGGGCAAACTATTTTCCATGCAGGATAACTGGGCCTCTGGCCGGAAGGAATTCGAAGAGGCCCTCCGCATCGATCCCTCCTATGTCGAGGCTTTGGACGCCCTCGGATTGACCCAGGAGGCGCTGGGTGACAACCCTGGAGCCGTGGCAAGCTACGAAAAGGCCATCGCGTTGAACCAGGCGCATAACGGCAAGTTCGCCTCCGCCCACGTGAACCTGAGCGCGTACTACAACCGGACCGGCGATCACGAAAAAGGCCTCACCTACGCGCGCCAGGCCATTGAACTTGATCCCAAGTCCGACCGGGCTTGGTTTCAAAAGGCGAAGGCGGAGGAGGGCCAGGGCAACCTGAACGACGCAGCTGATTCATTGACGCAGGCCATCTCATTCAACCCACGAGCCTCGTCTTATTACTACGTCTTGTCCGGCGTGCTTCGCAGGCTGGGCAAGACGAAAGAAAGCAAGGAGGCGTTGGAAGTCTTCACGCGACTCGACAAGGAGTCGAATGATCTAGAGAAAATGCGGCGCAGCGGCGCCAATCCTCCGGCAACCCTTGCGCAGCCCGGAGCACAGCATGAGTAGCAACTCCAGCCGCAGACAATCGCGGCGTGAGTTCTTGCAGTTGCTGGGCCGGGCCGGGGCGACACTACCGTTTGCCCTGACAGCCCCGCATCTGCTGGCGGCTGACTCGCCTCCGCCCGTTGTTTTTACCGACATCACCGCCAGGGCCGGTTTGGGCCACGCCCAAAATGTTTCCGGCAGCCCTACGAACAAGCGGTTTCTGCTCGAGGAGATGGGTTGTGGGGCAGCGTTCTTCGACTATGACAACGATGGCTGGCTCGATATTTTTCTGGTGAACGGGACAAGCCTGGACCCGGCAGTCCGGAATCGCAATGCCACGAGCTATCTGTTTCATAACAATCGGGACGGCACCTTTACTGATGTCACCGAAAGAGCCCGCCTGACACGCTCCGGCTGGGGGCAAGCCTGTTGCGTCGGAGATTACGACAATGACGGCTTCGACGATCTCTTCGTCACTTATTTTGGGCACAACGTTCTCTACCACAATAACGGTGACGGCACTTTCACGGATGTATCCGAGCAAGCCGGTGTGGCGGGATCCGAAGATCGTTGGGGCGCAGGCTGCTGTTTTCTGGACTACGATCGTGACGGTCAACTCGATCTGTTTGTGGCGAACTATGTGAATTTTGACTTAGCCCACGCGCCCAAGCCGGGTCAGGCTGCTTACTGCATGTACAACGACATTCCCGTGCCCTGCGGACCGCTGGGATTTGCAGGCGGGACTAACATCCTTTATCGCAATCGCGGCAACCGCACCTTTGCCGATGTTTCCGAAGAGTCGGGCATCGCCCGGCCGCGCGGGCCTTCTTCGATGGTCTTCGTCGGTAGAAATTGGCAGGCCAGTGGCTCATACGGAATGGGAGCGGCCTCCGCCGACTTCGATAACGACGGATGGCCGGATATTTACGTCGCCTGCGACAGCGCTCCCAGTCTGCTCTATCGCAACAATCATGACCGTACATTCCGTGAAATCGCAGTTCCGGCGGGTTGCGCCTTGGACGAGAACGGCGTTTCCCTGTCCGGAATGGGTGTTGCGGTGGGAGACTTCGACGCCGACGGCTGGCTGGATATTGCACGCACGAATTTCTCCGAACAGGTGACTACGTTATATCGCAACTACGGCAACGGCGCCTTCGAGGACGCCAGCATCAGAGCTGGCCTGGGCGTTAACCGGAAATACCTCGGCTTCGGCGTGGGCTTCTTCGACTTCGATAACGATGGCTGGAAAGATCTCTTTCTGGCGAACGGCCACGTCTACTCTCAAATCGCCGATCGGAAACTGCACCTGTCTTACAAAGAGCCAAAAGTTTTGTATCGCAATCTGGGGAACGGGAGGTTCGAAGATATTTCTGCGAAGGCTGGGCCGGCGATCCGGGCCGAGAACCTGGGCCGCGGTTGCGCCTTCGGGGATTTCGATAACGATGGAGATGTGGATGTGATCGTGAACAACCTGGATGACGCGCCATCGCTGCTGCGCAACGATGGCGGGAACAAGAATAACTGGATCATGATCAAGTGTGTGGGTACTCGCTCCAACCGCTCGGCCATCGGAACTCGAGTCAAAGTCACAAGCAGCGGGCACAGCCAGATCGACGAAGTGATGAGCGGATCAAGCTACTATTCGCAAAATGATTTCCGACTCCACTTCGGATTAGGGCGCGCCACCAAGGCAGACCGTGTTGAGCTTAATTGGCCGTCCGGCTTGAAGGAGAGCTTCCAGAATCTGCCCGCCAATCATCTGTTCGTCGTGCAGGAAACGAAGGGGATTCTCGACACCAGGAAATTCGGATAGAACCAAAGCATGGGCCCATCATGAGAAGACCCCGATATACGCGCCGCTGGAGTACGGCATCTGGGCTTTTCTTTCTTCTGATAGGGTACCTATTGGCCGCTACACCCGCGCCCGACGTGCGGTTCACCGACATCACCCAGACCATCAAGATCGATTTCAAGCACGAGAGTTCCGCCACCTCGAACAAATACTTGGTGGAAACCATGGGAGGTGGCGTCGCTCTGCTCGATTACGACAACGACGGACGGCTGGATATCTTCTTCACGAACGGCGCCAAGATTGAAGATCCCATGCCGGATGACAGACCGCCCGACAAGTCCGACCGCAAGTACTGGAACCGGCTCTATCATCAAAACTCAGATGGCACGTTTACCGATGTCACGGAAAAGGCCGGGCTCACCGGAATGCCACAGAACCACTACGATATGGGCATCGCGGTGGGCGACTACGATAACGATGGCTTTGAAGATATTTATGTAACGGGCTACGGTGGCAACACGCTCTACCACAACAACGGAAACGGGACTTTCACGGATGTCACCAAAAGCGCCGGAGTCGCCGGCGGAGCATGGAGTGCCAGCGCCGGGTTTTTCGACTACGACAACGATGGCAAGCTTGACCTCTTCGTCACTCGTTACGTGAATTGGACCTTCAAGACCAACCGCTATTGCGGAGAAAAACAACCCGGCCATCGCGCCTACTGCCATCCCGACAACTACGACGGCATCACCAACATCCTCTATCGCAACAACGGTGACGGCACATTCACCGATGTTTCCGAGAAAGCCGGGATCGCCAATCCCAAGGGCAAGGGACTGGGTGTCTCGTTTGCAGACTACGATGGCGACGGCTTCACCGATATTTTCGTGGCCAACGATTCAGTGCAGTGTTTTCTCTACCACAACAACGGGAATGGCACCTTTACGGAAACCGGCCTACTCGCAGGCGTGGGCTACAACGAGGACGGAAAAACGTTTGCGGGAATGGGTACCGATTTCAGTGACTACGATAATGACGGTCGTCCGGACATCGTGGTCACAGATCTCTCCAATGAACGCTACATGCTGTTTCACAACAACGGCGATGGTACATTCCGAGATGTAACCAACCAATCCGGCTTGGGTAGCGCAACCCTTTCCTTCGCGGGTTGGAGCACCCGTTTTTTTGATTACGACAACGACGGTTGGAAGGACCTCTTCGTGGCCCAGTCTCATGTCATGGACACCATCGAGAAGACCTCGCCCAATCTGAGATACCTGCAACCACCGCTCTTACTGCGAAATGAATCCGGCCACTTCGTCCGGGTGGCTCCTGGCGAGGCGTTTCAAGTGCCGTGGGCCGGCCGCGGTGCCGCTTTTGGCGACATTGATAATGATGGTGACATCGACGTGGTAGCCAGCAATGCCGGCCAGAAGGCGTACGTGCTGCGAAACGACGGCGGCAATCGTGGAAACTGGATCAGGATCGAGACCGTTGGCAAGAAATCGAATCGAGACGGAATTGGAAGCCGTGTGAGGGTCGTCGGGGCATCTGGATTGACTCAGTATTTCACCATCAACACGGCCGTTGGTTATCTTTCGGCCAGCGACAAACGCGTGCTGGCGGGCCTGGGTGCAGATTCCATGGCAACGCTGGTGGAGATTCGATGGCCTTCCGGGATTGTCCAGAAATTCGAGAACATTAGAGCAGGTCAGACGCTGAAAGCGATCGAACCAGCCCAATGAGCCGAGTAAAAATCACGCGCCGCAAGCTGATGACGACCATGGCTGCTGCAGCCGGCGGCGCCATGCTCGGCGGCTCCGCCTTCGGTCAGGGAATCTCTTCGCGTAACGTAAAGCCGCAGCCTCGGGGAAAGCCTTCCGGCCGTCCCTTCATGGCGCGCCTTACCGACGTCGCAAAGCAAGCGGGACTTACTCAGCCGATTACTTACGGCGGCATTGACAGCAAGAGCTACATCATCGAGGTGGTCGGGTGCGGCGTGGCGTTCATCGATTACGACAACGATGGCTGGGTGGATCTGTTTGTTCTCAGCGGCACACGCCTGGAAGGCGCGCCGCCCGGCGCGTCCAACCGCCTGTACAAAAACAACCGTGACGGAACGTTTACCGATGTCACCGCAAGAGCCGGACTGCTCCGCAGCGGTTGGGCGTCGGCCGTGACCGTGGGCGACTACGACAATGACGGTTTCGACGATATCTTTATTACTTACTATGGCCATAACGCGCTGTATCGCAATAACGGCAACGGCACCTTCTCGGACGTGACTGAAAAGGCCGGACTCGGCCGGACCGCTGTACTGTACGGCTCGGGCTGCACCTGGGTGGACTACGACCGCGACGGGCGGTTGGACCTGTTGGTGGCCAATTATCTGAACACCACTCTTGAGAAGCTGCCCAAGCCGGGCGAAAACCCTGATTGCAACTGGAAAGGCGTGTCCGTGAATTGCGGCCCTCGCGGTTTGCCCACCGGGTTCGTCCAGCTATTCCACAACAACGGCGACGGAACCTTCACCGACGTGAGCAAGGCATCCGGGGTCGCTGCAGCCGCTGGTTCGTATCCGATGACGGCGGTCGCCGCGGACTACGACAACGATGGATGGCCCGACATTTACGTCGCTTGCGATTCCACGCCGAGCTGGCTCTTCCGCAACCAGCATGATGGCACGTTCCGCCAAGAGGGCTTGGAGCGTGGCGTTGCTCTGAGCGAAGACGGCCTGGAGCAGGCCGGCATGGGGGTTGGAGTCGGCGACTAC
>JBARIF010000046.1:0-1713 GCA_049799615.1 Terriglobales bacterium
GTCTTGGACGTGGTTTCGGGACAGCAGAGTTGCTCGGAAAGCCTCGGACACCAGGAGTTCGTGCTCACCTACAAGTCCTTCGAGCCCATAGGACCAGCTTGCCTGCCTGGGTAAGGGCTCCCAGCCTTTTTGTTTCCCTCAATTATTGTTTGAAAACAAGTGTGCTTGCTGGCTTCGTTTCGCTAGTTATTTCGTGTCCGAAGTTCGCGGCAAGTTTGGGCGAGGACGTGGAGTTTATTGCGGGTAACATCGAGTGGCACATGTCCAAAGCCGCACTCGCTGGTGAGCAAAAGGTGATCAGGAGAAAAGTATTCGAGCGCTGGCGCCAGGCGTTCCCGAATGATGTCTGGGGTTTCAATCGCGTCGCTCCGCTGGTCGATCACACCAAGGGCCAAGTTGCCTTTGAAATCCCACTGCTTCCACAGCTCCATCAAATTGTAGCCGAGTGTGCAGTGCTCCAATGACACTTCATCAATCTTGATAGTCCGGAATGCGGGTGCCAAGTCGGTATATTTGGTGAAATATACGCGCCGCCGCCTAGGGTTGCCGCCGCAGACGTGTAGTCCAAACTTGACCCTCGGCAGAGAATCCATCAGTTCATTCAATATTTCCGCAGCCCACACGCTGTCTTCGGGCTACTCAGTCCACATCGGTTCATCGAACTGAACAAAGTCGCAGCCGGCCGCGATCACCTCTTGCAACTCGCCTGCCAAGACCTGCGAGTATGCACGGCATAGCGTTTGTTCATCCGGGTACAAGTCCGGGCGCTGATTGACGCTGAAACGTGTAAGGACATGCGGGCCGGTCACAGTTTGTTTCACGCAGCAGCGGGCAGGAGCGGCATCGCGCGCAAGCTTCCAGTTGCGAGCCAGTTCGAAACGCGAATTCTTGATCTCGCCAATTACGCGAGCGCACTCGATGCCGAACCCCGCCGTGCCGAAGGTTTGCTTGAGCATTCCCTCGAATGTGATTCCATCGAGCCGCTTCTGATAAAAATAGTACATATTCTCGCGATACCCCTCCCCGTCGGTGATGACGTCCAGTCCGAGTTCCGCCTGATCGCGTGCTGCCCATTGGATCAGTTCGTCGACTTCTGCACGGCTGAGCGAGGGTTTCTTCATCGTATCTTCCACGCTCTTATTTCGTGGGTAGCTGCCTACAACGGTGCTAAGAAACGGTGGCATATGTCCCTGGGCTATGCGCTAGATAGCCGGCATGCCTGCAGATAAGCGAGCCTCGTTAATGTGCGCCCTTACCCCTTCTTCAAGAGGGCGAGGCACAAAATCGATCTCGCGAATCAAACGCGTGCCGTCTTGATGGTCAATCAGCGGCGTGTCCGCGCCGTCAGTGAAGTTCACTTGTGCCTCGGGGATCCATTTTCTGACGATGGTCACGAGTTCGGCGGCCGTGACGCAGTGACCGCCGTTATTGTAGACGAAGTGGGCGAGCCCGGGCTTAAGCGCGAGTCGCACGAGCTGTTCCGCACAGTCGTCCTTATAGATCCAAGTGTCGCGTGTTTGCGGGCCGAACGGCAAAGTGACGGGTTCGCCGACAGCCGGTTTAGAAGCGAAGTGCTCAGCCCACATAACCGCGCTGCGCTTACGGCCGTGACCGAAAACAACTGGCGGCCGCGTGCAAACGATGTTGGCGCCATAACGCTGGACGTATCGTCGGCCCATGTGTTCGTTCAGAAGCTTCATGACCGCATAAGTG
>JBARIF010000047.1:0-27528 GCA_049799615.1 Terriglobales bacterium
CCTTACTTGAGACCCACTATCATAAACCACTTGCCCGTTTGGCCGGACGCGGCGGCGCGTCGCTCCCGGGCACCGGCGCACCGCGGGCGCCGTTGCGAAATTGCTCCAACGCTTCGAATATCCGGAGACCATAAAGCGCGGCCTTGTACTCGCCGAATCCGGAAATGCTCAGCAGCTCGGCAATCGAACTCGGCCGCTTGCGGCAGACTTCGTCGAGAGCGGAGTCGTGCATCACCACGAAAGCGGGGACGCCTTGCTGTTTCGCCGCGGCCCGCCGCCATTCCCTTAAATACTCGCGTAGCGCAGGATCGATTTCCGCGGCTTCCGGGAGCCCGGCTGCCACCGGCTTGGCAACTCTGGGCAAGGCCGCGATGGGGCTCACCTTCGGCAGCGCCGCTTTGGTGGACTTCACTAGCCAGTCGGATTCACATCCACACGCATCGCAGGCGCCGCAAGTGGCCCACTTCGGACTCTCTCCGAAATGCAGGCAAATCTGGCGGTGTCGGCAGGCGTTCGATTCAGCGAAGCGGCGGATGGTATGGTAGCGCTGCCAGGCTCGCTCCTTCTCCGCCGGATCGACGATCTGGTCGGCAAAATACGCCAGGAGGGCTGCATCGCGCTTCTGCCAGAGCAGAATGCAGTCCGCGGGCTGTCCGTCGCGTCCCGCGCGTCCCGCCTCCTGGTAATACTGCTCGATTGATTTGGGCAGGGCGAGGTGGACCACTGCGCGGACCGAAGCTTTGTTGATCCCCAGACCGAAGGCAATCGTGCCCACCAGCACACGCACTTCGTCCGACATCCAGCACTCCTGGTTGTCCCGTCGCTCCGCTGCTTCCATTTTGCCGTGGTAGCCGATGGCGGAGATCTGTTGCGCTTTGAGATAGTTCACCGTTTCCCCAACTCGGGCAATGGTGGGAGCGTAAACAATGACGCTGCGGTCCTCATAGTTCCGCAAGGCGCGCAGCAGCAGGCTGGGCTGCTCGCGCCCCTCGCATTCCTTTACCAGGTAACGCAGGTTCGAGCGGTGAAAGCTGGCAATGTACTTGTGCGGATCGCGTAGCTGAAGCTGGTGAAGAATATCGTGCCGCACGCGGCGAGTGGCGCTGGCGGTAAAGGCCGCGATGGGGCGATCGGGAAAGTGGACTCGCAACCGGCTCAACTGCCGGTATTCGGGACGAAATTCGTGGCCCCACTCGGAGATGCAGTGTGCTTCATCAATGGCGAAGAAAGCGATCGGGATCCGCTGCAGCCAGTCGATGGTATCGGCCCGCGCCAGCCGCTCCGGAGAGAGATACAGTAAACGGTACTCGCCGTCGGCTGCCTTGCGTATGACCTGGGTCTGCTTCTCGGCGGCCAGGGAGCTATTCAGCACAGCGGCCGGAATTCCCATCTGCGCAAGCTGTGCCGCCTGGTCCTGCATCAACGCGATCAAAGGCGAGATGACGATCGCGGTCCGCCCCAGCATCACGGCCGGCAACTGGTAGCACAGCGACTTCCCGCCCCCGGTCGGCATGACCACGCAACTGTCACGACCCTCCAGCAGGCTGCGCACGATGCGCTCCTGCATAGGCCGGAAGGAATCGTATCCCCAGTGACGCCGCAGGGTGCTGAGAAGCTCGGCTTCGGGCGTCACGTTCGCTGCGGGCATGGGAATCAGTATAGATGGTGCGGTGTGCGGGAAAATAACCGCGCGCCGGCTCGATCCTGAATCGGGAACCGCTCAAGCTTGTGTGTGGTCGCGGGCGACTCGCCCGCGAAATGCCAGCACTTCGGTGAAAGTGATCAGCGCCAGCGTCCCCGCCAAACTATAATCTGACTTCATGAAGGCTTTCTTCCGACTGGTCCTACTGGCGCTGGCCTTAGTGGTAGTGGCCCTGATCTCCGCGCTCACCGCCATGCGTCTGGCCATCCACGGCCGCGAAGTGACCGTCCCCAACCTGGTAGGCGAAAGCCCGGCCGTGGCTCGCATGGTCGCTGAACAGAAAGGACTGGAGCTGAATGTGGAACGCCAGTACTATAGCCCCGCGGTCCCGGAAGGAAAGATACTGTCCCAGCTTCCGCCCGCCGGAAGCCAGGTGCGGCAGGGCTGGCAAGTCCGCGTGGCCGAGAGCCTTGGCCCTCAGCGCATTTCCATCCCCAATGTCATCGGACAGACCGAACGCGCCGCCAATATCAATATTCAGCGCCGTGGTTTGGATGTAGGCGCCATCGCGCAAATGCAGTCGCCGGACGCCCCGGACGGCCAGGTCATGGCTCAGGCTCCGCCTCCGAACGCCAGCGGCGTCTCCGCCCCCAAGATCAGTTTGCTGGTCGCGGTAGCTGCGCAACCCCAGGGCTTCGTCATGCCCAGCTTCGTGGGACAGCAACTCGGAAGCACCATCCAGGCGGTACAGAATGCCGGAATGAAAGTAGGAAGTGTGACCTCCGCCCCGCTCCCCCCAGGCTCCCCGGGAACGCCCGTGTCGCCGCCATTCCCGGGCAGCACGATCGTGACGCAAAATCCATCACCAGGCGAAAAGGTGTTCGCCGGGACGACGATAAATCTTGAAGTTCGCTAGCCAGGTTCCGTAGCACCGGCGTCTCGCCGGGATGACCTGGTGAGATAAGTCAGCTCTTTTGCAGCATCGCGACAAAAAAGCCGTCGCAGGGATGCACCCCTGGAACGGTCCTCAGAAAACGGCCGCTCGCCAGTGAATCCAGGTCCTTCCACGCCAGTTCGCCTTCCGCCCGCAGGTGCTCCAGCTCCAATCGGCAATCGAACACGGAAAATTCTGTCTGGCCGGAAAGCGCCTTCTCCACGACCTCTTCATTCTCCTCCGGCTCCAGTGAACAGGTTGAATACACCAGTCTTCCTCCCGCCGCGACGAGACGCATCCCTGCCCGAAGAATAGCCAACTGGCGCGTCTGCAAGTCAGCCAGGTCCCCGGGCTTCAATCGCCATTTGATCTCGGGATTGTGTGCCAGAGTACCGGTGCCGGAGCAGGGAACGTCGGCCAACACCCGATCGAAACTGGAGCTCGCATTAAAATCGAGCACGTCCGCGTTGATCACTTCCACATTCCTGGCAGGAACCAGTTTCCGTAGCAGCCGGGCACGATGGGCATGCAACTCCAGAGCAACAATCCCGGCGTTGGGATTGCGCTCGGCCACAATGCGCGTCTTGCCCCCAGGCGCCGCACAACAGTCCAGGATTCTTGACCCTCTGCCTACCAGCAACGCCACCAACTGGGAGGCCTCGTCCTGGATCGCAACTCGGCCCTCAGCAAAGGCCCGAGTGCGGGAAACACTTCCGCTTCGAACCCAGCGCGCCGAAGCCAGTAGCTGACCGGGCGCAAGTTCGATCCCGTCGCGCCTCAATTCCGCTTCCATGCCAGCGTCAGAGAGACGAATCTTAGTCGTCGAACCAAGTTGGTCGTAGAGGCAAGTCTGCCACACCCGTTCAAGTCCGAACTGCCGTGCCCACCGCTCGACCAGCCAAAGGGGATGCGCAAATCTTAGTGACAGTTCGGCCGCACTCTCAACTTCCGAAGCGTCAGCCTGCTTCCCCGGGTCGGCCTGGCCGGAGAAGGGCCTTGGCACTGCATTCGCGATGTCATCTCCACTGGCGCGTTCCACCACTGGAGCGCTTGCAGCCAACTTGCGCAGCACCGCATTCGCAAAAGGTGCAGCCGAAGCCTTGCGTGCGCGCCTTACTAACTCCACACTCTGGTGCACCGCGGCCCGCCCGGGGACCCGGTCGAGAAATGACAATTGATACGCCGCCAACCGCAACGCCGTAAGCACTTCAATGTTGAGCTTCTCGAGTCGCTTGTCGGAGAATCGACCGATCCGCGCATCCAGCAGCGATTGCCACCTCAGCACTCCCATAACCAGTTCGGTGGCCAGGCCATGGTCCGCGGGCGAGAGCTTTGCGTAGGGGCCCGAGTGTAATAGCTCGGAGGCGTAAGCATCCTGCTGCTCAACGCGAAGCAGGATGTCGAAGGCAGCGGTGCGCGCGGGAGAAATGGACATGCATTCAAAACATCAGTTGACAGTGATTAGTTCCCCGTTCTCAGTGAACCCAGCTTCTCGCCGTTGCGGGGTTGATGGCCGTGGATGAAGTCGGCCGCCGGCATGCGCCTTTTCCCTTCGAGCTGGACTTCGAGTAGTTCGAGCGCACCCGCTCCGCAACCTACGAACAGATGACCACTCTCGACTGTGACTTCAGACGCCGCCACGACACGCTCGACGGGCTGCGCTGCCCATAGGTGGAGGTTCTTCCCACGAAAGCTGGTGTAGGCGCCCGGCCAGGGCTGAAAGCCGCGCAGGCGATTCAGGACTTCCCGGGCCGTGAGCTGAAAATCAACCTGGCCATCTTCTTTTTTCAGAATGGGCGCGAGCGTCGCTTTTGAGTTGTCCTGTGGCTGCGGCCGCACCGTTCCAGCCTGCAATCCGCGCAGGGTTTCAACCATGAGCACCGCACCGGCGGCCGCCATTCGAGGCGCCAGCGTTAACGCAGTGTCCTCAGGCGCAATTGGAATTTCTTCCTGCAGCAGAATGTCGCCGGTATCGAGTCCGGCGTCGATTCGCATGGTGGTAACCCCGGTCACGCTTTCGCCGTGGGCAATGGCCCACTGAATCGGCGCCGCACCGCGATACTTTGGCAACAAAGAGGCGTGCAGATTGAGGTTCCCCAGCGGCGGCAGGTTGATCATCCATGGTGGAATGATGCGTCCATATCCGACCACTATGATCGCGTCTGGCGCGATTCGCTCGAGTTGCCCGCAAAACTCTTCGTTGTTCCTGATCTTGTCCGGCTGACTGACCTGCAATCCCAGTTCCAGACTCCGCTGTTTTACGGGCGAGAGCGCGAGTTCCATGCCGCGTCCCCGAGGCCGGTCCGGTTGAGTTACCACCAGGGCAACAGAAAACCCGGCCTCAACCAGCTTTTCGAGAGTAGGCACGGCAAAGGCCGGCGTGCCGCAGAAAACGAGAGTGAGGGGAGCAGGCATCGTACGTCAGAACTCAGACCTTAATTGCTTCGCCGACGCCCGAGGTCTGACGCCCGACGTCCGCTTGCCCTACCATTCTCCCGCTTTCATCAGTTTGCGGATTTTGCGTTTCATGAAGTCACGCTTGAGCGCGCTGATGTGGCTGATGTACAGCTTGCCATTGAGATGGTCGGTTTCGTGCAAAAAGGCGCGGGCCAACAGATCCTCGGCGGTTTTCTCGAACCACTTCCCGTGGACATCTTGTGCTCGGATGGTCACTTTGCGCGCGCGCGACACGGGTTCGCGAAATTCAGGGATGCTCAGGCAACCCTCGTTCTGAGTGTGCCGTCCCTCGGTCCGAATGATTTCCGGATTCGCAATCACCAGCTTGGCGTCCGGATCTTCCTTGAAGGTAACGTCGATGACCGCCAGCCGCTTCGAGATTCCGATCTGCGGCGCCGCCAGGCCGACTCCATGGGCTGCGTACATCGACTCGAACATGTCGTCCACCAGCTTCTCTAAATCGCTGTCAAAAGCAGTAACCGGTTCGGCAGGTTTCTCCAGTACCGGATTTCCAAACTTCACAATGGGATAGATCATGCAGGTTTAGTCGCGCGCCTCAGTAATTCTTTACTTGCTCCACATATCCCTTAAAATTTCGCAATGTCTCAGTCATGGAATCGCCGCCGAATTTCTCCAGTGCACAGCGAGCCAGAGTCAATGCCACCATGGCCTCGCCCGCGACCCCAGCGGCCGGCACCACGCAGACATCAGAGCGTTCGTAGGCTGCCTTGACCGGCTCCCGGGTGGCGAAATCCACCGACTGCAAAGGACGGCGCAAAGTGGAAATCGGCTTCAGATATCCCCGCACCACGATGTCCTGGCCATTCGACACCCCACCCTCAATCCCGCCGGCATTATTTCTGGTGCGGGTAAATCCAGTGGCCGCTCCGTACCCTATTTCATCATGGACGGCAGAGCCCGGCGAGGACGCTGCCGTCACTCCCGCTCCAATCTCGACCGCCTTCACCGCCTGCAGCGACATGACCGCACCCGCCAGCAGACCGTCCAGCCGTTCGTCCCACTGGGCGTAAGTGCCCAACCCCGGTGGGACTCCGTGCCCCACTACTTCGAAAATGCCGCCGACCGAATCTCCAGATCGCAACACCTTGTCCACTTCTTCTTTCATTTTCTGCTCAGTCTCCGCGTCGGCACAATTCAGCACAACGTCATCGCGTTCCGAAAGAGTGCGAATCTGCTCCCACGAAACATCCTTCTTCAATACGGCACTGCCAACAGCCACTACGTGGCTGAACACCTCGATTCCCAGGTCGCGCAAGAATAACTTGGCCAGGGCTCCAACGGCGACGCGGGCCGCGGATTCTCGCGCCGACGCACGCTCCAGCACGTAACGGGCTTCGGAAAAGTTATATTTCAGGGCCCCTGCCAAATCGGCGTGCCCGGGACGCGGCGAAGCCACGCGCTTGTGTTTGGTCGAATCCCCTGCGTCGACCGGAAGCGATTCCTGCCAGTTCTTCCAGTCCTTGTTTTCCAGCAGGATCGCGATCGGCGATCCAATCGTTGCCCCGTGATGCACCCCCGACAGAATATGGGCCCTATCGGTCTCGATCTTCATCCTGCCGCCGCGTCCAAAACCCTGCTGCCGGCGCCACAGTTCGCGGTCCAGGAAGGCCTGGTCCACTTTCAGCCCGGCCGGCAGCCCGGAAAGAAACGCGACCAGAGCCTCGCCGTGAGATTCCCCTGCAGTGAAGTAACGAAGCATGGTTCTGGAATTGTATCCGATGAATGGATTTGGCTGAGAACTGGCAACACGCAACTGAAAAACTGAATTACTTAGTCCCGTTGGGATATACCAGAATCTTGCTGGCCTCGCCGGTCTTCAATCTCTCCATGGCCTGAGAGAAATCTTTCATCGCGATACGATCGGTAATCACGGGATGAAGGTCTAGCTTCCCGGCCTTCAACAGCGCAGTCATCTGGTACCAGGTCTGAAACATTCGGCGCCCGCTGATACCTTGAACCGTGATGCCTTTAAAAATAATGTCTTCGGAAAAATTCAACGAAACCGGCTTGGAGGTCAGCCCCAGAAGGGAGATACGTCCCCCGCGCCGGACCACATCGAAGGCGGTCCGTATGGCACTGGGATGCCCCGCCATTTCGAGCACGACATCCGCACCCAGTCCGCCAGTTTGCTCCATCACGATGGCCCGCACATTGTCTTTGGAGGGATCAAGCGCAAAATCTGCCTTCATCTCCCGGGCAAGGCGCCGGCGATGTTCATTTACCTCGATGGCAAAAATCGTGGTCGCTCCCACTGCGCGTGCCACCGCGATCGAGAACAGTCCGATCGGTCCACAACCGGTGATGGCGACTGTCTTGGCCGCGATCTCTCCAGCCAGCACGCAATGCACAGCGTTCCCCAAGGGGTCCAGAATGGACGCATACTCCTGGGGGACTGCCGGATCAAGTTTCCAGATATTCGATTCCGGAATCACCACGTACTCGGCAAACGCACCGTCCGCGTCCACGCCAATAATCTTCACGCTCTGGCAGATGTGGGCCTCTCCGGTGCGGCATTGCAGACACTTGCCACATGCGACGTGCATCTCGGCGGAGACGAAGTCCCCTTCCTTCACGCTGGTGACCTCGTCGCCGAAGGCCGCCACCTCGCCACAAAATTCATGGCCGGGAATCAAGGGTGGGTGGATCCGGTTCTGGGCCCAGCGGTCCCACTCGTAAATATGCAGATCGGTGCCGCAGATGGAAGCAACTTTTACCTTGACCAGCACCTCGTTTCGGCCAAACGCCGGAACCTTGACCTCGCGGATCTCCGCGCCCGGCGCGGCTTCCGGCTTGACCACCGCGAGCATTGTTTTTTGCATCAATCAACCTGTAGGTTCAAAGTGATCAGCCAAACTCTTTATTCTAGCATCGCGCGGATGGCGCACCCGGGCTGACCAAGAGCACGGATAATTCATTGGTTCTTTAGAGGCGAACTGGTTCTAGAGATTGACCGCGGGAACTGGTTCCAGTTGAATCTCAATTCCTCCCAGCCAGTGTGCAATCAGGTTGTATATCCATGCCCCAAGGGCACCGAACACGAACCCCATTGCGCCATAGATAACCGGTGCCAGGATCCCGAAGGCCAGCATGGCCAGGCCGCCAATCGCACTGTTAGTTTGTTGAGTCGCCATGCTGGCCAACCCGGCGATGAAGAGGAAGGGAATGAAGAGCAGACCCATGCAACCGTACAGGATTCCCAAAATCTTGGCACAGGAAAGAACGCCTACTGATTTTATGCGTTGCATCACTCCTCCTGTAACTCAGTGATCTTGACGTGATTTTCCCCAACCGCCACCGCCCGGCGTGCCAATCCGAATCCGTTCTCCCTTGCTCAGCCGCACATTCGATTTAGCGGTCAATTTTTCCACTGAGCCATCAACCCGCACCACGGAAGCCTCCCCGGGCAAACCACTCGCCCCTCCGCTCAGCCCCCAGGGCCCACGTGTACGCCGGTCGGAAAGCAGCGTGACTTCGGCCTCGGTCAATACTTCTATTTCTCGAATGATCCCATCTCCTCCGCGATATCTGCCGTCGCCCCCGCTTCCCGGCCGCAGAGCATATTGTCGAACTCGCAGCGGATATGAATACTCCAGCGCTTCCGCCGGCGTGTTCAACGAATTCGTCATGTGGGTGTGAACCCCAGAAATGCCCGGCTTGGTCGGACGTGCGCCCATCCCGCCGGCAATGGTTTCGTAATAGGCAAAGGGCTCGCCCGTGGCCGGGTCCATTCCCCCTATGGTGAGATTATTCATCGTTCCCGAGGCTGCCGCCGGAATGCGCTCGGGAATGGCCTGTGCCAGCGCCCGCAGCAGAACGTCCACGATCCGTTGCGAGGTTTCAACGTTTCCTCCCGCCACCGCCGCCGGAGGGCACGCGTTCACCACCGTCCCTGACGGCGCAATCACCCGGATCGGGCGCATTAGCCCGGAAGTCGCTGGGACATCTTCAGCCAGCAGGCATCGGAATACGTAAAAGCAAGCAGAGTAGGTAATGGCCTCAACCGCATTGATACTGCCCTGAACCTGCGGATCTGAACCGGTAAAATCCACGATAGCCATGGAGCCGGGCGTGTGGTCGCGGGCGACTCGCCGGCGAGAGTGCTGGAACTTCACCGACACCACAATCTTGACCGGCCGGTCGCTGATTCCGTCACTGTCCATGAAGTCCTCTGCCCGATACGTTCCCTGTGGCACCTGCGCCAGGAGCGCGCGCATCATCAGCTCCGAGTAATCCAGCAGCTTCCGCGACGCGGACCGAGCCCGCTCCAGCCCGTAACGCACGCAAACTTGGCGCAACCGCTCAGCGCCCGTGTGGCAGGCTGCAATCTGCGCCCCCAGGTCGCCTTCGCGCTCATTGGGAGTGCGAACGTTGTTCAACAGCAGCGCGAGAACATCACGCTCCGTCTTCCCCGCATGCATGATCCGCACTGGCGGAATGCGCAACCCTTCCTGATAAATCTCGCGGCACAGCCCCATCGACCCAGGATAGGTCCCGCCTACATCCGCGTGGTGGGCGCGCGAGGCCACATAGAAATCGGGAGAATCGCCACGCCGCTTTGGCGGAGCGCCGGCATCCGTGGCTGTCACGAGGGCATCTCGTCCTCGCCGTTGGCGCGGGATATAGACCGGCGCCACCAGTGTAATGTCCGGCAGATGCGTTCCCCCGCGAAAGGGATCGTTCAGCATGGCCACGTCGCCGGGCCCCAGGGAAAGACTCTCAATAGCCGCGCGCACCGACATCGGCATTGAACCGAGATGCACAGGCATGTGATCGCCCATGGCAATCACTTCGCCTTGAGCATCAAAGACAGCGCAGGAGTAGTCGCGCCGCTCCTTGATATTGGGCGAAAACGCGGTCCGCCGCAGGGCTGCCCCCATCTCCTCGGCAATGGAGTGGTAAATGTTCTTGAAGATTTCCAGTTCGATGGGATCGATTCGCATGAGTTCGGTCTAGGTTCGAGGTAAAGCCAATATGCCGCCAGTGTACGATACGGCTCAACTGTCGCCTTGAGAGGGCCCCGCGCTGGGTCATTTTTTAGGCACTTTCTTTGTCTTCGAGGCCGGAAACCCCGGATTCCTTTAGAATGTGGTTGTCCCGGAGGCGCGGTCATGCTAGAAACGCGGAGGGGAAAGAACGCCCGTGCGATGAATGCGGCTTCTGGAAATTCAAGATGAGCCCACGAACCCGAGCTAACGCCAAGTCCGCAGCGACCGATGTACTAATTCCTGAAAAGCTTTATTTCCGCATCGGAGAAGTTTCCCGCCTGTGTCACCTGCCGGCTTACGTGCTGCGCTTCTGGGAGACAGAATTTCCGCAACTCAAGCCGGTAAAGAGCAGTACCGGCCAGCGCATGTATCGCCGCAAAGACGTCGAGAGCGTACTACGGATCAAGCAACTGCTGTACGAAGAGGGGTTCACCATTCCCGGTGCGCGGCAGCATCTCCGGGCTGAAATCAAGAGTGACAAGAAACAGGATCCCCTCCCCTTCCCGGCGCGTCCGGCTTCTGAGCTGAAATATATTCGACAGGGACTGAAGGAAATTCTCACCATGCTCTCCGCCCGGCGCTGAACGCCGGGCCGAGAACTCTGGCTACCATCGCTATCGGCTGAAGTTACCGGTGAAGCTATTCTTCCCCATACTCCCACTCACAGTGATCGATTCCACTTCGTTGCGATCATTGTTGAGCCGGGCCTGGGCGGTTCCCCGCGCTGATCCGCGGTCGGAACCTGTAATTCGCATGGTGAACCCGCCCCCATCCGAGCGCTCGACCACTCCATAAAACGTAATCATAAAGTTTCCGCCCCTTAGCGAAACGGACGGACGCGCTCCCGTGCTGTCAACGAAACCGCGTGTGATCTTCACGCTTCCGGCATTGCGGCTGTTAAAAGTTCCCCGGCCTGATGTATCTACTCTAACCCGCGGATAGTTTGGAACGCCGGGATGACCAGGCCCGCCCGGATAACCGGGACCGCCTAGCCAGTTACCACTGCTGGCCCGGGGAGCATAAGTCGCACGTTCGACGCGATTCCGGCCCGGGTCCACCACGCAGTCGTAGGTCGCCGTTCTCCAACTGTTCGGCCCGCCGATGCCGTATCGCAACCTGCCGCGAAGGCCGCGCCGCCCATGGGAGAGCGAGTACGGGCTCTGGGTTTCAAGGTTAAGATTCACACGCCGCTTTGCGTCGGCACTGACCCGGTCTGCCAGGGCGTTCTGGCATTGCACCGAAATAGGCTCTGGACGTCCCTGCGGGTATTGCCCCGGAGAGTATTGCCCCTGGGGCGCCTGGGCCTGAAGGTATTGCGGTGAAGAGGTTTGTGCCCGCATTACCTGCGTCGGAAAGGTTGCGGCAAGAATCAGCCCGCAGATCGACAATCCAGCGCAGCCTGGGAAGTTCCAAGAAGGATTACGGCGCATAAAATTCTCCTGAAGTTCTTTTCAACAGGGCATGTTCCCGAGTGCAGAAAACTATACATCAAAACTCTTTGGAGACGGGCCGTCTTCGTCCAACTCATGGGCGAAGTCTTACTTGCGATCTTCAGTACACACCACGGCTGACAATTTCCCGGACCGCAGGGTTTAGAATCGTGGCGAGGGACGCAATGCAAACACAAGGCGAATCAGGACCTGGATCGCGGCCACAGCAAGCTGCCGAACATGTGGCCGAAGCTCACACGCTGCTGAAGACTCTGCAAGGCAAGGTGGCGGAACATCCCGAAATCGGGCAAGCCATCCACAAACTGGAGATGGCGCTCGCCATCCTTGAAGTTCAGACCGGTGGAATGCTGTAACGGATCAGGGCGTGGTGACCAGCGGTAACTCGATGAAGCTTGCCTCGCCGCTGGTGTGATAAACCCGCTGCTCCGCCTTCCGATAGTCTCCGGGCTTGGCCCAGAAGATGCTAGGAACGAACGTCTGCGGGTTGCGGTCGTAAAGCGGGAACCAGCTCGACTGGATCTGCACCATGATTTTGTGGCCTGGCAGAAAAACATGATTCGCCGTGGGTAGCGCGAAGCGATACAACAGCGGTTCGCCGGCGGTAATCGGCTTGGCCGTCTCCAGGCTCTCGCGATAACGGCCACGAAAAACATCGGCCGAGATCATCAATTGATACCCTCCCATGGCCGCCTGGCCGGCCACTTCGTCGGGATAAACGTCGATCAGTTTAACCACCCAGTCGGAGTCGCTACCGCTGGTCGAGGCGATCAGATTCGCCATCGGTTGCCCGCTGATCTTTACCGGCGCCTTTAAGGTATCGGAGACGAAGGCCAGAACATCCGGACGCCCGGATGCCTCGCGCTGATCGTCCACCAGCCACTGTGCCCAGGTGTAGCCGGTTGTGTAACCGACGGGTTGAATCGGCCGGGCGCGGAAAGGCACGGGCTTGGCCGGATCTGACGTGTACTCGTCGAACTCCGCATCGCCGGACTTTGGTGCAGTGAAGCCCAGCTTCAAACCGGCAGTGAGATAAAGCGCCGTCGGCTTCACGGTACAACCACTGGCGCAGCCAGCCGGCCATGCAGGCAAACGCCGCCAGGTGTTGGTCCCAGTTTCAAAAGCAGTAACGGGCGGGACGTCGGCTTTGGGGGCGCCATCTTTCAGGTACTGGTCCAGAAACGGGCGCAGAATATTCTGGCGGAAATAAAGTCCGGTGTCGCTGTCGAACTTCACGGCGCCGAGCGTGCTGCCATCGTCGATTTCCTGCCCATGATGCCACGGGCCCATCACCAGGAAAACTTTATCGTTGTTCGTATCCTTGGGCTTGATCGCCTTGTAAACCGCGATCGCGCCATAAATGTCTTCCTGGTCCCAGAGACTGTGCACCAGCATCACTGGCACCTTCAGAGGTTGGGCCGCAAGAATCTGGTCCATCGCCTGGTCGCGCCAGAAGGCGTCGTAAGCAGGATGTTCAAGAATCTTCCGCCAGAATCCGACCTGCTCGAGCCCGCGGATGCGCCCCAGTTCTCCGGCCGATCCCGCCTGCATGAACATGTCGTAATCGTCGTAATTGCTGCTCCACCACTTGGCGTCGTTCTTACGCGTGGCTTCCTGTTCGTAGATGTACGACATGTTCTGCTGGCGAAAGGCTCCATTGTGAAACCAGTCATCGCCCATCCAGCCGTCCACCATGGGATTCATCGGCACGGCAACCTTCAATGCCGGATGCGGATTGACCAGCGCCATCAGAGGGAGGAAGCCATCGTATGAAATGCCGAGGATGCCGACTTTACCGTTGCTTTCGGGAATATTTTTCACCAGCCAGTCGATGGTGTCGTAGGTGTCGGTGGAATGATCGACTGGCGTTGGATTCTGTGGTCCGTGCAAGGGACGGTTCATCACGTAGTCGCCTTCGGAGCCATATTTCCCGCGCACGTCCTGTACGACGCGGATGTAGCCTCCTTCGACGATCACTTCAGTGGCGTTGTCATAACCGTTCAGGATCGGCCCCAGGTGCGAACTGGGGGCCGCGTTCGTTTCATCTCCGCCGCGCGGGTCGTGGCCGGTGAGCTCGTTTGCGCTGTAAGGCGTTCGCGTCAGGAGGATGGGCGCGCCCTTGGCGCCTTTCGGTATGAGAATGACGGTGTACAACTTCACTCCGTCGCGCATGGGGATCATGATTTCCCGCCTGACGTAGTCAAAGCGGTCGGTCCTGGGCTCAAACTGCTTCGGCGTTTCGCTGGGGTATGAGGGATACTGTGCGGTCGAAGGACTCTGCGCCGCTAAGATTTGTACCAAGGTTGCGAAAAGACAACCTGTAAAGGCAACCCGGAAGATTCTTTTGCTCAAAAGGCACGTCCTCACCAATCCCAACTTTCCCATAGACTCGCCTCCCGCGAAGAATTTGTGGACATAGCCGTGGCCAATCTGCGACCTTCGCACGCCCACGTCCAAGGTCTGAAGTCCGACGCCCGACGCTCAAGTCAACGCCCGGTCCAAATGGCTATAACCGCCGTCCACGAAAATATGCTGGCCGGTGGTGTGCCCGGATTTGCCCGAAAGCAGAAAGACCGCCATGGCGGCAATCTCGTCCGTGGTCGTCATGCGCTTGCCCAAGGGGATTTTCGAAAGGATGGCGCTAAGTTTTTCGTCGGGATTTGGAAACGTGGCCAGCCACTCCCGGTAGAGCGGGGTCATCACCTCAGCCGGCAGGATCGTATTCACGCGGATGTTGTAAGGCAGGAGCTCCGCGGCCCATTCCCGGGTGAGCGCCATAACCCCGCCCTTCGAGGACGCGTAGCCGGAAGTGCCACCCTGTCCGGTGACTGCGGTCTTCGATCCGATATTGACGATCGCTCCCTGGGCGCGCTTCAGATGCGGCAAAGCATAGTGCGCCATGCTGTAGTAGTGCACCAGGTTGCGTTCGAGAGAGGCCACGTATTCGCGCGGACTTCCCTGCTCCAGGCCGACTTTGTCGTTGCGGCCCGCATTGTTGACCAGCGCATCAAGGCGTCCGAATGTTTTAGCAGTCTGGTCCACCGCGCGAGAACACTCTTCGGGATTCGAGAGCTCGCCCGTCACCAGGCCGCAAGCCGCGCCGTTGGTCCGCAACTCATCCTGCAACCGCGTGCCCGCATCCGCATCGCGATCCACGATCACCGGAATTGCGCCCTCTCCGGCGATCAAGCGCACGATGGCCGCGCCGATTCCCTTGGCTCCGCCGGTCACAATGACGACTTTGTCTTTCAGTTGCAGGTCCATGCCGTTTCGGGCCAGCGCGTCAACCGTGGAGATTCAAAAAGCCTCCATCGATCGCATAGTCCACTCCAGTGATAAAGGACGCCTCATCGGAACACAAAAAGAGGGCCAGGGACGCGACTTCGCCCGGTTCCGCCATTCTTCCAATGGGCTGCGTTTGCGACAATTTTTCGAACATTTCCCGCTCAAACCCGGGATAAGTATTGCGCAGATAGTTATCGACAAATGGAGTGTGCACCCGGGCCGGCGAAATGCAGTTGCAGCGGATCTTGTACGGCAGGCAATCTCGTGCGACCGAATAAGTCATCGAGATCACTGCAGCCTTGCTCATGGAATAAGCAAAGCGGTCGGCAAGCCCGACCGAACCCGCTATGGACGCCATGTTCAGGATCACGCCCCCGCCCTGGGCTTTCATGGAGGCAACCGCGGCCTGCATGCAGTTGTAGAATCCCTTCACATTCACCCGAAAAACGCGATCGAAATCTTCTTCTGTCGTGCTCTCGATCGTGCCAATGTGCGAGATTCCCGCGTTGTTCACCAGAATCGAAAGCGGCCCTTGTGCGAAGAGTTGTGCGAACGCGTCCTTGACCTGTTTCTGGTCGGTGACATCACAGGCGCAGGCCGATGCTTTTCCTCCTGCAGAAATAATCTGCCGGCAAGTCTCTTCCCCGGCGCCGAGACTCACATCCAGGACCTTCACCGCGGCCCCGTGGGCGGCAAACTTTAGGGCAATCGCCTGTCCGATGCCGCTCCCCCCGCCGGTCACCAGGACAACCTTGCCGTCGAGTCTGAGATTGGTATTGCCTTGCGGTTGACTCAGAGCGAGACGCCTCTCTTCCACGGGATGAAATCATTCTGGGCATTCAGCTCAGCCTTCGTCCTGGTGTCGCCGCTGGCCACCTTGATGACCAGTTCCAGGATTTCTTCGCCCATGCGCGCGATGGTGCTTTCGCCCGACACTACGCCGCCGGTGTCGATATCAATGATGTCATTCATGCGCCGCGCCAGGGATGAATTAGTGGAAAGCTTGACCACGGGAGCGATCGGATTTCCCGTCGGCGTGCCCAGGCCGGTCGTGAACAGGACCACGCTCGCCCCGGCACCCACCTGCGCGGTCACGCATTCCACGTCATTTCCCGGCGTGCACAGCAGGTGCAGTCCCGGCACGGTCGAGTATTCGGGATAGTCCAGCACAGCGGTCACCGGAGAAGTCCCGCCTTTCTTGGCCGCGCCGGCCGACTTCATGGCGTCGGTCAGCAATCCATCGCGAATGTTTCCGGGCGAGGGATTCATTTCGAAGCCGGACCCAACCGATCGGGCGCGGGCCTGATAGTCTCGCATCAACTTCACAAAGCGGTCTGAGACTTCCTTCCGTGTGGCGCGATTAATCAGCTGCTGCTCCACTCCGCACAATTCCGGAAATTCCGAAAGAATGGCCCGGCCCCCCAGGGCTACCAGAAGGTCGGCGGTGTGTCCGATGGCAGGATTGGCCGAGAGCCCGGAGAAACCGTCCGATCCACCGCACTTCAAACCCAGACACAACTGAGAAAGTGGCGCCGCTGAGCGCCTGGCCTTGTTGGCCTCGACCAGGCCAAGAAATGTCTGCCGGATGGCCTCCGAAAGCATGGTGGATTCGGTGCCGCTTTGTTGCTGTTCCAGAATAACCACCGGCTTGTTTAGATTTGGATTGCGCTTTTCGATCTGGTTACGCAGCATTCCAACCTGTGCGTTCTGACAACCCAGGCTGAGAACCGTCGCTCCCGCAACATTGGGATGATTGATATATCCCGCAATCAGCCCGCACAGATTGCTGGCGTCTTCCCGGGTCCCGCCGCACCCGCCTTCATGCAGCAGGAACTTGATGCCGTCAATATTCTCGAACACGCGAGACCGCGGCGGCTCCGAGCCATTTCCGGAGGAGCCGCCCGTCCCGGCAACGTCCAGTTTGCCCTCCCGGTAGAGCGTCGCCAGTTGGGCGACTTGCCGGCGATAGATTTGCGGCGCCGCAAAGCCCAGTTCTTCTTCAAAGGCCTGCTTCAAAACGCCGATGTTTCTGTTCTCACAGAACACCAGCGGAACCACCAGCCAGTAGTTGCGCGTACCTACCTGGCCGTCGGGCCGCGCATAACCCAGAAAGGTGCGGTCGCGCCAGCGCGAGATATCAGGCGCTTCCCAGCGGTACTGGCCTGACTGCTCGCGGAAATCAGAGGCCTGGTGGAAAACGTTGCTCGTAGTCAGTTTCTCGCCCCGGCCGATAGGCTTCGCGGCTTTTCCTACCAGCACGCCATACATAATCACGTCATCGCCGGCGGCAAGGTCTTGCGTCGCGAACTTATGTTTGGCAGGCACGCTCGAAACCAGCGTGTAGGTCTTGCCGGCGAATTCGATTTGCTCACCTTGATTGAGGTCGGTAAGCGCAATCAGGACGTTGTCCCTGGAATCGAGTTGCAGGACCCGGTCGGGCATGGTTGTCTATTGTAGAACATGCATCTCGATGGGATTGCTCACCGCTCATTGGGCAGACCAGATTCCACGTTTGACATCCTCGGAGACAATGGTCGAGCAAAGAGCTCAAACCGCCCATGGAAAAGCGGGGGTTCGGCGCCGCCTTGCGTCGCCATATGAAGGTCAACCAGACCATCTCCCTATCAAGGCGCGCACTGCGGCGGCTTCAACCTCCAGAATCGTTGCGCATTCCCTCCCAGGATCGCTTCCTGCACCGGGATCGAGTGGCGGCCAATATAATCTTTCACCACTCCCATCGCGCTGGAGTACGACGCCGCCACAGTGCACACCGGCCAATCAGATCCGATCATCAGGCGCTCCGCTCCAAAGCATTCGAAGGCCATATCCAGATAGGGCGCGATGTGCTCCGGCTTCCACTGCTGCCAGTCCGCTTCCGTCACCAGTCCGGACAATTTACAAAAGACATTCGGAAACTCCGCCAGCTCTCTGATTCCGCGTGCCCAGGGTTGCAAACTGCCGCTCCTGATCGGAGGCTTGGCCAGGTGGTCCAACACGAAACGCTGGCGGGGAAACTGCCGCACAAACTCGGCCGCGACGGGAAGATGTTTGGTGTAGATCAGAATGTCGTACGCTAGATCGAACTCTTCCAGAACAGAAAGGCCTCGCAAGAATTCCGGCCGCAGCAGGAATCGGTCGTCGGGCTCGCCCTGCACCACGTGGCGAACCCCAACCAGCTTGGGATTACGGGCAAACGCCTGCAACTGCGACCGTACCTCTGGAGCCTGCAAATCAACCCAGCCGACGACGCCCAGAATAAATGGCGACGACGCGGCCAGTTCGAGAAGCCATCTCGTCTCCTCAATTGTCTGCCGCGCTTGTACCGCAACGCATCCCTGAAACCCCGCTCGCTCCAGTTCCGGGTGCAGCGCTTCAGGAAGAAAGTCACGGCGCAGCGCTGCCATCGAATCGTCGATCCAGTCATACTCGCGCGGATCATAGACCCAGAAGTGCTGATGAGCATCAATGTGCATAGTGGTCGAGCATTCCAAGCTATCCCGGATACCAGACCCGCCGCGGATCGGCTTCGCTTCGCTGATAGATCCAGGCTTCTTCGATCAGGCGCTTCAGATCGAAAGCCGGTCGCCAGCCTAGCAGGAATTTAGCTTTGGCGTTGTCCAGCCAGGTTGACCAGAACGGGGTCTCGAGCTCCACCGAGGGAAGTCCCCGCGTCTCCTTCAGATAGTCAGCCACGTGCCGGTAGTCGACAGGTTCGTCCATAGCGATATTAAAAGTCTGCTGGTGCGCTTTGGGATGGTCGAGGGCCCGCTGGATTGCTTTCACCAGGTCGCTCACGTGCACGAAGTTGCGTTGCACCGGCTTCCCTTTTGGATCGAGCATCACCGGCACCGTGCCGCTTTTCATGTACTCGTCCGCTCGCTTCGTCCCCACCAGGTCGCGCCATCGCGGCCCTCCGAAAACGTCTTCGCCAAAGGATAGCGAATATTTAAAGTCGTCTTTCTCCATGATCCAGGGTGCTCTCAAACAGCACCCTGGAAGGTCATACTGGATGAAATATTGCTCCAGCATCACTTCTTCGAGGACCTTCGAGAGCGCATAGCAGCCGGGATAGGCGCTGTGCTTCTGCTCTTCGGTGACCGGCCGGGGATGTGGATAGAAGAAGTGTCCCAGCGCAGCATCGCCACCGATGAGGATGATCTGTTTGAAGCCGACGCTGACACGGCACTCTTCCAACAGCCAGAAGAGGCCCTTGACCGTAACATCCATCACGTCGTCGGGAGTTTCCTTGCAGGTGGCGCAATGCAGAACGTGGGTGACTCCCTGCATGGCCACTCGCACAACTGCGCGGTCCGAGATTGTTCCGCGCACGATTTCCAGGCGCTCCTGGGGCTCCAGGATGCGCTTATGACATAACGCACGAATGGCCACATTGTGATCAGAGCGCAAAATGTGGTCAATGAAATGGCTGCCTACTTTGCCCGCAGCTCCAGTAACCAGGATGCGCTTCATAGGACTTGCCATACTGATCGCTAGATAATACAGCGCATATCAAATCGCGGTAGCCAACTCGGGCTGAGCAGGGCCTTGGCCCCGCAATTAGGCACGCAAATAGATAAGGGGCTTCAGCCCCCGAGGTACTTAAGCTGTATCTCGCTTGTGGAGGCGAGGACCCGGAGCAAAGTTTCAATTCGACGACTGGACCTGCATGGTTTCGTCGATCCAGAGTTGCGCCGGAGTGCCAGCACTATCGCGGGTGGCGGTCACACGAAAGCCGCTGGATGTGGTCTCAACATCGTAAGTGTAAGGAGGCCGCTGTCTCTCGATGGTGATGTATTTCGCCGCAATCAAATCATCGAGAGAAGCGTACTTTTGTTCGGTGGCGAAGTACCCCCGCTCGGCGTTAGCGATACTGATCAGGTCATTCTTCACGCCCATGATGTTCGCCGTTCCGGTTGGAGTGGCGGCCCCGCCGGGCGCAGACGCTTCCTTCAACTGGATCGAATACAGATACATCCCCACCGCCATCACAATGACGATGCCTAAGAATCCAAGAGCTCGACCCATAGCGCCCTCCCCATGTTGTCCATTGCATCGCGAAAAGGGTGGAGGGGCAAGTAACCAGAGTGCGAGTCCCTGGGTAAGACGTGTGGGCCGGACACTCCTGTCCGACGCTGTTGAAGTAGATTTTGGTTCGGCTGTTGCTTGACTGCAGACTTTAGTATGCGAGGACGAGGTCAAAGACAAAAGCAAAGGCTAAAGACAAAAGCGTCGGACTAGAGTGTCCGACCCACACTCGCGACGCAAACGAACAGGGCGGCTGCCTGATAACTTTCTATATCTGCTTCAGCGGGCCTCTCAGGCCGTTCAAATCGCTGGCTGTGGCCCTGCGGGAAGCCAGCGGGGGCTCACCCGTCGCTCACACCCGCACCATGGATGAGATCGTCGTCGTGGCCACTTTGCGGCAGCGCTTCAATATGCTCCTGGATACCCGCACGGCGCGCCACTCGCGTGAGCCCCATGACGGCACTGCGCTTTGAATGAGGAACCGGTAAGGCTCGCTGTGTTCTAATCGCGCGCAGTCTGGATGACAGCGGCTTCAGTCCCTGCTGGGCTTTTTCGGAGTCAAATCGCAGGCCTGCTTTACGCGACCGAGATCCAGTCCGGCGGGTGAAAACTCCGCGATCTCCGGGCCGTTGCGGCCGCGGATTTGTACCTTGAAAATGTGGGCCCCGATCAGTTCACGCGTGGTGCCTTTGTCCATGGATAGGAAACGGTTGCGAATCCAGTTCCAGCCATGGTAGCTGTGCGCGTCGTCAACCCGTACCATCACTTCCATCTGGGGTTGGCCCCAAAAACCGGGACGGTTGGGCGGACCGAGACGGATGCCGGGATTGAAATCGGCGGCGGTGTACTTGCCATTGGTGCACACCATTTGGATTCGCGGCTTGTAGTCCGGATCTTCTCTCAGGTAGTTGTCTGACAGAATCTCAAAGCGCACCCTTTTGGCGCCCGTCATTTTGTCTTCGGAATGGAACTCCATCCACTTTCCCCCGGCGCTGACGCCGTCGCTTTCGCCCTGATTAGGGCTGAATTAGCTACTCTGTGCGCTGTTCAACGCCGCTGCGGCACAAACCAGTACCGGGACTGAAAAGAACGCCCGGGTGTGGGTGAAACGATTTCGACGACGAAGAAAATGAGATGTCTTCAAGCTTTCCTCCCAACAACATTGTTGCTCTCTATATTGAACCCTCGAGAGGGAGCAAAAGTTGTATGACTGTGTTCCGCATTGAGTCGTGCAACCCCACGGTGGTAACCCCGCCGCGAGCGGTAGGAAGCCGCCCGCCTCGCCACTCTCCACTCCCTGGCCGAAAACCACCACCCATGGTGGAATTGGGCCAACCATGGCCTGTCACCGCCGCCTGCCCGGGATGTTCTTGCCCGCTCTGACATATTGAGAACAGTGGGGTTAATAATTGCTGACCGTTCAGCCGACAATTGGCATTCCAGCTGCATCTTTAATAGTGGCGGTTTCCGCGAGTAGCACGGGTTTCCGCGGTTATTTCTGGACAAGAACGAGAATTTGATTTGACCGGGGACCTCGTTCATTCGCAGACTCTGCAATCGAAGGTCCGCTACCACGCTCGAAGGGAAGGACAGGTTATGAGCAGATTTGGTCTGGTTAGATCCCTCATCGCGTTCGCTGCTTTCACAATTTTTGCGCTCACGCCGGGTACAGCATTCGGTCAACGTGGTGGCCACGGCGGCGGGGGCGGGGGCTTTCACGGTGGAGGCGGGGGTGGCTTTCACGGCGGAGGTGGAGGCGGCGGGTTTCATGGTGGCGGCGGTGGCTTCCATAGCGGAGGCGGCGGAGGGTTTCACTCCAGTGGCGGAGGGTATCGCGGCGGCAGCTCCTACGGGGGCACGCGGTCTTTCAGTGGAAGCCCGCGTTCTTTTGGCGGAGGAAACTACAGTCGAGGCGGGGGCTTTCGTGGCGGGTCAGCGGCAGGCCGCTACGGAGCAGGCCGGGGATCCTACGGCGGGTTCGGTTCCTCGCGCGGCATGACTGCGCAAAACCGCGGATTTGCATCGGGCCGCAATTCCGGCTCATTCGGCAATCGTTCGTTTGGAAATCGTCCGTCCGGAAGTCGTTCGCCAAATTTTCATTCCGCGATCAATGATGGTCGCTGGCATTCGTTCGGCAACGCTGGCAGCTCTTCACGCTTCAGTGGTGGACGCAGCTCCGGGAACTTCGCCTCCTCCGGTTTCTCAGCTCATAACGGTGGAAGGTCTGACGGCGCCTGGCACTCCTTCGGCCCGTCCAGGGGCTCGACAGGCATGGGTTCCGGCGCGGGGCGGAGTTCACCATCAGGGTCGATTCACGGCGGCGCCGGTTTCGGTGGCTCGCACTTCGGCGGATCCACTTTCGGTAATTCGTTTTTCACTGGATCGCGTTCGTCGCATTCTACCTTCCGATCATTTGGCAATGCGCGATTCGCATCAAGGACACACCTTTTTGGTGGCTCACGCTTCAATTCCTTCGGCGGCAATCGCGGATTTGGCGGCCGAGGATTTGGCAACCGCTGGGGCTGGCGCGGAGACCGCTTTCGAGGGTTCGGCTGGCGTGGCTACGGCTGGAACCGAGGTTTTTGGCCGGGATACTACAACGACGGTTGGGGCGGTGGCTTTTTTGGAGCGGGCTTCGGCTGGGATTGGGGCTTTGGTTTGGGATGGCCCTACTGGGGCAGCTACTGGGGGCCGGGCTGGGCTTACGGATGGAACCCGTGGTGGTACGATCCTTATTGGTACGCGCCCTGGCCGTCGTACAACTACTATCAGGACTATCCCGACATCGGATACAACGAGCCGCCGTCTTACGCTCCGGATGCTTTGTCTGACTACGACTCCTCGTCGAGCTACCTGATCACGCCAACCTTGGACCCCGAAGCCTTGCACTTCAACGTCAATGGTGACGCAGGCCTGGACGACAATGGTTCGAAGCAGAACCCTCAGCCGGCGCAGCCCGAAGCCGCGCCCAGCCCTCGGGCTCCCGCGACCACGGCGCAGCCGCGCCTGGTCTCTCAGCCCACAACCTGAGCCAGGCGGCGTTAGTTGAGATATGAGAGCGCGGAATGGCCCACCAATTTCGTTTGTACTCTGAGTCTAGTGGGTGCCCCGTCCAAGCTTCGCTTGGGCGGGGATTTTTCGAGGCAACCGTGCCATCATTTGTTGGTCGTGGAAAAACCGATGCCTTGAAGTAATTCTCCATGGATCCGTTCTGAGACGAATCAGCTTCAAAATCCCGCCCAAGCGGAGCTTGGACGCGCCACCCCGGCTTGCCTAGGGAGCGCTGTGGCCGGCGCATTTCAGCACGCCCAGATAGACACTCCACGGGCCAACGGCATCGCGATACTGGTGGGCCATCACGCGCGATAGTTGATGCAGATGGGTGAGATCGTGGACCGCCCAGGTGGCCAGAAGTTCGGACAACGTCACCGCTCCCAGCGCTGGATGCTTTCCTCTCCGGACCAAATCTTCCGGCTGTAGATTCAGCGCCTGCAGCGCCGCCAGGTTCTCCCGCCGCAGGCGTGCGAATTCGTCCAGAAGTTGCTCCAGTGACTTGCCTTCACACTCTTTCTGCGCAAAGCGGTCAAAGGGATCGAATGGCCGCCCGTCTCCACTTTCGAATATGATCCGCACCCGCGGCATCCAGTCAGTGCGCTCTCCGACGATCAGGTGGCCCAGGATCACGAACGCGTCCCAGGTATCTTTCCCTTCATTGCCGCGCACCCAGACATCGGGCAGCCCGCGCAACCACACATCCAGGGTTGCGGGAGTTCGGCTCAGAACTGCGATGGTCTCGGCGAGGTTAAATTTCTTCAGGTCTGCCATGCTTACGTAGATGCATGCCCGACACTTCGGACTCAAGCAACGAAGCGAGTGGCGACATGCGCCTGAATCAATACTCCAGCTTCGAGGGCGACACTGCGGCAACCGGAAGAACTATGCGATCTGACCAGATCACCTCCCTGAGATGGCCGATCGCGAAAACCCACGCCAGGCCGCCCGCCAATGATACCGCCGCAGTAATCGCAAGTGCCATTTGGAAGTTTCCGGCCCGACCCACCACGAATCCGGTGAGTGCCGGAGCGACGATACCCGCAAGATTGGCGAAACCGTTTTGAAACCCGGTCCACCTCCCCGCCGCCTTGGGGCCGGCCAGGATCTGGCAAAACGCGTAGATACCCGACCCTGCCATTCCGGAGCCCACTCCCGCCGCCAGAAGCCATGCCAGGTAGGTATGCGAACCGGCCAACGCGCACCCCGCCAGCGCGATCGCGGCCGTGCTGTGTCCGATCACCATGGCCGATTTGCGCACACGGGTTGTTGTAAGCCCGCGGCGTATCCAGAAGTCCGAGAACCAGCCCGTCGCGATCGCAGCAGCCGCATCCACCAGGTAATAAAGGCTTGCCGTGATGGCCATCGAGTGCACTGAAAGCTGGCGCTCGTGCACCAGGTAGTACGGAAGCCATGTGACCATGAAATACAACAGATAGTTGGCACAAAAGTGGCCCGTGCAGGCGCCCCAAAACGACCGCTGACGCAAGATGCCGGTCAGGGTAGGAACTCCCGTCCCGTCGGGATGAACCGGCGACCTACCCCGCGGCATCCATTTCCTCCAGGCCGGAAGCCACCCCAGGCTGAGCACCCCGATTCCGATGAACACCGGGCGCCATCCGTACCTGCCCATAAGCAGTCCGGCTCCCAGCGCTCCCACCGCGGGCCCTGACTTCATCCCGGCGATGATGATGCCGTTGGCAAATCCGCGATCCGGCTCGGCCACGTGGAGTGCGAGAATTTTCGAGCATGAGGGAAAGGCCACCGACTCACCGATACCAAGCATCAACCGCATCAGCAGCAGCATGGTGAATCCCTGCACCAGGCCGGTCGCCGCAGTCGCAACCGACCAGAGCAGGAAACCGACGGCGATGACCCGGTTTACCTCAAACCGGTCCACCACCCAGCCCATGCCAAACTGCAGGGCAGTATAGGTCCAGAAAAATGCGGAAAACAGGATCCCAAGCTGCCAGGCCGAAAGGTGCAACTCATCTTTGAGTAACGGCGCGGCGAGAGATAAGTTGCCGCGGTCGATGTAGTTGATCAGAAGGGAAATTGCCAGCAGAACCAGCCAGGGTGCAACCGCGCCGAATTTTCGCGGCTTATCATCCGCCCACCCCATCCGATATTCCCCGCGCCATTCTCCACTCGCTGCCGGTCATTTGCAAGGGAGGGGAAAACGCTCCTCACCAGGACGGATGGGCCACTCGACGTGAAGCAACATTCGGTCGGAAGACCGACCCCGTTGCGATTTTTGGACGAACCGAAAGCGCCTTTGCTATCTTGCGCCCGTGCGGAACATTGCCCTGGCCCTTGCCGCTTGGATCGCTGTGGGCATATTCGTCTGGCTCCTGGCCAAGATCCCGAAGCAAAACTAGTGACCAGCCTCGGCACGACCGATTTCGGCTGCCCCATCCTTCGCGTTCGTTGCGAAGGGTGGGAACGGAACCTGAACTTAAGCGAATGAATTGGTCGGGACGGGCAGATTTGAACTGCCGACCCCTCGCACCCCAAGCGAGTGCTCTACCAGGCTGAGCCACGTCCCGACTGGAAGGAACCGGCCGCATGCTCAAACGCGGCGGTGGGGTTGACTCAAGGATTTTACACCAGGCTCAGCCTTTCTTGCGCTTCGGAGCCGGCTTTTCCTCTAGCACGGCAAACTGGATCTTCTTCTCGACCGGGTCAATCCGGTCCACCAGAACCCGCACTCGTTGCCCCATGCTGTAGATTCTTCGGCTGCGCAGGCCAATGATTTCGCGGGTATTTTCGTGATAGGTGTAGCGATCGTCGGCCAGCGAATCGAGCGGCACCAGGCCTTCCACGAAGAGGTCGGTCAACTCGACGAAGAAGCCGAATTTGGTGACGCTGATGATCAGGCCGTCGAAGTCCTCTCCGATCCGGTCCTGCATGAACTTCACTTTCTTCCATTCCATCAGTTCGCGTTCGGCCTCGTCCGCGCGGCGCTCCGACTGGCTGGATTCTTCGGCAATATCGTGCAGTTCCTCGATCGGGATGGGGCCGCCCTCGGGCTGGACTGCTTCGCGATGGGCGGAGTGGTCGCGCCGCTTGGACCACGGCGACGCAACTGTAGCGCCGGCATCTTGCCGGCCCGGTGGCGGGCTGGAAGCCCGCTTGTGTTCTTGGACGGATCCGCTTCGGTAAGACGCGCTCAAGCTGTCTTCTGTGGCTCCTGAATCTGTCTGCGCCAGCGGACGTTCCGTTCGGCTTCGGGCCGGCGAGACGCCGGCGCTACGGTTCGCGGAGTCGCGCAAGACTTCTTTCAAGATGCGGTGAATGATCAGGTCGGGGTAGCGGCGGATCGGCGACGTGAAATGGGTGTAAGCCGTCGCGGCCAGGGCAAAGTGTCCCAGGTTTTCTTCGGAATAGCGTGCTTGCTTGAGCGAGCGCAACATCAGGAAGGAAAGAATGCGCTCCTCCGGCTTGCCCGCGATCTTCTCCGTCAGCTTCTGATACATGCGCGGGGTGATGTGCACTTCTTTCGGAATCTCGATCTCGCGGGTGCGCTTGCCCGTGCCATAGTTGGCGCGCCGGTCGGTCTTGAGCTGCACCCGCTGGATGGGTAGCGGCCCCACGCCCAGCGAGTAACCGAAAGTCGCGGCGATCACTTCGAAGTCGTACACCCGCTTGGCGTCGGGCTTCTCGTGAATCCGGTAGAGCGAAGCGATGCGCTTGTTTTCCAGATACGAGGCTACGCACTCGTTGGCCGAAAGCATGAACTCCTCGATCAGGCGATGCGCCATGTTGCGCTCGGAACGGGTGATGCTTTTCATCAATCCAAATTCGTCGAACTCAATCACCGGTTCGGGCAAATCGAAATCGATGGAGCCGCGGCGCTCACGCTTGCGGTTCAGGATCAGCGCCAGGTCGCGCATTCGCTCGAAGCCGGCCACCAGCTTGCTGTAGCGCTCGCGCGCGCCGGCGTCGCCTTCGAGCACCAGGTTTACGTCGGTATAGGTCATGCGCTCGGCGGAGCGAATCATGCCTTCGCTCAATTCATATCCAACAATCTCGCCCTGATGATCGATCTCCATAACGCACGACATTACCAGCCGGTCCACTTGCGGGCGCAGGCTGCAAATATCAGTCGAAAGTTCGAGCGGAAGCATGGGCACGGCGCGGTCGGGAAAATAAACGCTGGTGCCGCGCAGGCGGGCCTCCTGATCGAGCGCGGAGTCCGGCGTGACGTAGTGGGCCACGTCGGCGATGTGTACCTGCAGCTCAAAATTTCCATTCTCCAGGTGCTGCACGATGACAGCGTCGTCGAAGTCGCGCGCGGTTTCTCCATCGATGGTGACAATCGGCAGGGCGCGGAAGTCGCGCCGTCTGTACGCCTCCGCGGACCGAATGATCGGCTCGGCATCCTGGGCTTCGGCGAGCACGGCGGACGGGAAGCGATGCGGCAGGTGATGCTTGCGGATCATGATCTCAACATCCGCCCCGAAATCATCTTCGTACCCAAGAATTTCCACCACGCGCCCGCGTGGATTCTGCGTGGCCGTGGGCCAGTCGGTGATCTCGACGTCCACCACAACATTTTCGAGATCGTCCCAGGCGGCGCGCCGCGCAGCTTCCTGGCCGAGTACGCGATGCGGACTCTGCTTGCCCGCAGGTAGCGCCGGCGTCCCGCCGGCTGTCGCGAGGGCATCCTGCCCTCGCCGC
>JBARIF010000048.1:0-1911 GCA_049799615.1 Terriglobales bacterium
TGTGCGCCGGGATAAACCGGCATGGAGTAGAGGATGAAAGAGCCTTACGGGTAAGGACTAGCGATCCGCTCGGCCTCGAGTCTTGCGTTGCTACCGCGAGGAACACAACGAAGCGTAGACAGAGGATAGGTGGGGTGGGTATCCAGCTCCGAAAAGATCATTTCGGACGCCAACCTTTTAAATATGCGCGGTTGGCAACACGAACAGGGGCGATAGCGCGAGGCTCTGTTCGGTCCGGCGTAGTCGAAGACCCCAGACACACCTATAGACTTCATGCACGAGAACCGGGAGACCTCGGAAACACCTGCCGTCAAACCAGGCAGCAGGTCGGCGGGCGAAGGCGATAGCCGTACGGCTCGCGGGTACGTTTCCGAGGAGTCACACAACGGCATAGTACCTATGAACTATTCGAACAACGACAAGACATCGTCCACGGAGAGTGGGGAGGGAAGGCCGTTGATCAAGGAGAACGCCGGTCAACCTAGCACGCAACCGACACAGAGCGGGGTTCGCGTGTCACAAGGGCTGGCGGGCGTGCGGAAAGCAGCACGGGAAAATAAGGAGATGAGGTTCACTGCCTTGCTCCACCATCTGAGCGTCGATCTACTACGGGAGAGCTTTTACTCATTGAAGAGGAAAGCCGCACCTGGAGTGGACGGGGTCACCTGGTACGAGTATGAGGCCGGACTGGAGGAACGGTTAATCGACCTACACGGTCGGGTCCATCGTGGAGCGTACCGAGCATTACCTTCGAGAAGAGTGTACATACAGAAAGAAGATGGACGGCAACGTCCATTGGGAGTCGCGGCCCTGGAAGACAAGATCGTCCAACAGGCCGTGGTCACCATCCTCAATCAGATTTACGAGGAAGACTTTCTGGGCTTTTCGTATGGTTTCCGCCTGGGACGCAGCCAGCATGACGCGCTGGATGCGTTGTCGTACGCGCTCCTGAAGAAGAAGGTGAACTACATTCTGGACGCTGACATCCGAGGCTTTTTCGATAACCTCGACAAAAGCTGGATGATCAAGTTCGTAGAGCATCGCGTCGCCGATCCTCGCATACTGCGGCTAATCCAGAAATGGCTGAAGGCTGGGGTAATGGAGGAAGGCAAATGGTCGGAACCGCAGACAGGCACGGCGCAGGGCTCGGTGATTTCACCGTTGCTGGCTAACGTTTACCTGCACTACAGTTTCGATCTCTGGGCGAACGTCTGGCGCCAGAAGTGGGCGAAAGGCGAAGTGGTGGTCATCAGATATGCCGATGACAGCATCGCGGGATTCCAGTATCAAACGGACGCGGATCGCTTCCTGGAAAATTTGCGGGAGCGACTGGCTCAGTTTGGTCTGGAGTTGCACCCGGATAAGACGCGCCGGATCGAATTCGGCAGGTTTGCTGAAGAGAACCGGAGACGTAGAGGAGAAGGGAAACCTGAGACGTTCGATTTCTTGGGTCTTACCCACATCAGTGGGACGAACAGCCTTGGACGGTTTGCAGTTCGGCGCAAGACGATCCGCAAGCGCATACGGGCCAAGCTTGGACGCATCAAGCCGGAGCTCCACAAGCGAATGCACGATCCCTTGTCCCAAACCGGTCAGTGGCTCAAATCGATCGTGCAAGGCCACTTCAACTACTACGCGGTACCAGGCAACACCGCTAGCCTATCCCTGTTCCGGCACCGGTTGCTTGTGCTCTGGTGGCATAGTGTCCGCCGCCGCAGCCAGAAGCGCCGGATCTCCTGGACCAGAATGCTGAACTTGGCCATGCGCTGGCTACCTGCACCGCAAGTGCTCCATCCCTATCCCGATGCCCGTTTTGCCGCTACTCATCCGAGATAAGAACCGGATGCGCTAACGAGCGCCCGTCCGGGTCTGTGGAGGGGGTCGTGAGAAATCACGATCCCTACTCCGATC
>JBARIF010000049.1:0-15758 GCA_049799615.1 Terriglobales bacterium
GCGCAGCAGTTCGCTCGTTTGCAGAATGGATTGCGGCAAGTGAAGCTATCCTCGTTGTGCGGAAATATTATCCCTTAAGTGGACCCACGTAGGCCCGGACGCCCTCGTCCGGGCGGGCGAGCGCCGCTCGCCTGTCTCTATGGTTGCCAAAACTTCCGGGCGTTGCCCGGCTGGGCGGGCGACGGCGCCCGCCCCTACGTGAGCGGTGGCGAAAAGCCTATAATCACACGGTTATTTAACATTCCACTTTCGGTGGAGGTCTAAAATAACGTCATGGCACAGATGACTGCGACTCCGGCCGGCACGCAAGGTTTTTTTGTCGATGGCAAATGGATTGAAGAGGGTGATCCAGTCGAAATACGGGCCCCCTATGACGGCAGCGTGATCGCTTCCGTATTCCAGGGCCGGCGGGAACACGCGGAGGCCGCGATTGCAGCCGCGGTCAAGGCCTTCGGGACCACCCGGCGCCTTCCGGCATTTGAACGCCAGCGCGTGCTGCGGCGGGTGTCGGAGAATATCAGCGCGCGCAAGCAGGAATTTGCCCGCACCATGGCACAGGAGTCGGGCAAGCCGATCAAGGCCGCGCGCACCGAGGTCGAGCGTGCCATTTTTACCTTCAACGTTGCCGCCGAGGAGAGCACGCGGATTTACGGCGAGTACCTGCCGCTCGACTGGCAGGAGTTTACCGCCGGACGCTGGGGCATTGTACGCCGCTTTCCCCTGGGACCGATTGCCGGAATCACTCCTTTTAATTTTCCCCTGAATCTGGTGGCGCACAAGGTTGCGCCCGCCATTGCCGCCGGTTGTCCCCTGGTCCTGAAACCCGCACCCCAGACCCCTCTGACCGCTTTGCTGCTGGCAGAAGCAGTGCAACAGGCGGGCTGGCCGGACGGCGGATTGAACGTGCTTCCTCTTTCTAACGACGACGCCGGACTGCTGGTGACCGATGAGCGTATCAAGTTGATCAGCTTCACTGGCAGCGCCGCTGTGGGCTGGCAGATCAAAAAGAATTGCGGGAAGAAGAAAGTCGTCCTCGAACTCGGGGGCAATGCCGGCGTGATCGTGCACAGCGACGCCGATCTGGCCTACGCCGCCGAACGGTGCGTGGTGGGCGGCTTCTCCTATGCCGGCCAGACCTGCATCTCGGTACAGCGCATCCTGGTGGAGCGTTCCGCCTTCGCCAAGTTCACCGAATTTCTGCTGGAAGGCGTGAAGAAACTGAAGACCGGAGATCCACTGGATGATTCGACCGACCTGGGACCGCTGATCCGCGAGAGCGATGCAGTCCGGGCCAGCGACTGGATTCAGGAAGCGGTGCGCGGCGGGGCCCGCCTGCTTTGCGGGGGACAGCGTCTCGGACCAGTGCTTGAGCCCACCGTTCTCACCGGCACGCGCCCGGAGATGAAAGTAAATTGCCAGGAAATATTCGCTCCGGTGGTCACAGTCGAGCCGTATGACGACTTCGACCAGGCCCTGAAGCAGATCAACAACTCTCCCTACGGCCTTCAGGCGGGACTGTTCACCCGCGACGCCAAGTTGATCTTCAATGCCTACGAAGAACTGGAAGTCGGCGGGCTGATTGCCGGAGATGTGCCCGCGTTCCGCATCGACCACATGCCTTATGGCGGGGTCAAAGATTCCGGGCTGGGCCGTGAAGGGCTGCGCTATGCCATCGAAGAAATGACCGAACCCAAACTGCTGGTGATGAACCTCAAGTAGATAGCGCGCCTTGCTGTATGGTGGCACACGAAGCCGCAGATCGATCTCGCTGAGCCGAACTTTTCCTTCGGCTGGAACCCCGATTGTGCATCCACAATCTTTGGCCTGCTATAATCTCCAGTTTTATTGCTCGCTAGGTTTGCGGCTTAATGCCGCTTCGCTTAACGCTGCACCAACCGGTTGCCGTCGTTCGGCGCCGCGGCACGGAACGTTCCCATTCGATGCAGATTTTTCACCGCAGCACGAACACACTTTCGCGAGCGACGATCTACGGCGCAATATTCGTCGTAGCGGCTTTGTTCTGGGCGGCGGCGGAAATTCAACGTTCGCCCTACGTGACTTATGCCGGCGTGCGGCGGCCGCAACCGGTACCTTTCAGTCACCAGCACCATGTTGCCGGATTGGGAATTGATTGCCGCTACTGTCACACCTCAGTCGAAACCTCCAGCTACGCCGGCATTCCGCCTACCAAGACCTGCATGAACTGCCATGCCCAGATCTGGACCAACGCAGCCCTGCTCGAGCCGGTGCGCGAAAGCTACAGCAGCGGAAAATCGCTGGTCTGGACCCGGGTCAACGACTTGCCCGACTTTGCCTATTTCAATCACAGCATTCATGTCAACAAGGGCGTAGGCTGTAACACCTGTCACGGGCCGGTGGACCGCATGCCCTTCATGTATAACGAGGCTTCGCTGCAGATGGAGTGGTGCCTGGAGTGCCATCGCGCGCCCGAAAAACATCTTCGGCCGCGCAATCAGGTTTTCAACATGCGTTACGAGCAGCCGTCGAGCAGCAAGCCGGTCGAAGTGGATGGCAAGGAATACACCGACCAGATCTCCCTGGGCGAGCACCTGGTGAAGAAATACAAACTGCGCACGGTAAGGGACATAACCAGCTGTTCGACCTGTCACCGGTAGTGAGTTAGATGGAGGACGGGCGTCTCGCCCGGCCTCCATAAGCAAATTTATGAAGATGGACGAACAACCCGCTAAGGCGCACCGCGAAGACGTCTGCCCCAGCAAGAAGGGCAGGCTCGACCTGGACGCGGCCCGCGACCGCCTTGCCGAGGCCCAGGGTCCGGAGTACTGGCGCAGTCTCGAGGAGCTTGCGGGCAGCCCCGATTTTCAGGAGATGCTGCATCGGGAATTCCCCAAGGGCGCTTCGGAGTGGCTGGATTCGGTTTCCCGCCGCGGCTTCCTCAAGCTGATGGGCGCATCGCTGGCCATGGCCGGCATGAGCGCTTGTACCAAGCAGCCGCTAGAACCGATTGTTCCATACGTTAAGCAGCCTGAAGAGGTCGTTCCGGGGCGGCCGTTGTTTTTTGCCACGGCGTTCACTCTAGGCGGATACGCCAGCCCCGTCCTCGTCGAGAGTCACTTGTATCGTCCCACCAAGATCGAAGGCAACGACCAGCATCCCGCTAGTCTCGGCGGCACCGACATCTTCTCCCAGGCGTCGATCCTGGGAATGTACGACCCCGACCGTTCGCAGACCGTGACTTATCTGGGCGACATTCGTTCCTGGGGAGCGCTGGTCGAGGCCATGCGTGGGCCCCTGAATATTCAGAAAGGTCTGCAGGGAGCGGGCATCCGCATCCTGACGCCGACAGTTTCCTCGCCCACGCTGGCCGACCAGCTGCAGTCGTTTATCAAGGCCAATCCCCAAGCCAAATGGCACGTTTATGAGCCGGTCAACCGCGACAACGTCCTCGAGGGCGCGAATCTGGCTTTTGGCCAGCCGGTGGAGACGCAGTACAAGCTGGAGAGCGCGGACGTAATTCTCTCGCTTGATGCCGATTTTCTGTACGCGGGCTTCCCGGGCTTCACTCGCTACGTTCGAGACTTCGCCAAGCGGCGCAATCCCGAGGCCGGCGAGATGAGCCGGCTGTATGTGGTCGAAAGCACGCCGAGTTCGACTGGCGCAAGGGCCGATCATCGGCTGCCGGTGAGAGCAGCAGACGTAGAACCTTTTGCGTCGTCGATTCTGAACCTGCTTACTAACAACGGTGGGTTTCCGTCTGGACCTACCGGTCCAAAGGGATTCTTTCCCGGCCTCATAGGCGATCTCATCACTCACCGCGGCTCCAGTGTGGTAATCGCAGGCGACCATCAGCCTCCAGCTCTTCATGCGGTTGTCCATACCATCAACCAATCCCTGGGTAACGTGGGCAAGACGGTCTTCTACACCGATGCCGTAAACGCGAACCCTGTGAACCAAGCTGAGTCGCTCAAAGACCTGGTCGCGGACATGCGTGGCGGCAAGGTGGACATCCTGATCATCTTGGGCGGCAATCCAGCCTACGATGCGCCGGCCGACTTGGGATTCGCCGACGCGCTCAAAAACACCAGCATCCCGCTGCGCGTGCATCTCGGCCTCTACCAGAACGAGACGGCGGAACTCTGTCAGTGGCACGTGAACGAGACCCACTATCTTGAGGCCTGGGGCGACACCCGCGCATACGACGGCACGGTGAGCGTTGTGCAACCGTTGATCGCCCCGCTCTATGACGGCAAGAGCGCGTATGAACTGGTGGCGATGCTCTCCGGGCAGCCCAGTGCCGGCGGCCACGAGATCGTACAGGCCTACTGGAAGAAGCAGCATTCCGGCGCCGACTTCGATACCTTCTGGCGAAAATCGCTGCACGATGGCTGGGTGGAAGGCACCACCTTCCTACCCCGGCAGGTCGAGAACAAGGCGGCGAGCTTTCCTGCTGCGCCGCCACCCGACCCCAAGGCCATCGAAATCAACTTCCGCCGCGATCCCTCCATCTACGACGGACAATTCTCCAACAACGGCTGGCTGCAGGAACTGCCCAAGCCGACGAACAAGCTTACCTGGGACAACCCGGTGCTGATGGGCCCGGCCATGGCTGAGCGTATGGGAATCAAGACCGAAGACCTGGTCGAACTCGAACTCAACGGCAAGAAGGTGACCGCCCCGGTGTGGATCCAGGTGGGCCATCCCGACAATTCCGTCACCGTCTTCTTAGGTTACGGGCGCCGCCGCGCTGGCCGGGTCGGCACGGGCGCCGGTTTCGATATGTACGCGCTGCGCACCAGCGCCACGCCCTGGTTTACCAGCGGCGTTGTGATTCGCAAGGTTGGAGGCACGTACAAGCTGGCTTCCACCCAGGGTTACCAGACCATGGACACGCCCACGGGCGCGCGTCCCCTGGTGCGCACCGCGAGCCTCGAGGAATACCGCAAGGAACCGGACTTTGCGAAAGAGGAAGAGCCACCCAAGGAACTGACCCTGTACAAGCCTTATCCCTATGCAGCCGAGCCTTATGCCTGGGGCATGACGGTGGACATGAATGCCTGCGTAGGCTGCAACAATTGCGTGGTCGCCTGCCAGTCCGAGAACAATATCGCCGTGGTCGGCAAGGAACAGACCGTCCTCGGCCGGCACATGCACTGGATTCGCATTGACACCTACTACCAGGGCGACCGCGACAATCCCAAAGCCTACTTCCAGCCGGTACCGTGCCAGCAGTGCGAGAACGCTCCCTGCGAAGTAGTCTGCCCCGTGGGAGCGACGGTGCACAGCACTGAAGGCCTGAATGACATGGTCTATAACCGCTGCGTGGGCACGCGCTACTGTTCCGACAATTGTCCCTACAAGGTGCGGCGCTTCAATTTCCTCCTGTTCCAGGACTGGGAAACTTCGCAGTACAAGATGATGCGCAATCCCGATGTGACCGTACGCAGCCGCGGTGTGATGGAAAAGTGCACTTACTGCGTGCAGCGCATCAACCAGCACCGCATCGACGCCGAACGCGAAGATCGAAAGATCCAGGATGGCGAGTTGCAAACCGCGTGCCAGCAGTCATGCCCGGCAAACGCCATTGTTTTCGGCAACATCAACGATCCCAACAGCCGGGTTTCAAAGCTGAAGGCTCAGGCCAGGAATTACGGTCTGCTGGCGGACCTGAACACCCGTCCCCGGACTACCTACCTGGCCGACATTCGCAACCCCCATCCGGATGTGGAAGCGGCGAAGGATTCGCCAGGGGAGCACAGCTAAGGCAATGGACCAGCCCCTCCAAAACGAGCGCGCACCGGTCATTGAGCCCGGCCACACCTTTGGCTCGGTCACGGACAAGATCAGCGCCATTGTTCTGACTCGTCCCACCTCCAACGCATGGTTCGTGGGCTTTGGCTTGATGTTCCTGCTTACCATGATGCTGCTGTTCGCCATGGGCTATCTGTTCGTAAAGGGCATCGGCATCTGGGGCGTGACCATCCCCATCGGCTGGGGCTTTGCCATCGTCAACTTTGTCTGGTGGATCGGAATCGGGCACGCGGGGACGCTGATTTCCGCCATCCTGCTGCTATTGCGGCAGTCGTGGCGCAACTCGATCAACCGTTTTGCCGAGGCCATGACCCTGTTTGCCGTGGCCTGCGCGGGAATTTTCCCCGCCATCCACGTAGGACGGCCGTGGGTCGCCTATTGGCTGTTTCCCTATCCCAACACCATGCGGGTGTGGCCGCAATTTCGCAGCCCGCTGGTGTGGGACGTGTTTGCGGTCTCGACTTACGCCACCATTTCGGCGCTTTTCTGGTTTATCGGACTCATTCCTGATCTTGCCACTTTGCGCGACCGTTCGGAAGAACGCTGGAAGAAGATCATCTACGGCATGCTGGCCATGGGCTGGCGCGGCTCGGCGCGGCACTGGCACCGTTACGAAACTGCTTACCTGCTGCTGGCTGGACTGGCCACGCCCCTGGTGCTCTCGGTGCATACCGTGGTGAGTTTTGACTTCGCCATCGGCATCGTGCCCGGCTGGCATACCACCATCTTCCCGCCTTACTTCGTGGCGGGCGCCATTTACTCCGGTTTCGCCATGGTGCTGATGCTGGCTATCCCCATACGCAAGATCTACAAGCTGGAAGATTTCATCACCGAAACGCACCTGCAGAACTCGGCCAAAGTCATGCTGGCCACAGGACTGATTGTGGCTTACGGCTACGGCATTGAAGCTTTCATGGGTTGGTACAGCGGCAACCGCTACGACGCTTTCCTGCTGTGGAACCGCTTGCACGGGCCGTACTCATTTTTCTATTACATGCTGCTGATCTGCAACCTGGGCATTCCGCAGGTTCTGTGGATCCCCAAGTTGCGCAGCAGCCCGGTCTGGCTATTCCTGGTTTCGCTGGTCGTGCTGGTGGGCATGTGGCTGGAGCGCTTCATCATCGTGGTGGTCAGCCTGCACCGCGACTTCCTGACTTCTTCCTGGGGCATGTACTATCCCACCCGCTGGGACTGGATGACTTATATAGGAACCATAGGCATGTTCCTGGCTTTGATGTTCCTGTTTGTGCGCATCCTGCCCATGATTTCGATTTTTGAAATGCGGACTCTGCTGCCCGAAGCGGAGGTCAAGGAATGAAGCGCACCAAGGCTTATGGGCTGATGGCCGAATTCGACTCGGTCAACGCATTGATGGATGCGGCCAACCGCACCCGGGAGGCCGGGTACAAGAGGATCGACGCATACAGTCCATTCCCGGTTGAGGGTTTGGCCGAAGCCATCGGATTTCATCACGATGAAGTTCCTTTGGTGGTGCTGATCGGGGCCTTGCTCGGCGGTCTGGGCGGGTATCTCCTGCAGTACTGGATTTCGGTGGTGAGTTATCCCATTAACGTCGGCGGCAAACCGTATCATTCCTGGCCGGCGTTTATTGTCGTCACCTTTGAGATGACTATTCTCTTTGGCGGCATCTTTGCCGTATTCGGCATGCTGGCGCTCAACGGGCTGCCCATGCCCTACCACCCGGTGTTCAATGTTCCGCGCTTTGCCTTCGCCACCAAGGACAGGTTTTTTCTGATCGTGTTCTCCTCCGATCCCAAGTACAACCCCACCGAAGTCCGCCGCTTTCTGGAAGGGCTGGGGCCGCGCTCCATTTCGGAGGTGCCCGATTAAGCGTCCTTTCCAATTTTTCGGGCCTGGGGCGGAGCAGAGCTTCTGCCAAAAGAACGAGTCATCCCGAGCGCGGCTCGAGCCGCGCTGGCGCGGTGAGAGCAAGTCGAGGGACCCCTACCCGACCACCGACGCATCCGCCCATAATGGTCCTTCGACTCCGCTCAGGATGACACGGGGAAGAGGGTTGCGTATTGCAGGCCTGAAGGCTGGCACCACCCTTGCGTTGCTCATAGCACTGCTGCTACTGGCCGGATGCCGGCAGGATATGCACGATCAGCCACGCTTCAAGCCTTTTGCCCGCAGCGATTTCTATACCGACCTGCGCTCGGCGCGTCCTCCGGTCGAGGGCACGGTGGCGCGCGGCGAGTTGAGAGAAGACACTTATCTCTATACCGGAAAAATCGGCAGCAATCCCGGAGACTACATGCCCTTTCCGGTCACCGCCGATCTTCTGGCCCGGGGACAGCAACGCTACGACATCTACTGTGCGCCCTGCCACTCCCGCGTCGGCGACGGCAACGGCGTGATTCCGTCGCGTGGTTTCCCGCGCAAGCCGCCTTCTTATCACATCGAGCGCTTGCGCAAGGCGCCGCTCGGATACTTCTTCGACGTGATCACTAACGGCTTTGGAGCCATGCCCGACTACGCCTCGCAAATCGCGACCCGGGATCGCTGGGCCATCGTGGCCTATATCCGTGCCCTGCAATTGAGCCAGGATGCCACTTCCGACGACGTTCCGGCGGGACAGAAGGTCCCGTCCGAACCGCCGCACTTCGAGGAACTCGGATCAGGTGCGACCTTGCCCGTGATTGAACCCGAGCCTGCACACCGTTCTGCGGAAGAGGAGCCGAAATGAGCACGGTTCCCATGACCAATCTCGACTTGATGGCGCCGCCGGTGGTGAAAACCATCCAGCAGCGCTCCTTGCTGGTGGGATCGGTGTTCGGAGTCATCGCCGCCGTCGGCGCCTGGCTTCAACCCGACCAGTTTTTCCGCGCCTACCTCATGGCTTTCATGGCGTGGCTGGGCGTGACCCTAGGCTCGATGGCGATTCTCATGCTTCGGCATCTGACCAAAGGCGCCTGGGGAATGGTCATTCGCAGAATTCTGGGTGCCGCCATGCGTTGCGTGCCGCTGATGGTGGTGTTGTTCATTCCGCTTCTGTTTGGCATACGCCGCCTCTATATCTGGGCCCGGCCGCTGGATGGCATTGCGGACAAGCATCTGCGCGAACATCTGCAGGAGCTCACGCAAAGCTACCTCTCGGTCAATGGATTTATCATCCGCGCCGCGATCTATTTCGCCATCTGGTGGGCGCTGTCTTTCTTCCTGACCAAATGGTCGGCGGAACAGGACCACCCGCCCGTGCGCGACAACAGCGGGCGCTTCAAGGCGCTCAGCGGGCCTGGCCTGATCCTCTACGGCTTTACCATCACCTTCGCCACCATCGATTGGATCATGTCCATCGATCCCAGCTGGATTTCCACCATCTTTGGCCTGTCGTTCCTGATTGGGCAGGTGCTGTCGGCGCTGTGTTTCGCCGTGGTGGTGGAGCGCATCCTGTTCCGCTACAAGCCCATGTCGGAATTGCTCAAGCCGGAGCAGGTGCACGATCACGGAAAATTCATGCTGGCCTTTATCATGGTGTGGGCCTATTTCGCGTTCTCACAGTGGCTCATTATCTGGGCGGGAAATTTGCCCGAAGAAATTACCTGGTACATGCGGCGCTTGAATGGCGGCTGGGGATACGTCGGGTTGTTCCTGGTACTGTTCCACTTCGCGGTGCCGTTCGTGTTCCTGATTTCGCGTCCCTTCAAGCGTGACATCACGCGGCTGGTCTGGCTGGCGGCGTGGCTTTTGCTGATGAGGTATGTGGACCTGTTCTGGGTGGTCGAGCCCAACTTTTCCCTGACCTTCAACGTTACCTGGCTGGACATCGTAGTCCCGATTGCGATGGGCGGCCTGTGGCTGGCGTATTTCTTCCGTAATCTCAGCGCCATGCCGCTGGTCCCGGCCTACGACGTTTTTGCGGTCGAAGTCCTGGAAGCGGCACACGAGTAGATGATTCGAATGGCTGAGTGATGACTGACGACATTCACATCGACGGGCATAACGAGGAAGCGGAGTTTGAGCGCCAGGACCTCGCGGCAAAACCTGTCATCCTCTTTCTGGTGGGTCTGACCGTCGGCTGCCTGCTGGTTGCTCTCCTCCTGAAGGGGATGTATAGCTACCTCGACGCACACGAGAACCGCCACCAGCCCGCGCTCAATCCGTTGGTGCAGCAGACCACGGCGGACACGCGGTCAGTTACGCCGAGCGACATCACGAAATTTCCCCAGCCGCGCCTGGAAACCAACGAACCCAGCGAGATCAACGGTTTTCGCCTGCATGAAGAAGAGACCTTGCACAGCTACGGCTGGGTCGATCAATCCGCCGGAGTGGTGCGGATTCCGATCGACCGAGCCATGGAACTGCTGGCGCAGCGCGGACTTCCCACCCGGCCGCAGGACGGTGTGGCTCCGCCATCGGCCGTGAACGTAGGGAGAGAAGCGGCGCAGCGGTCAGACACCAGCGGCGAGCCCGCGAAGAAGAAGTAACGGAGGGGCAAGGCGAGGGCACGAGCTCGCGGGTGCGGGTGGAAGGGCACGACTTTAGTCGTGCCAAACAAAAGTCGAGAATTCGAGCGGCTTTAGCCGCTGGGGTTTGCTGTAGCGATTAAGAGTTCAATGCTGAAGATCGCAACCATCTCGAGGCGGATTCTGCGCGCTACTCTCGTGGCGGGGCTGATGACTCTGCCGGCCTTCGGCCAGGGCATGACCAAGGGCATCATGTCGCCACCGGCGAACGTGCGTCCCCCCGGCCTGCAGAATGTCGGCATCGAGCAGCATCTGGATGAACAGATTCCCGCAGACCTCAACTTCCGCGACGAAACCGGCAAGCCGGTCCGCCTGGGAGATTACTTCGGCAAGAAGCCGATGATTCTCAACCTGGTGTACTACAACTGCCCCATGCTTTGCGGCGAGGTGCTGAGCGGTCTGGAGAGCTCTCTACGGGTCCTGAAATTCGACGTGGGAAAGGAATTCGACGTCCTGACCATAAGCTTCGATCCCCGCGAAACCCCGGACATGGCCACGAAGAAAAAGGCTGAATTCCTGAAGCGTTACGGCCGCGCCGGCGCAGCCGAGGGTTGGCACTTTCTTACCGGGCCGCAGGAATCGATCGACGCGCTGACCAAGGCCGCCGGATTCCAGTACCAGTACGATCCCAAGACCGGGCAGTTTGCCCACGCTACCGCCATCATGATTCTTACGCCGGAAGGCAAGATCGCTCAGTACTACTATGGCGTCGAGTATGCGCCTAAAGATTTGCGCCTGGGATTGATCCAGGCGTCCGAGAACAAGATCGGCACGCTGGCCGACCAGGTACTGCTGTACTGCTATCACTACGATCCCACGACCGGCAAATACGGGGCGATTATTTCGCGCGTCCTGAAACTGGCGGGGATTGCAACCCTGCTGGGGCTGGGAATTTTGATGACCGTCCTCATCCGTTTGGGGTCGGGGCACAAGGAGCACGCGGCAAGATGAACGTTTGGCAGAAGGGTAGAGCCGAAAACGTCGGGCAAGAGTGTCCGACCCACACACAGGGACCCCTGACGACCGAGGACTGAAGACCGACGACTGACTATGTTCGATACTTTTCCACTTTGGCCCACTCGGGCTTCGACGACCGCCGGAAGCGTGGACGCGCTCTTCATCTTTCTGGTGACGTTGTCTGCGCTCATGAGTCTGGCCATCTTCACCATGATTACGGTGTTTGCGGTCCGTTATCGCCGGCGCAAGGGAGTCGCAGCCGAGCAGATCGAAGGCTCAACCGCGCTGGAACTCACCTGGTCGGTGATTCCCCTCTTTATCTTTGTCGTGATCTTCGTGTGGGGCGCGGTGATCTACTTCAAGGAGCGCACTCCCCCGCGCGGCGCCACCGAAGTCTACGTCGTCGCCAAGCAGTGGATGTGGAAGCTGCAACACGAAGAAGGCCAGCGCGAGATCAACCAACTGCACGTCCCCCTGGGCCGTGACGTGAAGTTGATTCTGACCTCGCAGGATGTGATCCACAGCTTTTACGTTCCCGCGTTCCGCATCAAGCAGGATGTCCTGCCCGGCCGCTACACCACGGCCTGGTTTCATCCCACCAAGGCTGGGATCTATCATTTGTTCTGCGCCGAGTATTGCGGATCGCAGCACTCGGGAATGATTGGGCAAGTAGTGGTGCTGGAGCCGGCGCAGTACGAGAGCTGGCTTAGTGGCGGCGGCGCTTCCGGAAGCATGGCGTCGAACGGCCAGAATATTTTCCAGCAACTAGGCTGCTCTACCTGTCACCGCTTTGATACCCAGGGCCGCGGTCCGAATCTCGTTGGACTGTTCGGCAAGCCGGTGCAACTGGAAGACGGACGCGTGATCACTGCCGATGAAAACTACATTCGCGAATCCATTTTGACGCCGGGCGCGAAGGTGGTGAGTGGATTCAAGCCCATCATGCCGGTTTTCCAGGGACTGGTGAGCGAAGAACAGCTCAACGCCCTGGTGGCCTACCTAAAATCATTGAACCCGAGTCCCTCGGGAGCGGCGGGCGGCCCGACGGTGGTTCCGTCAGGCGCGAAGCCGCAGGAACCAAAGGTGCAATAGCAATGGCTACCGCAGCAATCACCGCGGAACGCGAGAATTATCTCAACCAGGAATATGGCATCAAGTCCTGGCTGTTTACGGTCGATCACAAGCGCATCGCCCTGCTCTACCTGCTGTCCATTACTTTCTTCTTTTTTATTGGAGGATTTTTCGCCCTGCTGATCCGGCTGGAACTGCTGACTCCGGCGGGCGACCTGGTCCAGGCTGACACTTACAACAAGCTCTTCACCATGCACGGCCAGGTGATGATTTTCTTTTTCCTCATCCCTTCGATCCCAGCCGTGCTGGGCAATTTCCTGGTCCCGCTGATGATCGGCGCCAAGGACCTGGCCTTCCCGCGCATTAATCTTCTCAGCTGGTATCTGTACATCATCGCCGGCGTCCTGATGTTGCACTGCATGCTCACCGGCGGCGTAGACACGGGCTGGACTTTCTACACCCCCTTCAGCACCGCCTTCAGCAACACCAAGGTGATCGAGGCCGGGCTGGCCATCTTTATCTCAGGCTTCTCCTCGATCCTGACCGGATTGAATTTCGTGGTTACCATCCACCGCATGCGGGCTCCGGGGATGACCTGGGACCGGTTACCTCTGTTTATCTGGGCGCACTACGCTACCAGCATCATCCAGTTGCTGGGGACGCCGGTGATCGCGGTGACGCTGGTGCTGGTGGTCCTCGAACGTGCGCTACACCTCGGGATATTCGATCCCACGCGCGGCGGCGACCCGCTTCTATTCCAACATCTGTTCTGGTTTTATTCCCATCCCGCCGTGTACATCATGATTCTGCCCTCGATGGGAGTGGTCACCGAAATTATTCCGTGCTTCTGCCGCAAGCGTATTTTCGGTTATAAGTTCGTGGCCCTGTCGAGCATCAGCATTGCCGTGTTCGGCTTCCTGGTTTGGGCCCACCACATGTTCGTGGCCGGAATTTCGCTTTATGCGGCGCTCGTGTTCTCCGCTCTCAGCTACCTGGTTGCGGTGCCTTCGGCCATCAAGGTCTTCAACTGGACCGCCACCATGTACAAGGGATCCATTACCTTCTCCACTCCCATGCTGTATGCCTTCGGCTTCGTGGGCCTGTTCACCATGGGCGGCCTTACTGGATTGTTCCTGGCTTGCTTGGGAATTGACGTGCACGTGACCGACACCTACTTCGTAGTGGCCCACTTCCACTACATCATGGTGGGAGGCGCGCTCATGGGCTACCTCGGCGGCATGCACTTCTGGTGGCCAAAAATTTCCGGACGCATGTATCCCGAGCCGCTGGGCCGGCTGGCCGCGCTGATCGTGTTCCTGGGATTCAACCTGACTTTCTTCCCTCAGTTCATTCTGGGCTACCTCGGGATGCCGCGCCGCTACTGGCAGTATCCGCCGGAATTCCAGGTCCTGAACGTACTGTCCACCGCCGGAGCCACCGTTCTTGCCGTCGGTTATCTTTTGCCGATGGTGTACTTTCTGTGGTCCATGCGCTACGGAAAGATTGCTCCCGACAATCCCTGGGGCGCGTCCGGCCTGGAATGGATGACCACCTCGCCGCCTCCCACTTTTAACTTTGAACAGCCCCCGGTGGTCACTTGGGAAGCTTACGATTACGAGCACATTCCCGCTCCGCAGGAGGCACGCAGTGGCGGATAGCCCGATCGCGGTGGAGCATCACAATCCGGCGCTCAAGCATCACTTCGCCGACATGGAACAGCAGCGCGAGGCTTCGTCGCTCGGCATGTGGCTTTTTCTGGCGACCGAAATCATGTTTTTCGGCGGCATGTTCTGCGCCTATCTCATCTACCGCCTTTGGTACTTCCCCGACTTCGCCGCTGCCAGCAACTCGCTCGACATTACGCTGGGCACAGTCAACACCGCCGTGCTCATCTGCAGCAGCTTGACTGTGGTGATGGCGGTACGCGCTGCCCAATTGGGCAAGCGTCAGCAGCAGGTGATCTATTTGGCCCTTACCCTGGTGTTGGGTCTGGCCTTCCTGGGGGTCAAAGCCGTCGAGTGGACCAGCAAGTTCAAAGAACATCACATCCCCGGCCCCACATTCAATTTCCAGGGCAGCATTCCCAGCCATCCTGAGCAACCGGTGGACCAGCATCACGCGCAGATTTTCTTCTCGCTGTACTTTGCCATGACCGGCATGCACGCGCTGCACATGATCATCGGGGTCGGTATCTTCAGCTATTTGCTTTACCACGCATGGAAGGGCGCGTACACACCCGAATATTACACGCCGCTGGAAAATTCAGGTCTGTACTGGCACTTTGTGGACATTGTCTGGATTTACCTGTTTCCGCTGCTGTATTTGATCGATCGGAAGAAATAGCGAGCACTGCCATGTCTGAACACATCGTCTCCACGAAAACCAACATTGCAGTATGGCTGACCCTGCTGGTCCTGACCGGCGTGACCGCCGGTGTCGCCTTTATCGATCTGGGTCCATTCAATACCATCGTGGCCTTGGTCATCGCAACCTTCAAGGCGCTGCTGGTCGTCCTGATCTTCATGCACGTCAAGTACACCAGTGAAAAGCTGGTGAAGGTGGTGGTCATTTCCGCGATCTTCTTTCTCCTGTTGCTGTTGGGATTGAGCCTGGCGGACTACAGCACCCGGCTGCTCTGATTTGCGATATACTCCGCCATCTGTGAAGAATTACTAACGACGAGGTGGTGCGATGGCGTTCTGCAACTCCTGTGGCGCGACTCTGGACGGCGGAGCAAAGTTCTGCAACAAGTGCGGCACCACCCAGCCCGGCGCCGCGGCAACTTCCGCGACTCCCGCCGCACTCACCCCCGCCCCCCCGCAGAAGAGCAGTAGCGCGCTCAAGGTCATTTTGATTGTCGTGGCGGTGCTTGTGGTTCTCGGGATCATGGCGATCGGGACCGTCTCCTTCATTGGTTACCGTATCGCCAAGCGCAGCCGGATTCACAACGAGAATGGAAACGTGCGCGTCGAAACTCCCTTCGGGACCGTGAATACCTCCAACGACCCCGACGAGGCGGCTCGCAACCTGGGCATTGATTTGTATCCGGGGGCGGAGGTGGTCAAGGGCACCACGTCGAACATGACCATGGGCGCGATGCACACTGCTACAGCGGATTTTGAGACGAGCGATCCGGTCAGCACCGTGGGCGAGTTTTATAAGTCAAGGCTGCCCAACGCCAACGTGGTCTCCAATACCGGCGACCGCTACTCCATCATCTCCACTGACAAGAAGAACATGCTTACCATCCACATTGAGCCGAAGAATGGCAGGACCAGAATTCATATCGCCAGGGTCTCCGGCAAAATGATCAACGGCGGCGATTCCGACAACTGAGGTCACGTGTGGGGCGGGCGCCCTCGCCCGCCGCCTTCGATTTTGTTTTTGGTTTCGATTCTTGCCCTATTTGAACTTGATTGAAAGTTTCCCGTAACGACGAAGCTGCGTCGATGA
>JBARIF010000050.1:0-2258 GCA_049799615.1 Terriglobales bacterium
GGACGAGGGCGTCCGGGCCTACGTGGCACTATCACCCCAAACCTTTTCCATCTTCGTCTCCTCTTTCCTAATCTATTTAGGGTATCTTTAAGTCCTATAGCCGATGGCCCAAGAAGAAGAGGTACTAGGTAAAGCGTATGACAGCCGCCTGATGAAGCGGCTGCTCCAGTACTTACGCCCTTACAAATGGCCGGTTGGCATTTCGCTGGTTTCCATTCTTATCAAGGCCGCCGCCGATGTTCTCGGACCTTACCTGGTCGCCATCGAAATCGACCGCTACCTCGTGCCCGTGCCCAGAAGCACCCCGTTCGATTCTTTTCTGAGCACGAATCCCTACGTTGGCATTGCTCAAATCGCGGCCATGTATGTTGGGTTGATTGCGCTCGGTTTCCTGCTCGACTATCTGCAAACTTACTTCATGCAGTGGGCGGGCCAGATGGTGATGTTCGATCTGCGCAAGCAGATCTTCCGCCACCTGCAGCACATGCACATCGGTTTCTATGACAAGAATCCGGTCGGCCGGCTGGTCACGCGCGTCACCTCCGACGTCGATGCGTTGAACGAAATGTTCACCTCTGGCGTGGTCTCCATCTTCGAAGACGTGTTTGTGCTCGCCGGAATTACCGCCATTATGCTGGGCATGAACTGGAAGCTGGCGCTGATCACGCTGGCGGTCCTGCCCCTGATCGCCTACGCCACCAAAATCTTTCGCGACAAGGTACGCGATTCCTACCGGCGCATTCGCACCGCCATCGCCCGCATCAACGCCTATATGCAGGAGCACGTCAGCGGCATGGTGGTGTTACAGCTTTTCAACCGCGAGCAGCGCTCCTTCGACAAGTTTTCGGAAGTGAACGCAGTCCACATGGAAGCTTTTAAGGACGCGATCATGGCGCATGCGGTCTATTATCCGGTGGTCGAAATTCTGTCTTCGACAGCCATTGCCTGCGTGATCTGGTTTGGCGGGAATGACATCATCCGCAAACTGACGGTGAGCAGCGTTGCGGTGGATTTCTCCAGCCAGCAATTGCTCTCATTTCACATGGTTCGCACCGTGGTGAGCATCGGGATTCTCACCGCTTTCATCCAGTACGCGCAGCGCTTCTTCAGGCCGATTCAGGATTTCAGCGAAAAGTACAACATTCTGCAGTCGGCGATGGCGGCCAGCGAACGGGTATTCAAGCTTTTGGATACACCCGATGAGATTACTTCGCCCGCGGTGACCAAGACTCCGACCGGACCCGGGCGGATTGATTTCGATCATGTCTGGTTTGCTTACCGCAACGTAGCCGGCAGCAAAGGCGCGGGCGAGTCGCCCGCAGCCACACAACCCAGCCTTCCCGCGGGCAACGGCCATGTGGGGACGGGCCTCCGACCCGTCCAGGCCGAGCCAGGCTCGGCTATGGTTTCAACCGAGCCCGACTGGATTCTCCGCGATGTTTCTTTCACCATCGAGCCGGGCGAAACCGTCGCCATCGTCGGCCACACCGGGGCCGGCAAGACCACCATCATCTCGCTGCTCATGCGCTTCTACGACGTGCAAAAGGGCGCAATCAAAATCGATGGCGTCGACGTAAAGGAAATGAACCTGGCGGAACTCCGCCGCCGCTACGGCGTGGTGCTGCAAGATCCATTTCTGTTTACTGGAACAGTCGAAGGCAACATTCGCCTGGGCACGAAGGATATTACGGACGAGGACGTCGAAAAGGCCGCCGAAGACGTGAACCTGGCCGATTTTATCCGCGCCCTGCCTCAAGGGTTTAAAGAAGAAGTCCGCGAGCGCGGCTCAACCCTCTCGACAGGCCAGAAGCAACTCATTTCGTTTGCCCGGGCGCTGGCGCACGACCCCAAGATCCTGATTCTCGATGAGGCCACCTCGAGCGTGGACACCGAAACCGAGATGCGGGTGCGCGATGCGCTCAGCCGCATGGTCGAGGGCCGCACCTCGGTGGTTATTGCCCACCGGCTTTCGACCATCCAGCGCGCCGACAAAATTATCGTCATGCACAAGGGCCAAGTGCGAGAAGTCGGCACTCACCAGCAACTGCTCGCCCAGCACGGGATTTACTACAAGCTCTACCAATTGCAATACAAAGACCAGGAAATTCCGGTCGGGGCGGGCGGCCAGGTCACGGCCGGCGCGGACGACTGAACCCACGTGTCCTTGTAGCGCCGGTGTCCCGCCGGCGTTTCGCCGCCTTACCGGTGAGAGTTGCCATAAATCCAGTTTCGTTCTTGACTGGTTCCGCTCCAAGGGG
>JBARIF010000051.1:0-11816 GCA_049799615.1 Terriglobales bacterium
CTCCAGACCGATCCTAAAACCATCGAGAAAGAGGCGCGTGAGCAGTTACATTATGCCCGCCCCGGCGAAGTTGTTTACGTAGCTCCCGCCCCTCCTCCACTCCAGATTCCCGCCACCAACGCGGCCCAGAAATAGAACCGGACTCGGCCGCCAGCCCTCAGACGACGAACCGCCCAGGGGCAGTGTCCCCATCTATTCGGCGGAGCAAGGCTCCGGTAGGTTCGTCTGCGGGCAGAGGCGGGGAACATGGCCTTGGTGACCCCGGAGGCCGCCCCGGTGGTATACTTTCTCAACTTCCAGTAGGGAAAATTAATGAGTAACCAACTGCTACCTCGCCACGTCAATCCAAGTAGCACAGAAACGCTCGCAGCGGGGCGTTGCTACAATCCGCGGCTACGGGCCGCCAAAAACTCGAGGAATTCAGTCATGAAGAAACTGCTCGCAATCTGTTTCGCCCTCTCCTTGTTGTTCCTCATGGTGGCTGTCGTGTCAGCCGATGACATGGGCAAGTCCCAGACGGTAAAGGGCTGGGTCAGCGATTCCAAATGCGGAGTCAAAGGCGCCAACGCCGGCGCTGCCGCCTGCACTAAGAAATGCATCGAAGCCGGGGCCATGGCAGTCGTGGTCACCGACGGCGATAACAAGGTCCTGACCGTGGACAACCAGGACGCACTCAAGGGACATGAAGGCCATCATGTGGCCGTCACCGGTGAAATCAAGGGCGATACCATCCACGTGGAAAGCGTAAAAATGTTGTGAAGTAACGTAGCGCCGCCGTCCCGGCGGCTGTCGTGGGGGCGTCCCCGCCCCCACCGAGGGTAAATCAAAAGCCCGCGGTACAGCCGAGGGGAAAGCGGCGCTACACTGTCGCTGCGGCGATATCCGCCGCGTCCAATCCGCAGAAGCTGCAGCAGCTGCCTGATTAGTTTCTTCGCCTTTCATCCGTCAAATTCTTCACCAAACCGCTGGGCGGCATTGCCAATCATCACTTTCGGCTGCCGGAAACACACTCAGAAACACAAACACGTGGCGCAGGTGATATTACGTCCGGCGACGCCCGGCAAGGATCTCGACGAACAGCCCTCGACACTCGCACGCCGACACAGGGGCTGTACGCGACCTGATGCCTCGGGTCTATACTCACCTTGTCCGATGTTTCCGCAAAGGAGAGCTGCAATGAAGATTAAGACTTTCCTACTAGTCCTGATATTCGCTCTGACGCCTGCGATGTGGGCGCAGGACAAAACAGCACAAGCACCTCCCGGCCCTGGCAGTGGAAACCAAATGCGGGCCGAGCATCACCAAAAAATGATGGAGATGCATAAACAAGAGATGGAGGCCATGAGAGCTGACATCGAGAAGATGAAGTCCTCGCTCGCTCAGATGAAGGCTAACGTTCTCACCATCAAGGATCCGAACGAGCTATCACGCTGGCGAAACAACGTAGATATGTGGGAAACGGTGGTCACCCACATGGATCGAATGCAAAAGAACATGGACTCGATGGGAGCTGGCATGATGCATGGCATGATGCATGGCCATGGCATGGGCGGCCCGCCTCCTGCTCCGCCAACCGAAAACAAGCCCCAGTAAGCCCACGAAGTACCGTCGCCCGGAAGCGGGGGACGACCCAAAAGCCTTCGCGTTCTACGTGCGAAGGTTTTTGCATTCATATGGGTTCGCCACAGCGAAGAGTACACGCACACGAGTGCGCCTAGTCACTGGTTTGAGGTATTGCTGCGTAATATCGCGAACCTTTTTTCGTGACATTTTTTTTATGAGAATTCATTGACCCCGAGTTAGGAAGGGCTCGGGCTTGACTTTACCCCTGCCGTCGCGCAGAATCCCTGCGCAACAAGGAGGCACTATGCGAAGCAAGTTTTTCCTGATTCTCGGGGTGGCCTTGACCTTGGCGCCCGCTGCCAGTAGTCAAACCAAGACCAACGGAACGATTTCTTGCGGTAAGCCCGACCCGGCGTACTCCATTGAAGTCGGCGACCGTCCCGGCCATTCCGTTGCCATCAGCAAATTCGCCTGTACCTGGACGAAGCCGATGGAATATGGCGAAGTGCAAACCAAGGACGGTTATGACGTCGCCTACAGCGACGCCAGCGGGGCCAAGGTGCGCGGCTCCGGCTACCACGTCTCCAACCTGTCCAATGGTGACAAGATCTACGTTCGCTTTCAGGGGAACGACACCATGATGGACGGCAAGCCCAGCACCACCGAGGGCACCTGGAGTTACACCGGCGGCACCGGCAAGTTCAAGGGCATCAAAGGCAAGGGAACTTATAAAGGTAAGGCTGATTCTTCCGGCAACATGGTCAGCGAGATTGAAGGCGACTACGAGCTGCCCACTGCCAAGAACAAGTAGTTCATCCGATCGCCGCCCCGCACCTGATTTGGGCGCCGGGGTTTCTCTTGTGAGGACCTCGTGGTCCATGTAGCCGGCGCTGATCGCGGTCCTGGAATCTCCGACTCGGTGTCGGAGTAATCCACCCGGATGCTGCTGCGATCTAACTCGCCTTGCTCTCCTTCATGAGCCGGGCTTGCGTGGCATCGTAGCTCTCTCCATAGATTATCGGCACTTTGGCCCCCATCGGCCGCAGGTACATGGAAAGCTGTCCTCGATGGTGGATGGAGTGGCTCACCGCAAGCTGTATGAACCCGACCGCGGGAAGTTGGAACATGCCGCGGAAATCGATCACCTTGACTAGACCTTCACCGCTTAGCCCTTCGAGCTTCTGCAGATTCGCGGCAAAACTCTCATCGAACCAGGCGACGATATCGGCAGAGTTGGTGATGGCGTCCGGCCGGGGTATCGGACTGAAATCGAATGCGCCCGCGGATATTGCGCTAAAAAAGCGCCGCTCACTGGCCACGATGTGCCACGCCAGCTCCAAGGCAGTCTTGGAAATAGCGTCGGGTCGATAGTCGCCCTTGTCCAGGGGAATGGCTTCGATCACTCGCCTGGTGGTGTCGTGTTCCTTCTTAAGCATGGGCAAAGCCATACCCAGAACGAATTTGGCCTGATCGAGCGTGAGTTGCGGAGAGGTCATGTGTTCCTTCCTTTCAGGAGGTTGGGCTATTCTAATCCATTCATGGCAGTGCAGCCCATGCCACAGGCTTTGCACGAACTTCTGCTAACCTGTGGCGGGACGGTTGTAAGCACTCAAGGAGAGAACTTTGCAAGTCGTGGCCGGAATCGATCTGGGCGGAACCGCCATCAATTACACGTTGCTGGACCAGCAGGAGAAGTTCCTCATCGAAGGACTGCTGGAGCATCCTGCTCTGGCCAGGCAGGGGCCCGACATCTGTCTGCAGCAAATCGCGGACGGCCTCAAGATGGCCACTCAAAAAATCGGCATTCGTCTGGACGACGTGGTCGCCGTCGGCCTCGATACGCCGGGCCCGGCCAGCGCCTCAGGCCAGCTCAGCGCTCGCGGCTCGACAAACTTTGTCCACCCCAACTGGGCCGGCTTCGACATTCGCGAAGGTCTGGCGCACAAGCTGGGCAAGCCGGTGTCCTATTTGAATGACGCCAACGCCGCCGCACTCTGGGGACACTACGCCATCTTCGGCTCCAACAGCCGCGAGACTTCGATTTCGAGCATCATCGGCACCGGCAACGGTGGCGGCGTCATCCTCGACGGCAATGTGGTGAAGGGCAAGAACGGTTTCGGGGGAGAGCTGGGCCACGTCCTGATTCCGTATCAGAGCATCGCCGGCACCAGCGGCATCAAGCCGGAATGCAATTGCGGACGCACCGGCGACCTGGAATCGCTATGCTCGCTCACCGCCATCGAAAAGAATATTCTGCCTTACTTTCTGCCGCGCTATCCGGGTCACGAATTGGCGAAAACGGATCTCCACCAGGCCGCCAAACTGGTGCGCGGCCTGGCGGAAAAGGGCGATCCCTTGAGCAGGGAAGTCTTCCGCGTGCAGGCTCACGCCCTGGGTCTGTTCTTCGACGAGATGGTGAACACCTTCGACCCCGACGCATTCATCGTGGGTGGAGGCGCTCTCGAAACCGGCAAACAGTTTCAGGATTGGTTCATCGAACAGATCCGCGCGGCCATGCCGGCCCAGCGCGAAGAGCAGGCCGGTATCCCGATTTACGTGATGCCGAACGGCGACACCGCTGGAGCCCGCGGCGCCGCTATCGAAGCCCTGAAGCTCGCCCGCGAAGGCGGCCTGGCGTAGCTTCTCGGGCTATCAAGCCCGCGGATAGCCGAGAATCGGGTTCTCTCTGTGACCTCTGTGTCCTCTGTGGTTATTGGTTGAACCCTTGCCACTTACCGACGGTCCATCAGGACAATTCGCGGCTCGGTTTAAAAGCCCCACTCTCTTTCGCAAAAAACGCGAAAGCAGGATGGGGCACCCGTTTGTGTGTCCTGGGCTTGAGGCCCCAGGCTGCCGCACTCGCTCAACTGGCCATTCTGGAGTCTGCCAACTCCTGACACTGGGGGCAGCGGCACGAATAGGCTGCGTCGTCGGGATACGCGGTATGGCCGCACTTGCCGCAGATGTACCTGCCATCCACGTGAGCCACCATGGCGGAAGACTCAGAGCCTGATACACAGTAAGGGCATCGGACGACGTCTCTCATTTTCTGAACCTCCGAGGACAGGGTCTTGAGGCCCGAGTTCAATCGCCGATCTTGCCAGCTTCGCGCCTCTTCACTCCCCTGGTGTTGGCCCCTGTTCATGCAACCTTGGGGGGCTTTTTCGGTTCCGCACCACGGCGGGTCGCCTCAGGGTCATGTCGCTTAAGCAGTTGCTCGATACGCTGGATCGTGCGCTGCAGCTGGTGGATCAACTCATCATCGGAAACGGTGAGCAAGTCGGCAAGCATCCGGCGGATCTGCGCCCGGATCTCCGCATACTTCTCGCTCCGAGTCTGCATCTCAAGAAGGTATTTGCGATAGACCGCATACCCGATGGCCACGCTCACTCCCATAAACAGAGCGCGAAAACCCTGCAGCAGCCAATGCGGAGCACTCTGGAGATGGGTCACCAGGAAATCCACATCCATGCTGACGAACCAGGCGCATCCGCCCCAGAGCGCAGCTGCGGCCAGAATCTTCTGCTTTCCCTTCACGAATGCTCCCCTTCTTCAATGCAAGGAGCAATTTAGCCCTTATTCGACTGTGGATAAGCTGTGAATTCCTTCGATTTTCTGTTCAAAAAGGAAAACTCGCTCAAACCCTCCGACCCGAGCGATCCTAAGCGCCCTTCCCCACCGCTCCGCCCCTGGACGGCGAATCGGGAAGGCCCGTACACTCACGTTCGCTGGGGGGGAGACTATGGCGAACGTTGTTGCGAAGAGAATTGGTTGGGGAGCGATCTTCCTGCTCTGGGCGCTGACCTCGGCACCTTCGCTCAACGCTCAGTTGGGCCTTGGGACTTGGGTCAGAAAACCCGACGCCTCAGCGCCGGCCGGCGCATCACCTACCACATCCCGCCGAACGACATGGTGTTGACCGTGGAGTTGCAGTTGGATGGCCGCGAGGTGCCCGTGATGCTCGGGGATAAGCCCAGTGGTGAGACCATGGCCATCAAGCGCGTTGACGACCACCACATGACGGCTCCAGGAGCAATCCCGAGAGCCGAGCGCCAAACCAAATGCAACTCAAACTCGCGCCGCAAGCGAGGATACCTATGAACCTAGCTCCAGCAGCGCCTCACGCAGGAGACGGTGCTTCTGGAGAAGGCGCGCGTAGTGCATCTCATTGGCGGCGCTTTTGGCTCGGATGATCTTCAGCAAAGCGTGCTTCTCTTCGCGGCCCCAGGATGACACGCTGGGCACGAGAGAAAGGACGAGCGCGAAGTTCTCGAAGCTGGTCTGCTCCTGCGGCGTCAGCGCGGAGAGCTTCGCTCCCAGCAGGTCTGCCAGCCGTGCCGAAGCAGCTGGGCGCATGCGAGCACTCTCGCCCTGAAATTTCGCGGCCATGCACCGATTTATCTTGAGCCCGATGTTGCGGGTGGAGAACTTGTCCCAGGCGCCGGCCTGGCTTCCAGGGAGCTCAAAGAAGACGTGTCCCGCAGCCAGGCGCCGCAGGGTGCGCGACGAGGTCCGGTATTTGGCATCGAAGGCAATTTTCTGTTCTTCCCTCCTGGTGAGCCGCAGCAAATCCGCTCGGCCAGGGCGAAATCCCAATTTCCGATAAAACCAGAAGGCACCGGACTCGATGGCCTCCTCATTGTGTTCGCCTAACTGGTAGGGGTAAACAGAAATACACTTCGCCCTTGTAAGGCCACCGAGGCAGCGCAGCGCTTGCGCGTAAATCCAGGCAGCTTCGCCACCACGAAAAGTGTAGAAGGTGTTGAAACCGACTTCCATCCATTCGCAGAGTCCGATGGCCTCAATGTAATTGATGGGAACACCGTTCTTCAGGGTGAATCCGGCGACATAGAAGCGCAGGGGCAGGCGCCGCGCCGCCGGCAGACCCCACAGGTAGATGGAAACGCCGCGGCCCACATCAGCACGCACCACGGTAGCGGGATCGCCCAGCGTGGTGCCGTAGAGTTCACGGTAGCGGACCAGCATTACTTCGCGAACCATATCCAGCACCGCCTCGCCCTGCGCTCGTCGCAATCGCGTCAACTCCGGCGGCGGTTGGGCCAACTCCTGCGCCGGCGAGACCTCACTCCGCGTAATCAGCGGCCCCTGGTGATAGAAGACACGGCGCACTCGCTTCCAATTACGTGTGCGCGAAAGCGGCAGGTTATTCAACTTCCAGCGCAAGGTCAGGCGTAGCGCGTCGTAGAGTTGCGATTTTTCTGTCTCCGGCACGGGCAATAGCTCGAAGCGCCGCACCAGCCACTCGGCGTTCTGGTTTCTGCTGGCGCTCGCCAGCCAGCTCCGCCAGGGGACGTTAGCTTCCACATAGCCATCTTCTTCCAGCAGGGGCACGAAGCGTGGCCAGATGTCGGCCAGTGCGCGCTCTTCGTCGTAGTCCTCCCAGACAATCTCAAGCTTGCCGGGCACACGGCGTACTAGCCAGCGAACCACGTTGTAGCTGAGAGTATCTTGCATGCAGCTGCCCGCGATGCCGGAAACCTCCAGTGGATCGAATTGCGCCATGTCGGCTCCCGCTTGCTGGAGTCGCTCCACCCTTGGCGCAAAGCTGCGCAGCAGTTTCTCCGAGTGGCGAACGACGCGCGAGCCCTGAGGGAAAGCGCGCAGGAACAGCAGCGCTTCGTGGAAACGAATAAGAGAAGGAACATCCGCGAAGTCCTGTCTGCCCAACTGTGAAAGGAGCCTGACGACACGGGTTCCCTCGCCAGGTCCAAAGCGGTAACGGCAGTGCTCGAGTCGTGTGAGCAGCCGGTCGAGTGAGCGGGTGATCATGCGGTTCGATAAGACTAGCGCACTTTCAAGCCGGCGGGCCTATTCATTCCGACACGACCGCCGCGGCTTACGGAGTGGACCTGGATTTACCAACCACTCACCGCCCCGGCGCTAAAACATGACCTACAGGCAATCGCGTCTCGCGTCTATTAATGCCGGTTGTCGTATTGAATGCCGGCCTCGACCTCCGCGATGGCCTGGTTGACAAGCCTCACCGCGTTCGCCCGGTGGCCGCCCTTGTCGCGCGAGGCTAATTGCAGGTTCCTCTGGGCTTCGCGCAGGTTCTGGAGGGCTGCATTCATCTCGGGTTGCGGCTCATAGCCGCCGCCTTCCCAGTTTCCGTTCCAGCCACCCTGGCCCCAGTCGCCGCGACCCCAGCTGCGGAACTGCGAGCCGTCAACCGTGCTGCCTTCGCGATACTCAAACATGCGGACCTGGCCGTTCGGTCCGCGGGCATAAATGCGCAGGGTCTTGTCCGCCCCTTTGTCGGGGTCCACGCCAAAGGTGCTGTTGCCCATGCGGAAGACGCGGTCCTGGCGGGCCAGTTCCTTCAGTCGATTGGTCACGTCCACATGCCGGCGGGCGGTGCCGTATTGCGCGCTCAGGATGACGTACTCGCCGGAGTCACCGTAAGGGCGCTGGGCTGCGAGTTTTCCCGGCAGAAAGGCCACTGCCACTAACCCAGCAATGACAAGGTGGATCTTAAACATGAGAACCTCCCTATTTTTTGGCCACAGACTACGCGAGCGCATTCTCCGAACACGAGGCACTAATGTCAAGGAAGAAAGTTCGAGAACGGTTCTGCTGGAACCGACGAACAGCAGCGGGCTGGCAGTCTCAGTGATCGGCGCCATCGGTGTTTTCGTGACGCCATCACGCGGGCTCACTGCACCCTGGGTGTTTCTGCTCTGAGTTAGCGCACCACACCTTCCAGTGGCGAACTCGCGGTGGCATAAAGTTTGCGCGGCATTCGTCCGGCCAGATAAGCTTCGCGCCCGGCCAGCACGGCATGCTTCATGGCTTCCGCCATCAGCACCGGGTCCTGGGCATTCGCGATACCGGTATTCATCAGCACCGCATCCGCTCCCAGTTCCATCGCCAGGGCGGCATCGGAAGCGGTGCCCACTCCCGCATCCAGAATCAGCGGAACGCCGGTGATCATCTCCCGCAGGATGCGAATGTTGGCGGCATTCTGAATCCCCAGCCCGCTCCCAATCGGCGCGCCCAGCGGCATGACGGTGGCCGCGCCGGCATCGAGCAAGCGCTTGGCAAAGACGATGTCATCAGAGGTGTAGGGAAGAACCGTGAAGCCTTCCGTTACCAATACCCGGGTGGCCTCGAGCGTGGCCTGCACGTCGGGATAGAGCGTCGCCTGGTCGCCAATCACCTCCAGCTTTACCCAATCAGAGAGGCCAACTTCGCGCCCCAGGCGCGCCGTCCGGATGGCTTCATCCGCGGTGCAACAACCGGCGGTATTGGGCAGCAGAAAATATTTCTTCGGATCCAGATAATCCAGCAGCGATTCCTTGCTGCGGTCCAGATTCACCCGCCGCACTGCCACGGTCACCATGTCCGCGCCGCTGGCTTCCAGCGCCCGTGCCGTCTCCTGAAAAGACTTATATTTCCCCGTGCCCACAATGAGCCGGGAACGAAACTCGCGTCCGGCGATGATCAATGAGTCAGGCATTCTCGTATTGTAATGAAAACTGGCCCGTGTGGCGCGGGCGCCCTCGCCCGCGTAGCCTGCATGAGCGTAGCCGCCCGCGGCTGCCCCGCATGAGTGCTTTGTTTCTATGCCGGGGCCTGGGGCAGAAGTGCAGCCGCGTCCTTATCCAGATAGACGGTGGTATTGGGGTGCGTGCGCAGAACTGAGGCAGGCGCGAGCGGACTGATTTCGCCCTCAACGCAAGCTGCGACGGCCCGTGCTTTTCGCGCCTCCGACACGGCACAGATGATTTCTCGCGCCTCAAGAATCTGGCGGATGCTCATGGAGATGGCTTGTCGTGGCACCTCGGAGAGATTCGTGAACCAGCCTTCGCCCAGTTGCTGCCTCCGGCAGGCTTCGTCGAGCGTGACCACTATGTACGGCTCCTCGGTTTCAAAGTCCGCTGGAGGATCATTGAAAGCCAGGTGGCCGTTCTCTCCGATCCCCACAAAAGCTACGTCAATGGGCGCTTTCCGCAGAGCCTCTCCGACCTCGCGGATGACTTCCGCCGGTTCCTGTTCGCCATCGAGCAGATGGTAATGTGTGATCCCGACTTTGTTGATCAACCGGGTCAGCAGATAGTTTCTAAAACTCGCGGGATGATTCGCCGGCAATCCAATATATTCATCGAGATGAAAAAGTTCGACCCGCTCCCAGCCAATGTCCGGCAGGCGGGTAAGAGAATCCAGCAACTCGAACTGGGAGGCGCCGGTCGCAGCAATAATTCGCGCCTTTCCGCTCTTATGGGTGGCGCGACGAATGGCCTCGGCAGCCTGTTGCGCAGCGGCCCGGCCAAGCGAAAGCTTGTCTTCAAGTAGTTTGATCTTCATTCGGGTCCCTTGCAGATCTGAACCAGGTTCCGTTCGCTCTCATGGATTTCGAAGAATTGCGTGTCGCCACTGTAGCGGAGAACCACGGAATCCGCGTAGAAGAGCATGCTTCCAATGATAATCCCGTGTCCCGCATGAGTGCATAGTTGTTGTCAGCCCCCCCTGTACACTCAAGCATCCTTTATCACTCTGGTATCGGGGTGGGTCTCGCCTCACCGGGGTCGGGCCGTCTTTCGGTAGAATGAGCGTCGGTTAGTTGAGGGAGAATTCATGATGCAGCGGGCATTCGGGCTGAATATTCCACAAACGCTCGAGGATGTTTGTGATCCGACGCGTTTGGCGCTGGTCGTGTATGACATGCAGATCGGAATTGTGAACCAGATCAAGAACGGTCCTGAGATCACGGCCAAAGTTCTCCATGTCCTCGAAGCGGCACGGGGCGCGGGAATTCGCGTTTTCTTTACCCGGCACATGTCGCTACCGAAAGAACTGATGGGAGTGTCCCAGTTGCGCACAGCCATGGCCTGGCAACGCGTGACCTCGGTGCACGAAGTCAAGCCCTGGTTCCTGCGAGACTCGCCGGGCTTTCACCTGATTCCCGAACTGAAGCCGCTCCCCAGCGAAGCTGTGTTCGACAAGATCATGATGTCGGCTTTTGAAGGCACACCGCTGGACACGGCGTTGCGCGATTGCGGGATTGACGCCTTTGCCATTGTGGGTATCGCCATGGAAATCGGCATTGAACCGACCGTGCGACACGGCGCCGATCTGGGCTACATTCCAGTGCTGGTTGTGGACGCCTGCGGCTTTGGCCACGAGGATGCGGCGGCGCGTTCGGAAGCCAGCCTCAAATTCGCCGGCGATGCTTTACTTACAAATGTCGAGGCCATCAGCGCTCAATTCCAGCGCATAAAAGATCAGCGGGCTTAAGGTGCTTAGGGTAGACCGGGTCTTTAGGGTGGAGCAGGCCTTAGTCCGTGCAATAAGTCTGTTTTCAAATCAGCAGGGCTTCAGTCCCTGAGGTGGGGAAATTGTCAGCCTTCACTGGGGACGTGAGAATCGCTTTATCGAACATAGTGCTTTCCTGTATTTTTGTGGTGCGGTCCAGCAGCGCCGATCTGTATCACCACAGTAACCGTTACCCGTAAAACTGTGGTTTCAACCTCAATGTGGAGCGGGGATGCTTCCCACCCGGCAGGGCCATGTGCAAGGGTTTTCCTAGTAGTGATCAGCCTCCCCCGGGGATCGCATCCAACTCTGCTGCGAATAAGCCGGTTCGGTCGCTTCTGCTTTGGCAACCGACCTGCGTCAATTGTCATCTGTAGCCGGATTTGATCAATCCGGCGCCGAGGAGCGACCCCTATGAGTGCTCAAGTTTGGCTCGACGCGAATCTGGTTCATCTTCAAACCGCAGTCCTGTGTGCCAACTGCGAGGTCATCAGCGACGGCCAGAACGGGCATTGTGCCGGCTGTGGAGGTCAGTCCCTGCTCCATCTGAGCCGAATACTGGGTGGAACGGCTGAGCCGGAATTGTCCGTCGGCGTTACTGTTTCTGAGCACGCTGTCAGCGATGACTTACGGGTTCGCTCTCTGTCCGCGGCCGCCTAGCAGGGGGGAACGGCGTTTACCCCACACGGGTTCCTCATGGGGGAGCGTTACATCTCTCTTCCCGGCAAGACTAGCCCCTTCCAGGTTCACCCACGATAACTTATGGAAATTTTATGAACTTTTTACGGCTTTTTTATGCCTTTGGCGATTAACTAATGTGGAGGTTTTGTTTTCTCCACGTGATCACGACTATCGCCATTCGTCTTCTGGAAGCTATGTTTGTGGTGGGCGCGCTGGGATCCGCCCTGGTCGTACTGCTCACTGCTGTCGAGGATTTCGCTACCCTGTTCGGCAGGGACAAAGAGAAGTCAGGACAGACC
>JBARIF010000052.1:0-31102 GCA_049799615.1 Terriglobales bacterium
CGGACGAGGGCGTCCGGGCCTACGTGGGCTGCGAATAACTTTACTGCGTCCGCAGGCGCAGGAATAAAATCCCGCCGACCGGGTGCCGGCCATAGATCGGCTGCAGGACATCGGGCACGCCATACCACGTCACTTGTCCGCCCAGCGCAGTCGAGAGATGCGGAATATGGCCGACCTCCCGCTCGTAGCCGGCGCTGTAAGCCTGAACTCGGGTGAAATACCGTTCCGTGAATCCCGGCGGCTCAGGACCGCCGCCCAGAAGGAGCTCATTCGTGCGGTCCACATTTTCAATGCGAGTCCAGGCATGGTTGCGGTCGAAAAAGCGCAAAGTCGATTCCAGCAGATAGCTATTGCCTACATTGCCGCCGGAAACATCCTGATTTCGCCCCCACACCACCATCGACGCCCAGTTACCTTTCCGCAATGGGCGGTTGTATTGGATCGACGCGGTCATGCGTCTGATGTCCTCGGCAGGGGCAAGCTCCTCCGGGCTGTGCAGCTGCGCGATGGAATATTGCAGACTCCAGTTCTGGCCGGGATTGGCAGTGACCCGGGCCGACCACGAGTCGATCTTTCCGGAGTTGATGTTCCAGCGGAACTCGTCGGGCTCGCGTCCATGAAATCCCGAAGCCTCGACTCGCAGGCTGCGGTGGGTGAGGCCCAGTGTGACGACATCCGCCGCAATGTGGGTGGAGTCCTGGAGATGATGTCCCAGCGGCGCGATGGGGTCTTCGGATGCCGAGGCCCGATGAGGATAAGCCACAGGCCCCATCGCTGGATCGCCCATCGGCGCAGCGTACGCAGACACCATCGTATGCTCTGAGATCTTGTAGTCATACAGAGCGGCCAGCTCCATGAAAAAATCGTGGGGATGCTGCCCGTCCACAATGGGGCGGCCAAAGGCGGTTTCGCCCTCCTGGAAAAGCTCCGGGTAGCGGCGTTCTGTCACCGTGGCCGGCTCGAAGCTGAGCATGGTCCTGAGGGTCAGAGTGCCTTTGCCGAATTTTCGCTGCGCCATCGGCATCCACCAGTTGGTGGAAAAGAGCTTGCCGCGGCCGCGAGGGCCGCTCTGCTGGGCCTCACTGAGAAAAGCCTCGCCATGAAGCATGAGCGTCCAACGTCCCCTCGTTGTCATGAGCATCGGAATGGGAGTGGAGTCAGGCTCGGCATCGGTGCCAGACGTGGCATGCTGAAGCAAAGATGCGGTGAGCGATTGCGGCTTCATGCTCATCTGGTGGTCGCCCATTTCTCCCTCAGCCATACCCGGCATGGAGGAACCTTGCCATGACATATTCATGTCGGGGCCGCCATCCTGGGCCAGAGCCAGTTGACTTGAAACCAGCAGCGATGTGACTGCAAGGGCAAACAAAAACATTTTCCGCACCGAGCTTCTCCTTCACCGGTTGAAGCGCCAAGCCAGACGGGCGCCTGAAAGCGCGTGGGCACTGGGGGTTGTAAAGGAATAGTTGTTTTGCGTCTAGACGCGCAGAGGAGTCAGCTTCGGTGGGTCGGCAGACGAAGTCGATACCTGCCTGACGATTTGAACCGCGGATGGCGGTGCGAAAGTCTGGGTCCGCCCAACCGGCGTGGCCAGGTCAAAGGAATCCAGTTGTGGTGCGGGCGAGCTTTGCACGATGGCGGAATCGTGTCCGCTCTGGCAGCAGCGGTAGTTTACCGGTTGGGGTAGCGGGAGCGCGCCTTCGTGCTGGTGGCAGGCAGCAGGCCGGGCCGGCGCCATCATCATTGATACATCCTGTCCCGCCAGCGGTACCACAATCATCGCCGCCAGCAGCAGGAGGGTAAGCCAGTTTAGATTGGACCTTGGCACTCTGGTTGGAATGATATCACCACGCTCGTCGGTTAAAATAGGCGCAAGCCGGGATGGCGGAATTGGCAGACGCGTTGGACTTAGGATCCAATGCCCAAAAGGCGTGCAGGTTCAAATCCTGTTCCCGGCACCACTGTTCGCGGCGGTAAAACAGCGAATCTCAGTGGCTAAAGCCCGATTAACCTCAGCGGGTGGTAGCACAACTCACGTTTTGCCCTGCCACGAAATTCAGGCGTGTCCAAATTTCTGCCACCAGCAGCCATCCCCAGCGGACTACTCAGGGCTGGACTGCGTTCAATCCCAGATAAACCGCCCAACCTGCGATCACCAAGATCATGACTCCCGAAACCGCACCCAGATATTTCACCACGGGAGTGATCTTGTTTACCTTGGCCATGATTTCCATCTGGTCTTTTGCCATTGCCGAGGCAGAGTCATCGAGGAAGAGTTGATCGTCCTCCTGCATGGTCAGCGTGCTGCGGTAAATGAGGAGGACAATTAGAACGACGGTGAGAGCGCCCCACACGATCAGCAGCCATAGCAATCCCGGAGTCATAGACCACCTCGGTACTGATGTCGAGCCGGTCCCGAAGGCTGTTCGGATAAATTGTGGTTGTGGCCCCCACAACCAGCTTTCGGACAAGGGCCCCAAGCCGGAATTATAGACCTGTTGGCAAGACCCGGCGGGTTTTTTAGGTCTGCACCCCCCGGATGGCAACTGTCATCTGACTGGCTGGTGGCAAGTTAGACGGGAACCAGCCTGGAAATCGTTCGAGGGCGACTTTCAGGGTGCGCCTGCCTCCCGCTTTGTTATAATAATAAACGAGTCCTTTCAAGGAGATACCCATGGCGACGACAACGACCCCGGAAGTGAAGCCCGCAGAGACAAAGAAGGCGCCTATCAGCCTGACCGCCAGCGCCATTGCCAAGGTGAAGGAAACCATGGCGCAACAGAACCCTGTCCCGGCCGGCCTGCGGGTGGGCGTGGTGGGAGGCGGCTGCTCCGGTTTCTCCTATTCCATGCAGTTTGAAAACGGCGCTGGCATGATGGACAAGGTTTTCGACATGGACGGCCTGAAGGTCTATGTGGACGCCACATCGGTGATGTACCTGAACGGATGCGTCGTCGATTATGTCGAGACTCTCGAGGGCGCCGGCTTCAAGTTCGAAAACCCGAACGTGAAGAGTACCTGCGGCTGCGGATCGTCGTTCAGCGTGTAACATTTTGGATTGCGCGAGAAGCCTCGTCGTCCAGCGACGAGGCTCTTTGCTTTTGTAGCGCCGGCATCTTGCCGGCTCGATGGGCGGGCTTTGCCCGCCGGATTTCCGGACATTGCAAGCGGAGGGCGAGACGCCCTCCGGACGGCCGGCGGGACGCCGGCGCTACGAAGTCCCCATCAGATGGCAGGAGTGAGTTTTTACTACCAGCCACACTTCGCAGCCCGGCTGGAGATGCAGCGAGTCCCGGGCCGCCAGCGTGAGATTCACTTCCATTTCCACTCCGCAATTCACTTTCGCTACCACAATCACGTCGCGCTGCGCCAGGGAAACCACCCGGCCGGGAATGATGTTGCGGGCGCTCAACCCGCTAGGCTGAATCGAAGCCAGCAGAATGTCTCCCGCGCCAATCCCAATTCGCAGCGCCGAGCCCACTTCCGCCCGCACCAGCGGAGTTTCCAGCTCAACCTTGCTGCCGGACAATTGGCACACCATGGTGCCGCGGTCTTCGTGAGCGGCAACGACCGTAGCATCGAAAATATTCTCAAAGCCGGCGAGCTGGGCCACGGTTTCGAGGCGCGGCGCCCGCATGACCTGGTGCGGCGTCCCGCGCGCGATGGCGCGGCCATTCTCCAGCACGATCACCTGTTCACCCAGCGCAAAGACCTCCTCCCGGCTGTGTGTGACATACACGATAGGGATTCGATGCTCCTGGTTCCAGGCGCGCAGATCATCGACAATCTTTGACTTGGTGGCTGCGTCCAGGGCCGCCAGCGGCTCATCCAGCAGGAGAATTGCGGGATTGATCACCAGGGCGCGGGCCAGTGCGACTCGCTGCCGCTCCCCACCGGAAATCTGCCCCGGCCGGCGCCCGCGCAGATGTGCGATGCGGAAGGACTCCAGAATGGCGGCGCTGCGCTGCCCGCGTTGCTCACTGCCCAGCCCGGAGAGGCCGTACTCCACGTTGCCCTCGACCGTCAGATGGGGAAATAACGCCAGGTCCTGAAACACGTAACCCACCCGACGGAACCGGGAGGCAACATCAGTTCCGAGCGCCCCGTCGAACAGGATATTCTCTGGTGTCGCGATTCGGCCTGCGTCCGGCCGGACCAGCCCGGCGATGCAATCGAGCAGCGTGGTTTTCCCTGCCCCTGAAGCACCAAATAGGATCGTGATTCCGGGTGGAAGGGCGGCAGCCAGATCAAGTTCGAAATCTTTTCCCAGCCGCTTGCGAATTTGCACCGACGCTGCATGAGGTTCTGCTCGGGCGGCAGCGTTGACGATGGCGGCGTTGTTTAGCATGGAAGCCATGAACGGTGGCTCACCTAAAACCGATAACCACGAAGTACACTAAGTATCACGAAGGAATTCCGTGAGTCCCCGCGATGTCGTTCTTCTGTCCTTTTGTTGATGGTACTTCGTGTCCTTCGTGGTCATTGCATCTGCTTCCATATCCATACCCGCCGGTTCAAGGCATAGACCACGGAGAGGGTCACAAACGAGATGGCCAGCAGCACCAGGGCCGTAGCGTTGGCGCCGGAATAGTTGACGGCCTGCACCTTGTCGTAGATATCGATCGAGACCGTTCGCGTGACTCCGGGAATATTGCCTCCTACCATCAGCACCACGCCGAACTCGCCCATGGTGTGGGCGAAGCTGAGGGCCACTCCCGTGACCAGTCCGGAGAGCGACAAAGGCAAAATGACGCGAAAGAATGTGCGGACTCGGGAAGCTCCCAGGGTCTGCGAAGCCGCCAACAGCCGCGGATCCACGGCCGAGAACGAGGCCGCGAAAGGCTGCACCGCAAACGGAAGACTGTACACGACGGAGCCGATGACCAGTCCTTCAAAGGTAAACGCCAGGGTGTGCCCGGTGAGTGCTTGCCAGCCGCGTCCCAGGGGACTGTGCGGCCCCAGCGCGACCAGGACATAAAAACCCAGAACAGTGGGAGGCAGCACGATGGGCAGAGCAAAGACAGCTTCGGCGATAAATTTCCAGCGCCAGCGAGAATAGCTGATCCAGTAAGCGAGTGGAAGTCCCAACACCACAAGAATGGCCGCCACCAGCGCGGACAGCCGGATCGTGAGCCAGAATGCCTGTCCATCCATCAGCGTTTTCCTCTCGACCCCTGGTTCAGCCCAAGTTATGAAACACTCATCTTCAGCCAATCTTCATCTAAGTAAACTTTTGTAAAATCTTAACTGATCCACTCATTTGTCACGCAAGATGTACCATCCATGAAGGCAGGTTGCGGTCCTTCAGTGCAAGCTAGTGATTCTATCCGCAACCCTGGCCCTGGTTCGGGGTTTCTATTAGTGGGGTGATGCGAAGCGGAATCCGGACGACAAATCCCCAAAAGTGAGGCAGCAGTGGTGAACATGCTGAAACGTCATTGGCTGATAGCGGGTCTGGTGGTTGTGGCCATTGCTGTCTTCGCCGCCTTTCAGTTCAAGGGCAATGACCAGCCCAAGTATTTCACCACCAAGGTCGATCGCGGCGAAATCCACCAGGTGGTGGAGGCCACCGGCACCATCAACGCGGTCACGACGGTGCAGGTAGGTTCGCAGGTCTCGGGGACGATTTCCCGGCTGAATGCCGACTTCAATTCACGCGTAAAAAAAGGACAGGTGGTGGCGCAAATCGATCCTTCGTTGTTTCAGGGTTCTCTGCTGCAGGCCAAGGCTGATTTGGCGAACGCCAAAGCCAACGTGGTGGCGTCCCAGGCCAATCTGGAAAAGGCGCAAGCTACGGCGTTGCAGACGCGGGCAGATTATGAACGGACTTCCGGGCTGGCCAAAGCGGGCGTGATGAGCCAGCAACAGCTCGACCTGGCAAAGGCCAACGCCGATTCGGCGGACGCGGCAGTGGCCGCAGCCAAGGCAACCATTACCCAGGCGGTTGCGCAGGCGCAACAGAAGCAGGCAGCGGTTACGGTGGCGCAGACCAATCTTGATTACACCACCATCCATGCGCCTATCGATGGCACGGTGATCGCGCGCAGCGTGGATGTGGGCCAGACGGTGGCTGCGTCCCTGCAGGCGCCAACTCTTTTCACCATTGCGCAGGACCTGACCAAGATGCAGGTTTATGCCAGCACCGATGAGTCCGATGTCGGCATGATCCATACCGGCCAGATCGTCACCTTCAAGGTAGACGCGTTCCCCAAAGACTCATTTACCGGCCGGGTCTCACAAGTGCGATTGAACGCGACCACAGTCCAGAACGTTGTCACCTACAACACCATCATCGACTTCGATAACCCGGAGCTGAAGCTGTTTCCGGGCATGACCGCCTACATCACGATTCCGGTGGCGAACGCACAGAATACGTTACGCGTACCCAACGGGGCGTTGCGCTATAAGCCGGACATGCCCGCCGACCAGGTGCGCGCGCTCTATAAACAATATGGATTGGTTTCTGGCCAGGGTGGAGGCACGCAGGCAGCGAGCACGCAGGGCTCGGGAGACACCGGGGCTGCCGCCAAGCAGCAGCGCGCCCATGCCGAAGGCAGCCAGGGCGGCGGGGCAGAAGCCGGGCAGCAGCGCACTCCCCGGGTGGACGTGGCTGTGGTCTGGAAGCTGCGTCCCGACAAGACCCTGGAACCGGTCAGAATCCGCACTGGAATCACCGACCATACCGTGACGGAAGTCGCACAGGTGCTTAAAGGGCAATTGAACGAAGGCGACGAATTGGTCACAGGGGGTGTGGCCGCGAGTTCGGGCGCCGCCCGGGCGCCAGGCCTCGGAGGAGGCCGGCCACCCGGAAGATAAATCCGGCAGCCGCACTGGCTTAGCTCTTAGCTTTTAGCTTAAGGCCAAGCTGACGACCGACGACCCAGAGACAGGCGTCGCGCAAGCCGCGAAGCGGCGTCAGAATGCAGCCCGGGGCGTGAGCCCCGGGTAAAGAGCAGGACGAACCGAGCTCCAAGGAGCGAAAGAAAGGCCGAAGCGCGAGGACACAAGAAATAAATGGCAACCATCCCACAATCCAAGGTGAACAAACCCACCGAAAACAGCTCGCGGAACCTCATCCAGATTGATGACGTCCACAAGTATTACGATCTGGGGGAAACCAAGGTGCATGCGCTGCGCGGCGTCAATCTGCGCATCGAGCGCGGGGAGTTTGTGGCCATCATGGGCGCCAGCGGCAGCGGCAAATCCACTTTCATGAATATCCTGGGCTGCCTGGACAAACCTACCAGCGGGCGCTACCTGCTGGAGAATATAGCCGTCTCCGACCTTACCAAAAAGGAATTGGCCACCATCCGCAACCGCAAGATCGGTTTCGTTTTTCAGGGATTCAATTTGCTTTCACGCACCACCGCCCTGGAGAATGTCGAACTGCCCACCCTGTACGCGCAGGTCAGCAAGGAAGAAGGCCGGAAGCGGGCACGGGAAGCGCTCGAACTGGTGGGACTGGCCGATCGCATGCAGCACTTCCCTTCCCAGTTGTCTGGCGGTCAGCAGCAGCGGGTCGCCATCGCCCGCGGACTGGTCAATCACCCTTCGATCCTGCTGGCGGATGAGCCCACCGGCAATCTGGACAGCCGGACTTCAGTTGAGATCCTGGGGGTCTTTCAGAAGTTGAATGACGATGGGCTCACGGTCGTGATGGTGACGCATGAGCCCGACATCGCAGAATTTGCCAAGCGCGGCATTCACTTTCGCGACGGAACGATTCGTCGCGATGAACCGGTGCAGAGCCGGCCGGTGGCGGCGGAGGTCCTGAAACAATTGCCCGCACTCGAGGATTGACGATCGGGTTGGCTGCGGAACCGATGATTCCCGTCGCGGGAGTGAACATCACTTTGGTTCAGTCGTCACAGATTGGGCGGGACCGGCCTTCTACGATGTGCGTCGGGAGGTCCGTTATGGAGATTGCAGAGGCATTGAAAATCATGCGAGCTTTGGCCGATGGAGTGAATCCTGAGACCGGCGAGGTCCTGAGCTCCGACGCGGTTTACCAGTTCCCGCCCGTGGTAAGGGCGCTTCATCGCGCGGTGCTCGCCCTGGAATATGTGGAAGAGCGCGAGCGCTCCAGGAAAACGCCGCCGGCGAATGCGGGCAAGTCCTGGTCGCGTGCTGAGGATGAACAGGTCTGCGAGGAGTTGCGCCGGGGAATTGATTTTCACCAGATCGCGCAGACACACAACCGGTCCATTGGTTCGATCATCGCGCGCCTGGTGAAACTGGGAAAAATCGGGCCCAACACTCCGCTGGATATGTTTGGCCCGAAGGTGGCGTAGGAAGGCATTATGGATCTGGTAGCGATCGTTCGTATCGCCATGCGGGCCTTGGCCCGTAACAAGCTGCGCTCCATGCTCACCATGCTGGGCATCATTATCGGAGTGGGCGCGGTCATCGCCATGGTCAGCGTGGGTCAAGGCGCGCAACAGCAGGCGCAGCAACAGATCGCCGCCATGGGATCCAATATGCTGTTCGTCCAGTCCGGCACGGTAAACCGCGGCGGCATGCGCATGGGCTGGGGTGCTACCAAGACGCTGGTTTACGACGATCTGCTGGCGATTATGCGCGAGTGCCCGTCGGTCGTCGCCGCCGCCCCCGGCAGCCAGAGCTCGGCCCAGGTGGTTTTTGGAAATGACAATTGGGCCACCAACATCAACGGCACCGAACCGCAATATTTCGACATTCGGAGCTGGCCTTTTGCCGAGGGCACGTCCTTCACCCAGGATGACGTGACCACGGCTGCCAACGTCGCGGTCATCGGGGAAACCGTGCGTAAGAACCTGTTCGGAGCCACTGATCCCATTGGACAGACCGTGCGCATCAACAACCTGTCATTCAAAGTGGTGGGACTATTGACCCCGAAAGGTACTTCGGCCGCCATGGGCCAAGACCAGGACGACATCATCGTTGTGCCCATCACTACCCTGCAAAAGAAAATTACCGGGCAGGACTGGCTGCGTTGGATCATGGTTTCCGCGGCCTCGAAAGACGCCAGTTACACGGCCCAGCAGCAGATCACGGCTTTGCTGCGCGACCGCCACCGCATCCGTTCCGGACAGGATGACGACTTTTTCGTGCGCAATCTGGCCGACATCGCCGACCTGGCTGATCAGAATGCTCGCCTGTTCACTATCCTGCTGGCCTCGATCGCCAGCATTTCCCTGCTGGTCGGCGGCATCGGCATCATGAACATCATGCTGGTCTCGGTCACCGAGCGCACCCGCGAAATCGGCATCCGCATGGCCATCGGCGCAACCGAGGGGGATGTTCAGCAACAGTTCCTGATTGAAGCCGTTGTGCTCAGCGTGGTGGGCGGCAGCATCGGAATTCTCTCGGGCATGGGAGCGTCTTACCTGATCACGCACACCCTGGGGTGGCCCGTGCTGGTCTCTCCCACAGCGATTTTCGCCGCCGTGCTGTTTTCCATGGCGGTTGGAGTCTTCTTCGGCTTCTACCCCGCGCGCAAGGCCGCACGGCTTGACCCGATCGAGGCATTGCGTTACGAGTAGCGTCGGGCTTCCGACGCCGGACGGCAGACTTCGCACTTCCGCTCCGATTCGTCAAGGCTCAGGTCTGGAGCGGAGCAGTGCAACTATTGCGGCAGGGCGAAAGCTACGTACACTCCCCCGGAGCCAGACTTGGGATCCTTACCGCCTCCGGCTGCGATCACCACAAACTGCCGCCCGTTCACCTCATACGTGACCGGCGTTGCGTTGCCCGCGAATGGCAAAGTTGCTTCCCACAGCAGTTCGCCTGTGGATTTATCGAAGGCGCGAAATTTCTTGTCGAAGTTCGTTGCCCCGATGAAAACCAGCCCACCCGCGGTCACGATCGGGCCGCCGTAGTTTTCCGAGCCTGTGTCCTTCTGTCCTTTTGCGGCCAGGTCCGGATACTGTCCCAGGGGAATCTTCCAGGCATACTCGCCAGTGTTCAGATTGATCGCGTTCAACGTGCCCCAGGGTGGCAGGACCGCTGGATACCCGTCGGGATCAAGAAACTTGTGATAACCGGTGAAGCGATACTTCATGGGCACAGGCGATGGTCCGCCGCCCATCAGTTCCTTGCTCTCGCCACTGGTGAGATAGGTCAGCAGCGCGAACATCTGATCGTCAGAAAGGTTGGGAAATCCCGGCATCCTGCCTTTTCCACTCTTGATGGTGGCCGCAATCTGCTGGGGAGCGAGGCGGTCTCCCAAACCTGCAAGAGAGGGAATGGCGGGAGGAGAACCCGCCATCTTTTCGCCATGGCAAACTCCACACTGATTCAGGTAAATACTCTGCGCGCTGTTCTCTCCCGTGTTGGGCGCGAGCGCGCCGGTCCATGCCATTTCGTTCGAGTTCACATAAATGATTCCCGTCTCCGGATCGACCGCGGGACCGCCCCACTCCGCGCCGCCGTCAAAGCCGGGAAAGACGATCGTCTCTTTTCCCACGCTGAAGGGAGCAAACTGCCCCACGCTGCGGAACGTGCGGAATCTTTCCAGCGCCCACTGATGCGCCTCAGAGGTCCGGTCGGTAAGCAGGTCTTCGGTAAGAAGCTGGCGAGCGTAGGGCGCTGGGAGGATCGGAAGCGGCTGTTCGGCGGCAGTAACCTCGCCCGGCACTGTGCTTTCGGGATACTTGTGATACCCCACCGGAAAGAGAAGCGTTCCATTACTTCGATCAAAGAGATATACAAAGCCCTGCTTCGTGGTCTGCGCCACCGCGTCAATATTTTTGCCGTCGCGCTTCACCGTGAGCAACACGGGCGCTGCGGGAAAATCCCGGTCCCATATGTCGTGACGGACTGCCTGAAAATGCCATATCCTCTCGCCCGTCTCGGCATTCAGGGCGATCAGGCAGTTGGCAAACAGATCATCGCCTACGCGATCCGCGCCGTAGAAGTCAGGCACGGCGGAGCCGGTGGGGACGTAAACAATTCCACGTTTGGCATCAACTGTCATGCCGGCCCAGTTGTTGGCGGCGCCGGCGGTCTTCCATGCATCCCGCGGCCAGGTGTCGTAACCAAACTCCCCGGGGTGAGGGATGGTATGAAACGACCAGCGCAGTTTTCCTGTTCGCACATCGAAGGCGCGAACATCTCCCGGGGGGGATGGCGGGGCTTCGGGATTCCGTCCGCCAACGATCAGCAAATCCTGGTAAACGACCCCTGGGCTGGTGAGATCGACCGATTGCGAGGTGACTGGCTCACGGCCCAGGTTCTCGCGCAAATCAATTCGCCCATGATGTCCGAAGCCGGCGATGGGACGGCCGGTAATCGCGTTGAGCGCATAAACAAAGTTCATCACCCCAACCAGGATCCGTTTGTCCTTGCCCTGTGCCCAGTAGGCGAGGCCGCGGTCCGGCTGGGTTCCTTTGACGCCCGAGTCAAACTTCCAGAACAGCTTGCCGGTGGCGGCATCCAGGGCGAAGATCTTCTGCGTCGGGGTGATCCCGTACAGCACGCCTTCGACGACAATTGGCGTGCTCTGCAGGCCGCCTTCTTCCTGTGAGTCGAAGCTCCAGGCCACTGCCAGGTGCTTGACCATCTCTCGATCGATCTGTGCCAGAGAGGAGTAATGATTGTTCTCGGCAGTGCTGCCGTATGCGGGCCAGTCGCGCTGCTCCTGCGCCGGGTTGCGCTTCACCTTCGCAGTGCCGGCCGGCTGGGTTGAGCTCTGAGGTTCGGCAGCTACACCAGGAATGGCTAGCACGATGACGATCGCACTCGCGATCGTGAATTCCCGGAGGTTGCTCCGAATCACTCCAAATCCAATCATCAACTGTTTCCTTTGCGGCTGAGGATACTCCCTGGACGGTCAAGACGAACGTCAGGTCAAAAGAAATGGGATACTATCATGGCCGCGCTGCCGGAGGCCCAATGCCCATCATAAGGACACGCATAACATCGAACACAATCATTTTGACTACCATTATTTTATTGACCACCTCCGCGTTCGCCCGGGACCAGCCCTTGACTGCTCGCGAAGTGATTGCGCGCATTCAGCAGCAAGTCGGAGTTCCCTGGCAGAGTGATACGGTGGATACTTTCAAGGCCGGTAATCCCGACACTCCGGTAACAGGCATTGCCGTGACCATGATGGCCACTCTCGAGGTGCTGCAACGCGCCGTTGCCGTCGGCGACAATCTGATCATCACTCACGAACCGACTTTCTTCGATCATCTCGACAATGCCAACCAGCTGCCGGAGAAAGACAACGATCCCGTGCTGGTGGAGAAGAGGCAGTTCATCGAAAAGCATGGCCTGGTGATCTGGCGCTTCCACGACCACTGGCACGCGCGCACTCCAGATGGTATAGAGGCCGGCATGGTTCACGCCCTGGGGTGGGAGAAGTTTCAGGATGCGCACAATCAGTATTTGTTCAATATGCCGGAGACGTCGCTCGAGACGCTTGCGTCCGAGATCAAGCGCAAGCTGGGAATACACGTCATGCGTGTGGTCGGAGACCCTGACTTACGCATAACCAAACTTGCCATGGCTCCCGGTGCCGCCGGATTTACCCATCATGCCGAAGCACTGGAGATGACTGGAGTGCAAGCCCTGGTTATTGGCGAGGCGCAGGAATGGGAGACGGTGGAGTACGTGGCGGATGCGGTCAGCGAAGGCAAACAGAAGTCCCTGATCATCCTCGGCCACATCCCCTCGGAGCAGGCTGGCATGGAAGAGTGTACGCGCTGGTTGAAGACCTTCGTGACCGGAGTCCCCATCCAGTTTGTTCCGGCGCGCGAGCCTTTCTGGAGCCCGAAACCATGACGGGCACTTCAGAATGACCTCAGATTTCACTCGAAACCAATCGCTGCGATTGTTATAGTCGTGAGTTCCTAAAACCCCAGGCACGGTACGTCCGCAACCGGGACAGAAAGTCTTCGCGATGGCCGACTCCGAAATTGATCTGAACAAACTTTATGATGCCGTGGTGGTGGGATCCGGCGCCGCCGGCGGAATGGCGGCGCATGTCCTGACCAGCCGCGGCCTGCAGGTCCTGATGATCGAGGCCGGAAAGAAACTTCCTATCGAGAAGGAACTGCGGTCCATGGAGTGGCCCTATGACAATGCTCATCGCGGCGAGCTCCCGCCCGACCATCACTCTCTCAGCTTCAACGAATACACCATCCGCAATCCTCCCTACGGTCCGGGCTTTGAGAAGTCCAAGCACCTTCACAGCTATATCGGCAACACTGACTATGTGAAGAACATCGTGGTGGATGAGCGCGAGAATCCATTCACCGGCACCAACTACGCGTGGGTGCGGGCACGCTGCCTGGGTGGAAAAACAAACATCTGGGGCCGCCTGGCGCTGCGGCTCTCCGACTACGATTTCAAGGCCAAAAGCCGCGACGGATTCGGCGAAGACTGGCCCATCAGTTACAGCGACCTCGCTCCTTATTACGACAAGGTGGATCTGTACCTCGGCATCACGGGGGTGAAGGAAAATCTTCCCTACCTTCCCGACAGCATCTTTCAGCGTCCCACAAAACTGAACTGCGCCGAGGTCACGCTTCAGCAAAGCCTGCGGAAGATGGGCCGGGTCCTCACCCAGTACCGTGCCGGCGTCACCACCGATGGGCTGAAGCACAACAAATATCGCAGCCGTTGCTGGGGCCGCGGGGCCTGCGAACGCAAGGGCGGCTGTGACATTCATGCGGCGTTTGACTCTCCGACCGGCCTGATTTATCCCGCGGCGGATACAGGCAACCTGACGCTGCGCACCAACGCGGTGGTACGCGAAATCACGGTGGATCCCCAGACCGGCAAGGCCAGCGGAGTGCACTTCATCGACTCGGAGACCATGAAGGACTACAACGTCCGCGCCAAGGTCGTCGTGGTAGCAGCTTCGACGCTAGAGTCGGCGCGTCTTCTGCTGCTCTCGAAGTCTCGTCTCTATCCCAATGGACTGGCCAACTCCAGCGGCCATGTCGGTCACAATTTCTGCGAGCACATTATGGGCCCCGGCGTCACCGGCCAGGCGAAGAATCTCGTCGGCAAGCCGCCCACGTTGGATGACGGCCGCCCCGGTGGCTTTTACCTGACCCGGTTTCGCAACCTTAACGAGAAGCATCCCAAATTCATCCGCGGCTATGGATTTGAAGGCGGGAGCGGCGCGCGCATGTTTCCGCAAGGTACGGATGCCCACGGCTTCGGCGCGTCATTCAAGGAGGAGGTTCGCCAGAACCAGGGCTCATACGTCGGCATGGGAGCCTTTGGCGAAGTGCTGGCGCGCTACGAAAACTATGTCGATCTCGATCCCGTGGTGAAAGACAAGTGGGGCATCCCGGCTTTACGCTTTCACTACAAGTTTGGCGACAACGAACACCGCATGGCCGAAGACATGAAGGAAACCGCCCAGGAGATGTTCGAGGCTGCGGGATTCAAGATCACGCACGTGAGCAGCCGTGTCCTCACTGAAGGCTGGTCCATCCATGAAATGGGCACTTCGCGAATGGGCAACGACCCGAAGACTTCGGTGCTGAATCAGTTTGAGCAGTCGCATGACGTCAAGAACCTGTTCGTGGTGGATGGCAGCGCTTTCGTAAATGCCAGCTGCCAGAATCCCACCTGGACCATCATGGCGTTGTGCTGGCGCTCCTGCGACTATCTCGCCGACGAACTGGGCAAAGGAAATCTTTAGGGAGAGGCCATGTCGAAGAAAAACCCAATCGATCTGAAGCACGACCGCCGCCAATGGTTGAAAGCCTCCGCCACGGTGCTCGGAGCATCATTCCTGCCGTTGCCAGCGGTGGCTTCGAAAGCGCCTCAGGCCGAGGGTGCTCCGGCGACGTCGCCAGCCAAACCCGCCGGGGGTGGATCCACTGCCCGCTTCTTCACTCCCGCACAGCACACACTGGTCGAAGAGTTGTCGGAGACCATCATTCCAGCTGACAGCCATTCCGGCGGCGCCAAGGCCGCCCAGGTCGCCGACTACATCGAGCAGGAATTGAGCGGGAGCACGGATGACAACCTCAAATCAACCTGGACAGAGGGGCTTCGCCTCGTCGATCTCATGAGCCAGCACTATCACGGAAAGTCGTTTGTCGATTCCACTCCCGAAGAGAGAATTGCTGTCCTCACTGTCCTTTCGGACAACGATCAGATGACAGATCTTCCCGAAGTCCGGTTTTTTCGCGAACTGAAACACCTCACCGTTCGCGGCTACTACACATCCAAGATCGGCATTCACGACGAGATGGAATACAAGGGCAATCGGCTCCTGTTGGAATTTGTCGGCTGCGACGATCCCGCGCCCCGGTCTTCATAATCGTACGCAAATGTAGTCAGACGAGACCCATATGAAATCAGCGCTCCTGCGCCCCTCAATCGGCTTGCTCCTTGTGATCTGCATGCTGAGTCTTCCCTCTGCATCTGCCGCGTCCGGAGAGAAACCGGATAGCGATGGCTGGGTACCTCTGTTCAACGGCAGGAACCTCGACGGCTGGTATTCCTATCTCGATTCGAGCGGCAGGAACAAGGATCCCAAGGGTGTCTTCAAGGTAGAGAACGGAATGATTCACATCCTGGACGTTCCCATGTCCGACGGGAAATCGGACAACGGATACCTGGCGACGACCCAGGAATTCTCCAACGTCCGCATTCACGCTGAGTACAAGTGGGGCACGAAGCGCGCTTCGGAGGGCAAGAGGAATAGCGGCCTGCTCTACCTCGCAGTCGGCCCTGACAGGATCTATCCCACATCCCTCGAGTGCCAGATTGAGGAAACCGACGTCGGCGATCTGTGGATTGTCAACGGCGCATCGGTGACAGCTTTCTTCATCGCTCCCTCTTTTCCGATGTATGACGACGATAGGCAGGCCGGCACTCGTGTCCGCAGCGCGCCTGGCGACTCGCTGCGGGTGCTAAAGTCGGGAGATTTCGAGAACCGGGACGGCTGGAACAGCGTGGATGTAATTCTGCATGGAGATCAGACAACGCATCTGGTAAACGGCCGGATCGTAAACCACGCCCGTGACATCCAGCAGCCCGACCCGGCCAATCCCTCGCGGATGATTCCGCTCAAGAGTGGAAGAATTCTGTTGGAAGCAGAAGGTTCGGAAATTTGGTTTCGTAATATCAGAGTGAAGCCGCTGGGACCATCGGACAGGCCCTAAAGGAGTGCGAAAAGCGCATGGCAAACGGCAAGGTTAAGGTCGGGATCATCGGATCGCAATTTCAGGCCGACATTCACGCCGCATCGCTGCAAATCATGCCAGACGCGGCCGAGGTCGTTGCCGTGGCTTCCCCTACTCCAGGAAACGCAGCTGCATTTGCCAGGAAATTCAACATTCCGCGCGTGTTCACCGACCACCGCGAGATGCTCAAGGAACAAGACATCGAGATGGTGGCCATCGCCGCCCCCAATAGCCTGCATGCACAAATGACGAAGGATTGCGCCGCGGCCGGCAAACACATCGTCTGTGAAAAGCCCCTGGCCATGACCATCGCGGAGGGCGAGGAGATGATCGCCGCCGCCAAACGCCACGGCGTTCTCCTGATGTACGGAGAGGAGCTTGTCTTCACTCCGAAATACCTAAAAGCGAAAGAAATGGCCGATGCCGGCGCCTTCGGAAAAATCTATCTCATCAAGCAAAGTGAAAAGCATTTCGGCCCGCACAGCGAGTGGTTCTGGGACGTCAATCGTTCCGGGGGCGGCGCCTTCATGGATCTGGGCTGCCACGGCATCGCCTTCTGCTACTGGTTTCTGGGCCGTTCCGCCATCAAGTCGATCTATTGCCAGATGGGCACCTACGTTCACGCCGCCAAGACACAAGCCGAAGACGATTCGCTCTGCATCCTCGAGTTTGCCAACGGCGCCGAAGCCTTGATCGAAAACAGTTGGGCGCGCCGCGGCGGCATGGATGATCGCATCGAGGTTTTTGGCGCGGAAGGCGTGACCTATGCCAACCTGCACATGGGCAACGCGCTGCCCACATACAGCGAAAACGGCTACGGCTACGCCGTTGAAAAGGCCCCCACCACCAAAGGTTGGACTTATCCGGTGTTCGAGGAATTGTGGAACTACGGCACACCGCAGGAGTTGACCCACTTTGCCCGCTGCGTCCGCGGAAAAGAGACTCCGCGAGTCACGGGAGAAGATGGGCTGGTCGTCATGCACGCCCTTTATGCCGGATATGCCTCCGCCGGAGAAGGAAGAAAGATCGTGCTTCCCTTCGAGGCTCCTGCCGTTAAAAAGCCCATCGATTTATGGCTCAATGGCCCAGCGCGGCGGGCCCAATAGTCATGCGCTCTCCAAATCCCCCGACCGGTGCCCGCTGACATGCTCATCGCAGACAGAATTCGTCTCAGCCTGATGATGTTTCTCAATTACGTGATCTGGGGATCCTGGTACGTCACCCTGGGCGCGTATCTCACCATCACCCTGAAATTCACGGGAACTGAAGCCGGTGCTGTGTTTGGAACGACCGCCCTGGCCTGCATGATCTCTCCTTTCTTTGTCGGCCTGATCGCGGACCGTTTCTTCGCGTCCGAGCGGGTCCTGGCCGCCTTGCATCTGCTGGGCGCGGTGCTTCTCTTTTTCGTCACCAAGGCAACCAGCTTTGGCGCGGTGTACGCCTTGATGTTCGCTTATTGTCTTTGCTACTTCCCCACCATCGCGCTCACCAACTCGCTTACCTTGCAACATCTTAAAGACACAGGCCGTGATTTTCCCCTGATCCGCGTTTTCGGAACCCTGGGTTGGATTGCGATTGGCGTGACCATCGGACGCCTCGGAGTCGAAACCTCCACCGTTCCTTTTCTGCTGGCTGCGGGAGCGTCTGTAGTCATGAGCATTTTCAGCCTGACTCTTCCGCACACCCCGCCGCCCAGCAAAGGCCAGTCGGTCACACTCAGGCGCATCCTCGGGCTGGACGCGCTGGTCATGCTCAAGCGTCCGTCGTTCGCGGTGTTTGCCGTGGCCTCGATCCTGGCCTGCATCCCTCTCACCTTCTACTTTTCGTTTACCAATGCGTATCTGAATTCTCTGCACGTCGTTAACGCCGCCGGCAAGATGGCCCTGGGACAGGCTTCCGAAGTCGTGATGATGATCCTCATGCCCTTCATCCTCCGGCGCGTCACAGTCAAAAGCATTCTGATCATGGGCCTGCTCGCCTGGTCGGTGCGTTACATGCTGCTCGCGTACGGCAATCCCGGCAGCGGCATCTGGATGTTCTATGTGGCGATTCTGCTCCATGGCATCTGTTACGACTTCTTCTTTATGACCGGACAGCTTTACACCGACCAGGAAGCTCCTGCCAACCTGAGGAGCGCCGCGCAAGGATTGATTACGTTTCTTACTTATGGAGTGGGAATGCTGATCGGCTCTCTGATCTCGGGCCGGGCGGTGGATTATTTCAGCCACACCGTTGGTACCGAGGTAACCCGCAACTGGCGGGCCTTCTGGACCAGCTCCGCCTTGAGCGCTTTCGTCATCCTGCTGCTCATTGCGATCTTTTTCCGGAGCCGTGCCAAAATCGAGGCGGCCAGCCCCGCCTGAGAGCCCCTCACCCTGAAATGCTGAGAACCGGGAAGTGAATTCTGAACAACTGGTTTCCGCCGCCCCACTTAGCCGCAGTACATGGGCCAGCCATCGCAGAGGCAAGGCGGGCAATTCGCAAGCTGTAAAAAGAGGACGCGCCACTGGCGCGCCCTGATCCCTTTATCAGCGAGGAACAGCAAACTCCATTTATCTCATGCGACTCTTTGCCCCTTGCCTGCCGCCTTGCCGGCTGGCTTGGGTACCAGGGAAGAGACTAGCTTTCCGCCGTCGGGGCTTCCCCACCCGGTACAGGGATCCCATCCCTTGGCAGCCTTGTAGGCACCGATGTCGCCTTGAGTAATGTCGTGCAAGTCGGACTGGAGCTGGCTGTAGAGTAGCGGGTTCAAGTAGCCCACACTGGCGGCCAGTTTTTGATTGATCCGCGCGATCAGGCCTGCCCAGAGTGGCGCTACCGCACTCGTTCCTCCAATCACTGCATCCTGTCCGTCCACAATTACGGAATAGCCGGTGTTCGGGTCAGCATCTCCGGCTACGTCGGGGACACCCCTTCCGATGCGGCCGCCCGGGTTTTTCGACCCTGGAACCTTCGCACCGGCCTGCCAGCTCGGGAGGTCAAAGAAATCGCTTATTCCGCCTCCGCTGGCGCTGTCTGGACCGTCGTTCCAGACCGTCTCCGATGAAATGGTGCTTCCCGAAGCCTGCAGCCGAGTGCCGCCGCAAGCCAGGGCAAAGGGACTTGAGGCCGGAAAATCCACGTGCTGCAGGCCATCTCCCACGCCGTCTGTCGATCCGTTGTCTCCGGCTGCGCAGCAGACGGTGACTCCGAGAGCTGCGGCATCCTGAAATGCCTGGTCGTAGGCTTGCAGGGCCTGGTCCGTCCATTGTGACTCGGGGCCTCCCCAGCTGATGGAAATGACGGACGGCTTGTGACGCTTGTCATGAACAGCTTTCACGATCGCGTCAAGAAAGCCCTGATCGGTGTTGGGCGCGAAGTAAACCACGATCTTGCTCTTGGGGGCCAGAGCGCCAGCCACCTCGATGTCCAGCATCACCTCGCCGTCGGCGTCGCCTCCCGGCTGGTTATGACCACCATCCACCGAAACGGCGCTTACCTTTGGGTGGGGAAGGTTGAGCTTGTTGAAATACGCCTTCAAGTCCCGACTCTGGTAGCCGCCTCCCAACTCAACAATGGCGATGCATTGACCCGTTCCGTCCGCGTCTGGCGGGAAGGAATACAGATCTGCAAGTTGGGTTGGAGTGAAAGAGGTATCCGGAGTCAGAGCTCTGATGCCCACCGGCCGATTCCTCCTCTGAAAGTGAGCCTTGGCCTGGGGCCGGTCATCCAGTCCGAACACACCCTGAACTATGTCCACGAGGTCAGACGGTAGGTGCACCGAGCCGGTGCGTCCGCGGTACGAACCTCCTGCGTGCTCATATCGTTTTAGCTCAACATCAAAGGCTTTGCTGAAGTTTGCCACCGTACCCGATAGCACCACGCGTCTTTCAGCTGGGTTGGCTTCCGCCACCGACAGCTGATGCTCATGCGCGAATGCTTCGATACTGGCGATGTCCTGTGGATCCGCGCCACTGGTGCCCTCGAACTGCTCGCGCGTCATGTGTTGCCGCTCCCGAGGGGAGCGCGCTCCCATCTCTTCCAGGTTCACCGGCTCTCTTGGAGTGCGGGGGCGCAACATTACGGTAACGGTAATTGACTGATCTGGATTGGCGGCACCCACCGCGTGCGCACCCGGTAATGGCGCTCTCACGCTGCCGCGAAGTGGAATGCGATCTTTCGGAGTTGACATATTGCCTTTCCGTCCCGGGGAGGCAAGACCTGCACCTTATTGAACACCAGCAGTAAATTCCATTCTTCCCGGTTTTACTGGAGGCAGGAAACAACCATAACTTGGGCCTACGGTATGGAATCGAAGGTCCCCGGAGCTTATGCGGGTGAAGCAGCAACTGGAATGCCAACCTCGCATCGAAGGTGGCTTACTTGTAAGTGGTTTAGTCTGCCGATAAATCCCAGAGGACGGGACGATGAACAGGACAGATACAGGCAATTTCTCTATCTGATCGGATAGTCAAGTTAGCAGTTTGGATAATCTCACTTGCCAGTAACCAGCGTCATCGGGCAAGACGAGTTACCGAGTTACCCGGTTTCTCTGACGCAGGCTTACACCCGTGGATTGCTTGACAGTGCCGACCCGACGGCAGCCCAGCCCGGCACCGTCGGGCCATCTCCCCGCTAGAACGCCGCCCCAGCCGGCTCCAGCACGCCCTCCGGCTGCGCTTCCTCTTCTGAAGCTCGCGTGTGCGTTTTTGCCACCAGCATGTAAATCGATGGCACGATGAAGAGTGTAAAGACCGTTCCAATGATCATCCCGCTGACCAGCATGATGCCGATGCTGTTGCGCGCTCCGGCTCCCGGCCCCTTGGCCAGCACCAGGGGGAAGTGTCCGATGACCGTGGCCGCCGTCGTCATAAGGATGGGCCGCAGCCGGGTCTCGGCCGCCTCGATGATCGCAGCCAGCTTATCCTTCCCCGTTTCCTGCAGATGGTTGGCAAACTCCACGATCAGAATGCCATTCTTTGACACCAGTCCGACTAACGTGATCAAACCCACCTGGCTGTATATGTTGAGCGTGGTCAGCCCGAGGAATGAGAACAACAGCGCTCCTGAAATGGCCAGCGGGACCGAGCCTGCGAGGATGATAAAAGGATCGCGGAAGCTCTCGAACTGCGCCGCCAGAACCAGATAGATCAGGATTCCGGACAACAGGAAGGTTCCCAGGAACTTGCTGCCTTCCGTCCTGAGCTGGCGCGACTCACCCGCGTAGTCAACCGTGAAGCCCTGCGGCAGGATCTCCTTGGCCTTGGCTTCGAGCACCTTGAGTGCCTGGTCCAGCGGCACTCCCGGCGGCACCACTCCCTGAATGCGCACCGCGTTGAGCTGCTGAAACTTCTTCAGGTCTCGCGGCTCGGTGGTCGTCTTCAGGGTCGCGAAGGTGGAAAGCGGCACCAGCTTGTTCTGCGATCCGGTGACGTAAATCTGCGACAGTTGCTCGGGCGTCAGGCGCTCGGCCCGTTCGATTTGCGGAATGACTTTGTAACTCCGGCCCTGAATGCTGAACCGGTTGACATAATTTCCGCCCAGCATGGTGGATAAGTCCTGTCCGGCCTGGCTCAGGTCCACTCCCTGGGAGCGCAGCTTGTCGCGATCAAAGACAACCTCAGTCTGCGGCTGGTCGTATTTCAAATCGGAGTCGGCGTAGATAAATTTGCCGCTGGCAAAAGCTGCTCCCACCAGCTGCTTGGCGATGGCTAGCAGCTGCTGCGGCTCGCCCGGCGACGCGATCACAAAGTCCACCGGAAAGTTTCCTCCTCCCGGCAGCGCCGGCGGAGTCAGCGGAATAACGCGAATGCCCGCGATTTTCGAAAGTGGGCCAGTGGATTCAAGCAGCAGTTGTTGCGCAGTCTTCTTGCGTTCGCTCCACGGCTTGGTGACCATGCCGCCAAAGCCGCCGGTCGGAGACGTGATCTGGAAAATACTCTGGCTCTCCGGGAAGGCATGATAGACGTCGTAAACCTGGTTGGTGAACAACCGGGTCTGATCGATGGTTGAATTGGGCGACGCCTGAATCACGCCGAACACTACTCCCTGGTCTTCGGCCGGCGCTAGTTCCCGTTGCGAAAACATATAGAACGGGATCATCAGCACGGCGACGATCGCCCACAGAGTGAGCACCACCGGCCGGTAGCGGAGGGTTCCGCTAAGAGTGTATTCATACGCGCTGCGTACACGTTCGAAGCGGCGATTGATCCATCCTGCGAAGCCTCGCTCGGTGTCGCCGGCGCGCAACAGCTTTGATCCCATCATCGGAGAAAGCGTCAATGCAACGATTCCGGAGACGATCACAGCCCCCGCCAGCGTGAATGCGAACTCGCGGAAGAGCGCGCCGGTCAGTCCGCCCTGAATGCCAATGGGGGCATACACCGCTGCCAGTGTGATGGTCATCGAAATGATCGGGCCCACCAGTTCACGGGCGGCATCCAGCGCAGCCCGCTGCGGAGACTTGCCCATCTGCAGATGCCGCTCGACGTTCTCCACCATGACGATGGCGTCATCCACCACCAGGCCGACCGAAAGCACGATGGCCAGCAGGGTCAGCAAGTTGATGGTGAAACCGAACGCCAACATCAAAAAGACGGCGCCAATGAGCGAAATCGGGATGGCCACGACCGGGATAAGCACCGAGCGAAAGGAGCCGAGAAAGAGGAATATGACCACGATAACGATGAGCAACGTCTCCGTCAGCGTCCGCAGCACTTCGTTAATGGCATCCTGGATGTACGCCGTCGAGTCGTAAGGAATGCCAACCTTCATTCCGGTAGGCAACTCCGCCTGGATTCCGGGAATCGCTTCGCGAACTCGCTTGATCACTTCGAGTGAATTGGCTGTCGGAAGCACCCAGATGCCCATGAAGGTTGCGGTCTCGCCGTTGAAGCGCACTTCCGAGTCATAATTCTGGGCGCCGAGCACGACGTCTGCGATTTCGCCCAGTCGCACCACCACACCATTGTCGTTCTTCACCACCAACTGGCGGAATTCATCCGCGGTGCGCAGGTCGGTGTTGGCGACCAGGTTGACCGACACCATCGAACCTTTAGTGCTGCCCAGCGCGGACAGATAGTTGTTCTTGGCCAAGGCGTCGTGCACGGCGGAGGGAGAGATCCCCAGCGCCGCCATCCGGTCGGGCTTCAGCCAGATTCGCATCGCGAAGGTACGATCGCCCAGGATATCGGCGCGCTGCACTCCGCTGATGGCGCTGAGCTTGGGCTGAACGACCCGGGTCAGGTAATCGGTGATCTGGTTCTGGTCGAGGTCAGCCGAGGAGAAGCCAATGTACATCGAGGCAAATTGATTGTCCGCGGTTTGCAGATCAATGACCGGCGCCTCAGCTTCAGGTGGCAGGTCGTTCCGGACCTGCGCCACTTTTGCCTGGATCTGGGTGAGCGCCGCGTTGGTATCGTAATTGAGCTTCAGGTGCACCGTAATCGTGCTGAGCCCCTGCGCGCTCGACGATTCCATGTAGTCGATGCCATCCGCGCTGGCTATCACGCGCTCCAGCGGAGTAGTGATAAATCCGCGAACCAGGTCGGCGTTCGCGCCCACATAAATCGTTGACACCGACACCACCGCGATGTCTCTGCGCGGGTACTGACGCACGCTCAAGGAGCGAATAGACTGCAGCCCGGCGATCAGGATGACCAGGCTGACCACCATGGCCAGGACGGGTCGCTTGATGAACAGATCCGTGAACTTCATTTAGCTTTCCTCGGGCTTGGGAGCCGGATTGTTTCCCGGTTGGACCTTATTGTTGACCTGGACAGCAGCGCCATTGCGCAGCTTGAACACGCCCGACGTCACGACTTCGTCACCTGGGTTCAAGCCGGAAACAATCCCCACCTGGTCGCCACGCGATCCTTCGACCTTCACGAACTGTTGTCGCACTCCACGATAGCTCTGACCTTTTTGGTCCTTCAGGTCAGTGATCACATAAACCGAATTGCCGTACGGGGCATAGCTGATGGCAGATGCCGGCAGCGGGATCACCGGCCGGCTCGCGCCCAGGCCCACTTCAACATTTACGAACATGCCCGGCCGTAACTTGCCCTCCGGATTGGCCAGGGTCGCCTGCACCTGAACGTTGCGCGTAGCCTCATCCACCACCGAGTCAAGCGCGGTCACCCGGCCGGTGAACGTCTTACCCACGAGATCGTCGGAGGTCACGCGCAGGTTGCGGCCAACTCGCACTTGCCCCAAGGCCTGCTGTGGCAAGCCAAAGTTGACGTAAATAGGATTGAGGGCCTGAAGCTGGACCACCGGATTGCCCGCGGCCAGGTACTCCCCTAGGTTCACCTTGCGGATGCCCAGGGTGCCAGAGAAAGGCGCCCGGATCGTCTTGCGCTCAATCGTAGCGCGGATTTCCCCCACATTGGCTTCGGTCTGCTTCTGTTGTGCCGTCGCCTGGTCGTACTCCATCCGCGAGATCACGCCGTCCTTTACCAACTGTTGCATGCGGGCGAAATTCACCTTCGCAAGATCACGCTGTGCCTCGAGTGCCGCCAACTGGGCCCGCTCCTGGCTGGTGTCGAGTTCGACCAGGACGTCTCCCGCCCGAACTGACTTACCGGAATCAAAATTGATCCGCGCCACCGAACCGGGAAGGTCCGCGCTTACCATCACGCCATGGACCGCCTCCATGGTGCCGATGACCGCCGTCGTTGACGGCCATTGCTCCCTTTGAACCACCACGCTGGTAACCGCTTCCGGGGGTGGCTGAAAGCTGGCAGCTTGCACCGCCGACTGGACCTGCTTGAATTTTACGAAACCCAGGGTCGTGAGCAGCACTGCGGTCACGCCCAACATCAGGAACATTCTCTTCGCCATGACTTCCCCTTTTAGCCTGAGAGCAGACACTTACCTGCATCGTCGGGGGCCGGTCCGCCAGTCCCAGCGACAACGCCATTGGTTACCACGGAAAACGCTGCGCGCCGCGCAGACCCCGCGTCCAGAGTCGAATCCCGATTCATCTTTGATTCAGCATGGGCTGGCTAGGATTCGAGCAAATTCAATCGCAAGAGCTCTTCCTGACAAGACACCGCAGATTTGTGCAGCCAGATCCCTCTCGCGCTCATCGAATGTCCATACCGTTCTATGGCCCTCCTGGAGTAAGTCGAACGAAGGAGCTCCAGATCGACACTCCAGATGCAAATATTCGGCCGGGATAAGGGGTTCTCCGATGATCCAGAAGCTTCAAAGCGGAGACTGGCCAGGCTTGCCTTGCGGAAAAATGATGACGCTCATCAGTTTTTCAAATGCATAGGAGCATCTCTGGTACCCCCAAAAAGCATCAAGCTGTCACATGGGTCTTGCGCTCCGGTTGTCGTGCATGGGGCAGGCTCCCCCTCCCACCGATCAAGGTAAGGATGGAAGTCGGCATCCGCCTCCAATCAAGAGACGAAAACTTTGCCCTTTTGTACATCAAGATTCCATTGGGCCCTAAAGTGCGTGTGCACTTCCGGTAACAGTTGAATCTGATTCCGCATGCTAGACTCCAGCAATCAGCTGGTGCAGGCGGTCAGAGCGCGGGGTGAGATTTTTCCATTTGAGAGGCGTGGCCTGTTGCGGCAGGAAAAGATAGCCGGTCCCTCCGAGATTGCGGCCCCCTCCGGCGCGGAAATCCGTCCGGCAAAGCTGCGACGCAGGTTGGCCCTGCTGTTGTCTCTGCCCTTTATCTTTATTTGTATCTCTATTTCTGTGCTGTGGCTTCCGCTTCCTGCCGGAGCGCAGATCTCGCCTGGCGCTCTTTCGCGCCCCCACCAATCTCTCAACGGCACAACCAACTGCACCGCCTGCCATAAATTAGGAGGCGGCCAAGCCACATTCAAGTGTGTAGACTGCCACACGGAGATTGCGTCCCGTATCGCGGCGCGAAAAGGATTGCACGCTTCCTACAATCTGACTGCAGGCTCCAGCCAGCAATGCGTGAAGTGTCACTCGGAACACAATGGCGAGGATTTTCCTCTGATCAAGTGGGATACTCGGACCTTCAATCACCAGCAGACGGGATACTCACTCGAGGGCAAACACTCGGGACTGGCATGCAATCGTTGTCACACGGCTGAACACGTTTCGCAGTCGGAGCGCGCGCAGATCAAAGTCAAGGATTTGAATAAGACGTTTCTCGGAGTCTCCGCGAACTGCGTTACCTGCCACCAGGACCAGCACAATGGAAGGCTGGGTGAGAATTGTCTTCAGTGCCATACCTACAACGATTGGAAAACCGTCAGCGTGGGGAAATTCGACCATGCGAAGACGCGCTACCCGCTGACCGGGTTGCACGCACAGGTTACCTGCCAGAAGTGTCATACGCCCGGTCCTGACAGTAAACCTCGCTACACCGGAATCGCCTTCGGTAAGTGTTCCGATTGCCATTCCGATCCGCATCGCGGAAGCTTCGCGCAGGGTTGCCAGGCATGCCACAACACCGGGGGATGGAAGAAGGTGTCATCCCAGACGGTGAGTGAGCGCTTCGATCACTCGAGCACCAAGTATCCGTTGCTGGGCAAGCATCTCACGGTGGAATGTTCACAATGCCACGCCAACGGAGATTTCAAGAAGCCGCTGGTCTTTCAGAAGTGCTCGGATTGTCACCAGCCTGATCCGCACCGGGGGCAGTTTGCCCAGCGTCCAGGCGGCGCCGAGTGCGCTTCCTGCCACACCGTTGACGGTTTCAGGCCTTCGACATTCACGGTGAAGGACCACGCTACCACGGCCTACCCCCTGGAAAGTGGACACGCCATGGTGCAATGCTCAGGCTGCCATATTCCCAAGGGCAAAGACACACTTTTCAAGATCAAGTTCCAGCGCTGCATCGACTGCCATACCGACCGCCATGCGGGACAATTTGCCGCTGCGCCATACTTCAACGGTTGTGATCGCTGTCACAATCTACAGGGGTACAAGCCGTCGACCTTTACCCTGGCGCAGCACCAAAAGACCAAGTTCGTTTTGACCGGCAGCCATGTAGCGGTCCCGTGCAGCGACTGCCACAAGGAAAGCGACGCCTTCCAGCCGAAGGCAGTTGCCTACCACTGGAACGGGCTTTCTTGCACCAGTTGTCATCAGGACCCGCATAACGGGCAATTTAAAGATCGCATGCAGCAGGTCCGCGCGGACGGCACCAAGGTTGGTTGTGAAGCCTGCCACTCCACCAGAGCATGGAAAGAACTATCAGGCTTCGATCACTCTAAGACTTCCTTTCCCTTGTTGGGCGCACATCGAGCCACCGCCTGCATGGACTGCCACAAGCCACCCAACCAGGAAACGCGTCTGATCAATGTGGACTTCAAGGCGGCGCCTTCGAAGTGTGAGGAATGCCATCAGGACATCCACGGCGCGCAATTTGCCCAGGGCGGAGTCACGCCCTGCGCCCAGTGCCACAACAGCGGACGCTGGAAGCCCTCGCTGTTCGACCACGATACGCGGACCGCATTTCCCCTGCAGGGCGCGCACCAGAACGTCCGCTGCGAAGGATGCCACAAACTGACCCGGGCTGTAGCCGGCAAGACCGTCCTTTTCTACAGGCCCACCCCCAGGGAATGCGCCGCCTGCCACGGATCCAACCTGCCGGCAAAGCGGTAACCAAAGCTGTAAAACGTGCCCTCCTTCGAAAAAGTTACACCTACTCAGAAGTACATGGCGTACACCGGCAGAATTCAGGACAGTCACCAATTTGTCCGCGTAAACAGGAACTTAGGTAACTTTTATCGCCGCAAGCATCCCCTTAACCTAGTGGACAACTAATTGCACACGCACTTGCATCTTGAAATAAGACAGTTTGTACCAGCATTAATTTCTGCGTTTTTTGGGTTGGGGCGGTCGAATCCGATTCAGGCGGTATGACGTTGGCTTCGGCGATCCGGGGATACCTGTTTGTCGCGTTGGTGCTGCTGGTCTCCGTCCTGTTGGCTCAGGGGCAGTCGCAGTCCTACGCCAATACCCGTAGCCCGCACGGCCCGCTCAATGTCCCTTGCCAGAATTGCCACACCATGAGCGGGTGGAAGCCGATTCGCAGCGTACCCGAGTTCGACCATAACCAGACCCGATTCCCCTTGCGGGGCATGCATCAGGGGGTCAGTTGCACGCAGTGCCACATCAAGCCGGTGTTCACCAACGTGGGTAACAAGTGCGCCGATTGTCACGCCGACATTCATAAACGCCAGTTTGGGGCAAATTGTGAGCAGTGTCACAGCGTGAAAGGCTGGCAGGTTTCCGTGCAACAGATCAACCAGCACCAGAATCGTTTTCCTCTGCTCGGGGCCCACGCGGCGCTGGACTGCACCTCCTGCCACAAGGGAGCGGCCACCGGGCAATTCATGGGCTTGCCCACCCAGTGCTACGCCTGCCATGCCAAGGAGTATCAAACCACCACAGGCCCAAATCACGTGACCGCCGGGTTCCCCACGACCTGCGAACAGTGTCACGGTTTCAATAGCTGGTCTGGCGCCACGTTTGACCACCTGAGAGTCACCGGCTTCGCGCTGACGGGAGCGCACATTCCGTTGGATTGCACCGCCTGTCACGTCGGAGGCAAGTTCGCGGGCACGCCCGCCACCTGCGTAGGCTGCCATCTTCCCGACTTCCAGAAAACAACCAACCCGAATCACATGCAGGCAGGGTTCCCGCAGACGTGCCAGAGCTGTCACACCACCGCCGCGTGGCAGCCGGCCACTTTCGATCACAACACTTTTACCAAATTTCCCCTGACCGGGACGCACGCCACTGTGGCCTGCACCCAATGCCATGTGAACGGACAGTTCGCCGGCACTCCGACGGACTGCGCTTCCTGCCACATGAAGGATTTCCAGGGCACCACCAACCCCAACCACGCGCAGGCCGGAATTCCCACCACCTGTGCCAGCTGCCACAACACGACTTCGTGGGCCAATGCCACTTTCGATCACAGCAAGACTGGTTTCCCGTTGACCGGTGTGCACGTCACGACCCCATGCACGCAGTGTCATGTGAACGGCAACTACAGCCTGACGGTAACTACTTGCGTGTCCTGCCACCTCAAGGACTATCAGGGAACCACCAACCCCAATCACATGCAGGCCGCCCTGCCGCAAACCTGCGAGAGTTGCCACACTACGGCGTCCTGGACCAACGCGACCTTCGATCACAGCAAGACCGGCTTCCCGCTGACCGGTGCGCACGTCCCGCTGCAATGTTCGCAGTGCCACATCAACGGAAATTACAGCCTCACCAACACCACCTGCGTCTCCTGCCATCTGAAGGACTATCAGGGCACGACCGATCCCAACCACGTACAGGCCGCAATGCCGCAGACCTGCGAAACCTGCCACAGCACGGCGACCTGGGCGAATGCCACTTTCAATCACTCCACCACCGGCTTCCCGCTGACCGGCGCACACGTCCCGCTGCAGTGTTCGCAGTGCCATGTCAATGGAAATTACAACCTGACCGATACAAGTTGCGTTTCATGCCACTTGAAGGACTACCAGGGAACGACCGATCCTAACCACGTGCAGGCTGCGCTTCCGCAAACCTGCCAGAGTTGCCATAGCACCACGTCCTGGGGAAGCGCTACTTTCAACCACGCTACCACCGGATTCGCACTGACCGGGGCGCACGTCCCGCTGCCCTGTGCGCAGTGCCACGTAAACGGCAACTACACCCTGAACAGCGGCGCATGCTCCACCTGTCACCTGAAGGATTACCAGGCCACGACGGATCCGAATCACGCCCAGGCCGGGTTTCCGCAAACCTGCGACTCCTGCCACACGACCGTGACCTGGGCGAATGCAACTTTCAATCACGCATCGACCGGTTTCGCACTGACTGGGGCGCACGTGCCGCTGCAGTGTTCGCAATGCCACGTAAACGGCAACTACAGCCTGAACAGCACTGCCTGCGCCACCTGCCACCTGAATGATTTCAACGGCACGACCAACCCCAATCATGTGCAGTCAGGGTTTCCGCAGCAGTGCGACGTCTGCCATAACACGACCGCCTGGATTCCCTCCTCGTTCAACCACAACAACACCCCGTTCCCGCTGACCGGAAAGCACACCACGGTAGCGTGCGCCAGTTGTCACGTGAACAACAACTACACGTCGGTTCCGACCGACTGCTTCTCCTGTCACAAGGCCGATTACCAGACCACCACCAATCCGAATCACACGGCGGCGGGCTTCCCGACCACGTGCCAGACCTGCCACACCACAACCGCTTGGACGGGAGCGAGCTTCAACCACACATGGTTCCCAACCAACCACGGAAATGCGGGAGGAGTTTGCTCCGCCTGCCATACCAACGCCAATGACTACTCGGTCTTTTCCTGCACGGTTTGCCACGGCAAAGCCCAGACCGACTCGAACCATCGCGGCGTAAACGGGTATGTCTACAGCAGCCCGAACTGCTACCAGTGCCACCGCAACGGAAGCGCTGGGTAGGTGGGAGATGGGACTCGACGCAGACAGTACGGTGAAGCTGGAAAAATGTGGTCAAGAAGACAATGCGGATTGCTGCTGCTGCTGACCTCGTGGGCCGTGGCACAAGGCACGGCTCCGCGCGCAGCGTCGGTGCAGGACCTAAGGGTGGTGCGCGATCCAGCCAACAACCTGCGCGTGGAAATCACGCTCAGCGCTGCCATCAGCGTTACTCCGAACGTGGCCGTGGCGATCAATCCCAACCGCCTGGTGCTTGATTTGCCTAACACCGTCTCGGGGGCGAAGCAACAGCAACTTTCGGTGAACTACAAGGGTGTTCGCCGGGTCAGGCTGGGCTTGAACAGCACAGCCCCTCCCATCACCCGCGTAGTGGTGGAGATGGACGAGGCTCATCCCTACAGTCTGCAGTCTGAGGGTAGGCGGATCACGCTAGTCATCGGCCCTTCGCCAAATGCGATTCCGAGCTCGGGACAGGGCGCGCAAGCCGCCGGCGCATCGGGCGGGTTAGTTGGACTATTTCGGCGCCGCCCAACCCCGCCTCCGATGGAGACTGGCAAT
>JBARIF010000053.1:0-38844 GCA_049799615.1 Terriglobales bacterium
GCGTTGCCCTCAGCGAAACCCATCTCTTTACTTCCAAGCTAGTGAACGAATTCCGTTTCGGCTACAACCGCATTCACTCGCGCCGTTTTCAGTTCAATTTTAACACTGACGTTTCCGCGCAGCTGGGAATTCCGGGCGTTCCCTTTACTCCCATCAACGGCGGCATGCCGGAATTTGACTTTGGAGACGTGGACTCGATCGGCGATCCGACCTTTCTGCCTTCGCTGGAAATTCAGAACACCTACAGCTATTCGGACAATGTGACGTGGATCCATAACAAGCATACTGTCAAATTCGGTGGTGAAATCCGCAGTGAAGAATTCACCATCTTCCAACCGGCATCGCCTCGCGGCAATCTGGTTTTTAACGGCCCGCTGACGGACAACCCGGCAGCGACGGGCACTGGGGGTTCGGGTTTCGCGCAATTCCTGCTTGGCCTGACCGATGGCGGAAATATCACCAACCTGCACAACGTCGACTACGGCCGTCCGGTTTATGCCTTTTACGTTCAGGATGATTACAAAGTGACTCCCAAACTGACCCTGAATCTTGGGCTTCGTTACGAGCTCTTCTTTCCCGTCAGAGAGCGTTTCGACGAGCAGGGAAGTTTTGACCTTGCCACCAAGACCATGCTGGTCCCCAAGGGGCAAGCGGCCCAATTCACGCCCTTGATCGCCCCCAGCATCCCTATCAGCGATACCGCGCCGCGCGGGCTGGTGCCGACTGACAAGAACAATTTCGCCCCGCGCATCGGGTTCGCCTACAAAGTCACTAACCGCTTCGTATTGCGCGGGGGATATGGGATTTTTTACGGGGGCTATGAAACCGGGCCCTGGTCCAATCCCAGCCCGGGATTCAATCCTCCATTTTTCGTCACCGAAAGCTTCAACCAGCCCTGTGGCGCGTCGTCCGCGAATCCTGGTTCCGGTCAAACGGACTGCTCTATTCCGGGGCTGGCACACCTTTCCGACGGCTTCCCGGCAAGTTCTTTGACCGATCCCAACACGCCGCAACTGCTTCAACTTGATCCAAAGATCGCAAGCCCGTACATGCAGCAGTGGAATGTGTCGACCCAGCACCAGTTGCCGGGAGAATCGGTCTTGCAGGTCACCTATGCCGGCTCAAAAGGAACCAGGCTATACACGTTCTACGATGCCAATCAGACTGGCCCATCAAACGATCCCACGGCTTCGTTTGGCGCCCGGCGCCCGGTGCAGGAATGTGACAGTTTAGGAAACTGCAATCCGGTGTTTGACACCAGCATTTCCAATTTCGCCTCGAGTGGTTCTTCCATTTATCACTCGCTGCAGGCCCGCTTCGAGAAACGGTTTTCGGGAGGGCTGTCCCTCCTAGCCTCGTATACCTGGAGCCACTCTATCGACAATGCGTCGTCGGCCAACCTGGGATCGTCCAACAACAGCGGGCCTCGCTTTTTCCGGGCTTTTCCGCAGTGGGAGCGCGGAAACTCCGATTTCGACGTCCGCCACCGTTTCGTCTTCAGTTACATTTATGATTTGCCGGTGGGACACGGCAAGCGTTTCGGTGGCGGCCTGACGGGCGCGGCTGACAAGATTCTCGGTGGCTGGCAGATCGCTGGTATCACCACCCTCTCCACCGGGAACTGGTACACCATCACAGATGGCAACGGCAACTTCGCCAATTCTGATGGCGGCCAACGGCCCGATCTGGTGACGGGAGAACATCCGAATGGCCATCCCTGCCTTCCCGGGACGTTTTTCAATACCTGTGCCTTCCAGGACCCGCCCACCAATGCTCCGGCATCAGACTTTTTCGGCTTTGGAAATGCCGGACGCAATATCGTCAGCGGCCCTGGCGTTCAGCAGTGGGACGTCTCTATATTCAAGATCATTCAAAGCAGCGAGAATACGCATTTCGAATTCCGGACGGAGATCTTTAACCTTCCGAACCATGCCAACTTCCTCGTACCCTCTGGCAGTTCGAAGCGACTGGGAGGTGGCAGCTACGGCTTTGCTACGGCCGCGGCGGCGCCCCGACAGATTCAGTTTGCCTTGAAGTTTTATTTCTGAATTTCGACTGACTCTTGGCCCGGATTCCTAGTCCGGGCCTCTAAATGAACCGAGTCCTCGGGAGACGTGGATGAACAAGTTCATGCGCGGGTTGAATCGCGTTATCACAAGGCGCGGCCTCAAATGCTTCGCTTTTCATATTAGATATTCGCTTCTGATATGCCTGCTTGCCGGCGCTGCTCTGGCGTACCCCGACGACGACCACTCTCCCCTGGCTCCCCTAGCAAAGGGGGAAATTCTGACAGCGGTCGAGATATTGAAACAGGCCGGAAAGGTGAGCAATAGCACCCGTTTTTCTCTGATCACCTTACACGAGCCCTCGAAGCACGAAGTGCAAGACCCACGACCTGGAAGCGAGCCGGACCGTGAAGCTTTTGTGGTGGTATACGAACGGGACAGCAATAAGACATTTGAGGCAATCGTTGACCTCAGTGCCAGGAAGGTGAGCTCCTGGAAAGAGATCCGCGGCGTCCAGCCCAGCTACCTGACCGAAGATACGAAAATCCTCGAGGATGCAGTCCGTGCTGACCCTCGCTGGCAGGAGGCTATGCGCAAGCGGGGAATCTCCGATCTGAGCAAAGTCAGAATCGACGACTGGGCAGGGGGCTATTTCGGCGACCCGAAAGAATCCGGATTCCGTTTCCGCCGCGCCATCTCATATTACGCCGGCGATCCTTCCGCCAGCACTTTCGCTGCCGGTCCTATCGAGGGCGTGGTGGTCTACGTGAACCTGAACACCGGCAAGGTATTCAAGTTCATTGATGCTGGAGTGACGCCACGCCCCAGAAGTGCCACGGCACCCAGTTCGCAGGCAAGCGATCATCCCCGGGACACTCTAAAGCCGTTCGAGGTCGTCCAACCGGAAGGAGCGGACTTCACGCTGCAAGGCAATGAAGTGAGCTGGCAGAATTGGCGGTTTCGATACGCGGTGAACGGCCGCGAAGGTCTGGTGCTATACACGGTGAGCTACGAGGACCACGGCAAGTTGCGTTCCATCCTGTATCGCGGCTCGCTGTCCGAAATGGTGGTTCCTTACGGCGATCCCTCGGACGCCTGGTATTTCCGCAACGCCTTTGATGAAGGCGAAGACAGCATGGGCCGTTATGCCAACTCCCTCGAGCCCGGGACAGACGCACCCTCGAATGCGACGTTCTTCGACGCTACTCTGGCGGACGAGGCCGGCGTTCCGTTTGTAGTTCCTCGAGCAGTTGCGCTTTACGAAAGAGACGGCGGTCTCTTGTGGAAGCATTTTGATCGCGATAACAACCACAACGAATCCCGGCGTTCCCGCGAATTGGTGCTTTCCTGGATCGCAACCGTGGGCAACTACGATTATGGATTCGACTGGATTTTCCATCAGGACGGAACCCTGGAGATGCAAGTACTGCTCACCGGGATTATGGAAACCAAGGGCGTCGACCTAGCCGCCTCGCATCCCGGGGAGGCGGCATACGGCCACCTGGTGGAGCGGAATTTGCTGGCGGTGCATCATCAGCATTTTTTCAACTTTCGCCTGGACATGGATGTGGACGGGACCAAAAACAGCGTCGTGGAGATGAACACCCAGGCGGCGGCGCCAAGTCCCGGCAATCGATATAAGAACGCGTTTGTGATGAAGGAAACCGTCCTCCCTTCGGAATTGATGGCCCACAGGAACGTCAACTTGGCGAGCAGCCGCAAGTGGGAGGTGCTGAATCCGTCTGTGAAAAACAGTATGGGCGCGAGCACCGGCTATATTCTGGTCCCTGAGGATAACGCTGTGCCTTATGCCGCGCCAGATTCCTGGCTGCGCAGGCGCGCTGGTTTTATCAATTCCCACTTCTGGGCCACGGCCTACGATCCCGCTCAACTGTACGCGGCTGGTTTCTACGCCAACCAAAGCCACGGAGATGACGGCCTGCCTGTCTGGATACGCGCGAACCGGTCACTTCAAGATAGCGACGTGGTGATCTGGTACACCCTGGGCGTGACCCATATCCCGCGCGCGGAAGAGTGGCCGATCATGACGGTTCACCGGGCCGGCTTCAAGCTGATGCCGGATGGATTCTTTGATCAGAATCCCTCTGCTGACGTCCCCAAATGACAATCACAAATCCGAGAGCCGCAGTGACGAACCAAGAATTGAGAAAGGTTGGGGTTCACTGGCTGAGGCGTGTCATCACAGCCATCATTGCTCTTGTTGCCTGCGGAGGCGGAGGCATCGGTGCTTCGCCCCAAGACACAATCCGCCCTGTCATTGGTACGCCCAACAATCAGTTTCGCATCGTCAATACTTTTCCCGAGTATTGGGTGGATGACAAACCATTCATCATGCATGGCGCCGCGTTCTTTTACCACCGCATCCCGCGCGACCGATGGGCGGAAGTGTTGCTGCACCTGAAATCGTTGGGCATCAACACCATTGACCTTTATCCCCTGTGGAATTGGCAGCAGCCTGAAGAAAACGTACTCGACTTCGACGGCCATACCAATCCCCGGCGCGATCTCAAGTATCTGCTTCGCCTGATTGATCTGATGGACTTCAAGCTTACGTTCCGGCCCGGGCCGTATTTCACCGATGAGTGGCGGAACGGTGGCTATCCGGATTGGCTGCTTCGCCGCCCGGAGTATGGCATGTCGGAACAGAGCATTCTCGAAGGGCGTTATCCTCTCTGGAGCCAGTTGCAGTATGACCAGTCTGAAGAGGCGGCAATAAAGTGGTTGCAAAACCAGACTCACCTGGACCATACGCGGCGGTGGTTTCACGACGTGTTTGCCTTGGTCAATCCGTTGCTTGCGGAAAATGGGGGCCCGCTGATCAATATTCAAATCGATGATGACCAAGCACTCGGCCGCGAGAACTATAACGGTCCGAATTTCTGGAAATATATGGACCTGCTGCGCACCTACGCAAAGGAGGCCACGCATAACAGCGCGATTCCGTATTACATCAATGGCGCCGACATGCGCCTGAACGCGGAATCCAACGATGTCACTGCCGAGCCGTTCTGGAACACCGGGCAGGACTATCAGTCGTTCGGCCCGGGCGGCTATTCGGATTTGAATGAGGCAGCCAAGAACAAATTTCTGACGGAGGTCCTAAAAACAGAACCGCTATTCCCGCCGACTCATATTGAGTTTCTTGCAGGCTGGGACCTGGATGACAAGGACACTTATGCTCGCCTGACCCACCCTTCCAACACGCTTATGGCCATGCGCGTGATGCTCCAAAACGGGCTAAAGGGGCTGAGCCATCATCCCGCAAATGACACGCTTTACCCAGCGGGTTACGAGTGCCCGTGGGCAAACTACTTTTACACCCAGGAGAATGCCATCACTTTTGCTGGAGGAGAAAACGGGCGCGCCCCCTACATTCGGCGCACCGGACGACTGATCGAGGGCATGGGCCCGCTGCTCGCCGCTACTCATCTTGCGACTGACGCAGGGATTGTTTATCCCATGGCGACCTATCCGCAGACAGACTTGACTCCCGTCGAGATTCAGCAGGTTGCGGACGTTGCCGGACGCCTGCTATGGTCAGGCGCATTTGATCACTACAATTTCGAACTCGTCGACTCTGATTACACGCCGCTGGAGAATTTCGAACGTTATCGCGCTCTGCTTTTGCCGAATCCGCAAGCAGGGGAAGACACGGCCAAGTACCCGCATCTGGGGGAGTACTCCGAAAAGGCCGAACGAATGATGTCGCAGTACGTGACTGATGGCGGCACGCTTATCGTTTTGCCGTCCATTCCCGCAGGCGCAACCCTGCGCGAGCTTCTCAGCCCGCTTGGATCGCAGCAATTCATTCCGGGAACCAGCACGTTGCGCTTCGTGGACGGCTCGGATGCAACCATAGTCGGAGGAGTGTATGCAGTGACTCCTCCCGACAAGCCTGGAGTCACGGTTTTTGCTCGGGATACCAGCGGGCGCATTATCGGCGCCCGGTTTCAGCGCGGCAAAGGGCAAGTGGTGTTCTTTGGAGGAGATTTTTCGCGCTGGGTGTTTCCTCCCGGTACTCATCTGATGGAGGGCGGGGTTGTTTCGGGAAAGACGCCAGATTTTGCAGAGACGGTTCAACGAAACTCTCGCATGGCGCTTCCAGCGCTCATGAAGGCAGCCGCCATCGACAAGAAAGTCTCGGTCGTCTCGCCGAGGCTTCCCACACATGCGCGCGAAGCAGGGTTGTACGTCACGGAATTAGTCGCGGACCGTGGTAGCCACAGCTTCGAAACCCGAACGGATACGTCTGGGGCATACGGTTTTGTCGGTCTCACGAATTTCAGTATTCACCGGCCTTACCGCGGCGAAGTCACCGCGAAAGATCCGCGATCTGGAGATGTAGCGCAAGCAGGGAAGATACGATTGCCAGAAATCACTCTCGGCCCACGGGAATCGTTGCTGCTGCCTTTGAGAGTTCCGCTCACCGCTCTGATTGGGTCCGCACCTGCAGGGCTCGACCCAGCGGACGAGGTGTTTTACTCCACCGCCGAGTTGACGCATGCTGCTTACGATAGCAGCAGCCTAAAATTCGACTTCAACACGCCCAGCGATGGCGAGATCGCACTGCGCCTGGCACACCGACCGCGGACGGCTCACCTCGATGGCCGGTTGGTCAGGGTCACAGAAGCTGCACAGCATCTGCTCATTGTGAAGATTCCAAAGGGCGTCAGTCCGGAGTTCAGGCGCAGCCTCGTGCTTGAATATCGGTCGGCCCAACCTCGACTTGTCTTTCATACGAAAAGTGACTGGATCGCTGGGGAAACAAACACGGTTCAGATGACGATTTACAATCCACGAAAAAGCCTGCTCAGCGGAGATCTTGCCCTTCGAGCTGGCCGCCTGACTACCTCCGTCCCGCTGAAGGTAGAGATCCCCGCGCAATCCAGCCGCATGGTCGAAGTGCCGCTTGACTTGCCGCTGGATGCTCCGCCCGGTCTTCCCGTCAACTTGGCTGCAACCCTACGCGAGAATGGGTCCCAGTCGAATTGGACTTGGCACTCTGAACTCACAGTCCATCAGCCCTTTACGTATAGCCTTAGTCCGCTGGTGAGCTTTCCTCTGCGGGAGGACCAGGCTTTCCCGCTGGTTCACCCGGTTCTTGCCACCATGAACCTGCCTGGCCAAGCTGTTTTTCATCTGAGGCTGAAGAGCTGGCGCACTCGTCCTCAAGTCATAAAGATTGGGATTTCCGGGGCTAACCTGAAATTTAGCGCGGTTCCGGCGCAGGTAAATATTTCCGCTAGTGCCAATCAGCAAATCGAACTTCGCGTTGTGCCGACGAAAGGTTCCGGTTTATATCAGTTTTCCTTTCATCTTTCCTCTGGATCTTTCGAGCTGAAGGAGACTGTTGTGCTGGCGGCAATTGAACCCGGCAAGGCCCTGGCCTATGCCTTCGACTACGATCGCGATGGCTTCGCGGACGTTATTCTGGAAAATCAGAACATTCGCTGTTTCGTGAGTCCAAACGCAGGTGCAAGGTCGTTCGCACTGGTCCTCAAGCATTCGAATCACAACGCCTTCAATTCCGTGGGCGGCATGCGGGACACGTTCTCCAAGAGAGTCGAGCCTAAGGAGCTGGAGGGTCTCAACCAGTACACCCGAATGAACTGGATGGGCCTCACCAACCGCCCATACAGCTTTCAGATCATCGCCAGCGCGAGTAGCCAGGCAGAGGTGAAGCTGGATTACGAAGCGCCCGACATCTTCCCTGCAGGTGTGAAAATGGAACGGGTCCTCAGCTTGCTCGGGGACCGAAATATTGTGATCCAGGACTCCACCGTCACGCCAAAAGACGTACAGCCGGGACAGGCGTATGTCCTCGAGAACTCGGTGTCATTCCAGCAGGCTGATCATCCTAAGTACCGGCGCTGGTTTATGAACGCCGAGGTCCCAACTGAATTCGTGCCGGAAAAGGAGCTGTCGCTTGGTGAAAACCCGAAAGTTGTCGGAACTATAGATCAACGCAGCGGCGAAATATTTGCGATCATGCTTCTCACTCCCCCGCTGAAGACCCAACTCAAGACGGAGCGTCACTCCGGACTTTTTCGAATCAGATATCCTGACTTCACAATTGCGGGCCACGCAGCTCACTACAGAACAGCCTATTACTTCGGAAAGGGAAGTCCGGCTCGTCTGGGAGCTCTATCGAAAATCATTAACACACGCGTGGAGGAACACAAGTAGAGCTCCCCCCACTCAAATCCGGAAGAAGATTTTACGCCGATATCCAGCATAAAACCGCGCCGACGCGCAAGAGATGATTGCCGAACTCAAGTCACTCTGACCAGAGCATGCACGCGCCGCCCTGGACCTGGCAGTTGTGTTTTCCGGCCTGGGAGACAAAAGAAGATGCGCTGTACTGGCTGGAAAAGGCCCAGGCGGCTCATGGGAGCGACCTGATCGGAATCGGGAAGGACCCACATTTTGTTGAATTGCGCAGTGATCGCCGCTTTCAAGCGATGGTGCAGAGGGTGGGCGTACCCAATGACACCTTGTCAGCCCTCATTTCTGAGTCACGGGCTACTTTGAATCGGGTGTTTAGCGTGTGGACGCAATGCCGTTCTGATTCAGCTCAATAGCCAAAATATCAATGCGTGGTTGCCCTCACGCCGAGATCGCCTTCGAACAGTCAGGACAAATCTTGTGTGTGACCTTCGCCTCCGAGTGCGCTCTGACGTAGTACTCGAAGGGCTGCCAAATACCTCTTTGGTCCTGGATTTTTTTGCAGGACAGGCAGATGGGCAGGAGTCCCTCCAGGGTATGAATGTTTGCCAAGGCTGCCTTGAGTTCCTGAAGAGTGCGATCTTTCTTCTCCTCGGCACGATCTCGTGCCGCCAGCGATTCTCCCAACCTCTTCAGGTTACGCCGAAGCTGGAATTGAGCTTGCGCCTGGCGACTCAGGGCTCGGAGTCCCTCCAGTTGCTCCGGGCTCAGTGTCCGCGGCACCCGGTCGATCACGCACAGGGTTCCAAGGGCGTGGTCTTCACTCATTAAAGCTGCGCCCGCATAGAACCGGATCCTGGGTTCGGAAACAACCAGAGGATTGTTCGCGAATCTCGCATCTTCACTGGCATCCGGCACGATGAACACATCCGACTGCAAGATCGCTGAGGCGCAAAAAGCAATGTCGCGCGAAGTCTCGGTAAGGGACAGGCCGACCTTGGATTTGAACCACTGCCGGTCAGCATCGACGAGGGTGATCAAAGCGATGGGAGTCTGGCAGATCTGGGAAGCCAGGAATGTGAGATCGTCGAAAGCCGCTTCGGGCTCGGTATCGAGAATCTCATAGCCACGTAGTGCCGCAAGCCTTTGCGGCTCATTTACTGGTTTGGGGGGCGTCATCGCCGACCTCCATAGCGGATCAGGACCAGGTCAACGGTGACCCGGTGCAACCATGTCCCGAATTCTCCTTCACTACGAAAGGAACCGATCCTGCGGAAGACGTGCAAGAATGCTTCCCGCGTCAACTCTTCCGCGTCAGAACGGCGCTTGAGCATGCGCAAACACAAGCCATACACCTGCTTGCAATGTGCCTGGTAAAGAAACTCGAAGGCCGCAGTGTCGCCCTTCTTGGCGGCCTCGATGGCCTCCGCTTCGCTCCAGTCGCGTTCCACTGGCGCGCACGATACTTGTACCATAGTTTCCATCTTTATCGGCCCGTCCTCCCGTCTGAATCGCTACAAAAAGTAGTCGCGATCGCCAGGATGGCTCCAGCTGCCGGAAATGGCGAACCAGAGATCTCGGTCAGAGCCCTGAGCCCGCGCGGTTTCCATGCTTTGTTTGTCATTTGCGCTATTCCTTGCTATGCGAGTTGCGTGGTTCGCGCCCGGTCGTTGGTGAAACCCGATCGCCGCAACCGCAGATCGGGCAGACCGTGGCCCGTGCTTCGAAGTAGCACCCACAATTCGCGCAAGGAAGACCGTAGCGGGTCGGGACTGGCCCTGGGTGCCGGCGTGGGTGGCTGCTCTGTGATGCTGTGCTCATTTGAACCCTCAGTTCACCAATTCCTGGATGCGCCAAAACAACCTCGCTGATTCGAGCTTGTCGGGCGGGTTGGCCCGCCCGACTTACTCTTTTAGTTAGTACTGGTTGGTTGCTGGTCTAAGGTCCTGGATACCGGCGGCAAACCAAACCCCGCCTCCATTCCGGATGAGCAGGACCGGAGTGTCGCAGGGGCTGGGCGGAGCCGGCGTCAGGAAATCGTTGATTCGGAAATCCCCATCGGGTGCAAGGGCCACGCCGGTGAGAGTTGTATCGTGTTCGGTGGCGGTAGTGGCAAGCCCGCAGAAGAGGCTGGCATGGACGCTCTGTCCGCCATTAGTTCCGATGCCGTTGCCAGCGGCCAGAAGCAGTCCACGTCCCACAACTGTTATATGTCCATCGCTTCTCACCGTGGCGTCGAGGTCAGCGATCCTCCACGGCCCGGCCGGGGAAATACCCCGTACGATGTTGAGATTGACTGCCCCAGTTGCTGCGACACCGGTAACCGGGATGACCCCGATGCCGCCCTTGAATTTCAGGCTTGATCCAGAGTTGAAGTTGTTGTCAGAGTTGTTTTGAGCGGAGGCGATGCCAGTGGCGGCCAGAGCAATCAGGGCTACCAGCAATCCCCGGATCACGTTGCCAATCACCGTGCCGCGCCGAAAGTTTCCTCTGCGATTGTTGTTCACATCATTCCCCTGATTTTCCTTCATGTCTCTCCTTGTGTGTTCGTTCTTTGCTGTTTGCTTTAGTCTTTGAGCGTTTTGCCTGGACGATTCAACGACCAGGCAGAAATCAGCCATCAGGTCCGCTCCCGGTGTACCGGGTCAGCCCGACTTCGTTAACTTTTAGGCCGTGATCGACTCGTGAAGACTGTCTTCAGCGTGCTTTGAGGATTGGATTCCGCGCTGCTGGGATGGATGCGCGAGCGATGTCAAGTGTTTGTCAAAAGAATGACGCGGTTTGCGGACCGGAAGAACGCAGACTTCTGGATTCATCTCGTGGATCGCCATCGAAGTACGGGACAGATGGCGGCGAACGACGCTTTCGCTCTACATGGCCTGAGGGCGAACCATTTGCGATGTACGGGTTCTAAGATGCTGGTTGTTTTCGCTGAAAGGCCCAGTGCCCCGATTACTTGCAGGTCCTGATTGCGGAGAGTTAAGTTACCATTGCTCTTACCGAGCTGGTGACATGGCCTTGGCTCAATTCGGGGCGTGCATCCAACTCGGAAAGGCTGTCACGCCAAAAGCGGATGTGCCTGTCGGCGCCGAAATCTGACGGTGCGGCCGAGGAGTGGCGACCCCGCATTCTTTGTCAATTTTCTTAGTGGCGGTAATGCGGTGTTGAAGATCTTTGAAAGGTTTCTGAACGCGGGACTCCCTCTAGGAGAGGGGCAGCGCTCTTGAAAGTCAAAAAGGAGATTCCGGTTGAAAACTCGCCGGAGAGACTGGGAGCCAATTGTGAAAATCGCCAATGACGTAACCGAATTGATCGGAAACACACCGCTGGTTTATTTGAACAAAGTTACCGAGGGCTGTGCCGCCACCGTGGCGGCGAAACTCGAGGGCTTCAACCCCTGTGCCAGCGTCAAAGACCGCATCGGCGTAAGCATGATCGTGGAGGCCGAGCGCACCGGCAAGATTCAGCCCGGGCGCACTGTCCTCATTGAGCCTACCAGCGGCAACACCGGCATTGGGCTGGCTTTCGTGGCGGCGGTGAAGGGATACAAGCTCCTGCTCACCATGCCCGAAACCATGAGCCTGGAGCGCCGCGTCCTGCTCCGTGCCTTCGGTGCGGACATTGTGCTCACCCCCGGCCCAAAGGGAATGAAGGGCGCTATCGCCAAAGCTGAGGAAATCCTGGCCAAGACTCCGAACGGCTTTATGCTGCAGCAATTCGACAACCCGGCCAATCCTAAGATTCACCTGGAAACCACCGGCCCTGAAATCTGGAACGATACTGACGGCGCCGCCGATATCCTGGTCTGCGGGGTCGGCACCGGCGGTACCATCACCGGCGTCTGCCAGTACATCAAACCCAAAAAGCCGTCATTTAAGGCAGTTGCAGTTGAGCCCGCCGATAGCCCGGTTCTCTCCGGCGGGGCGCCTTCTCCCCACAAGATCCAGGGCATCGGGGCGGGCTTTGTGCCGAGCATCCTGCGCACCGATTACATCGACGAGATCGTCACTGTCACAAATGATGATGCCATCGTGATGGGTCGACGCCTCGCCAAAGAAGAAGGTCTGCTCGTCGGCATCTCTTCGGGAGCGGCGGTGGTCGCGGCGCTGAAAGTTGCCCACCGTCCGGAAAATACGGGTAAGCTGATCATCGTTATTCTGCCGGACTTCGGCGAGCGCTACCTGACCAGCGCGTTGTTCGACGCGCTTCGCACCGAGTCGTTACAGATGCCGACCGCTGCAGTGTGATATGGCAAAGCTCATTTCCTGGATTCGCGAAGACGTCGCCACCGTCCTCGAGCGTGATCCCGCGGCAAAGTCGCGCCTCGAAGTGTTCTTGTGCTATTCCGGCCTGCATGCGCTTTGGTTCTATCGAATCAATCACTGGCTCTGGAACCACGGTTTCTTCCTGCTCGGCCGCTGGCTTTCGCAGTGCGCGCGTTTCCTCACGGGAATCGAAGTTCATCCGGGAGCCTGCATCGGCCGGCGCTTGTTCATTGACCACGGAATGGGAGTGGTAATCGGCGAGACCACCATCATCGGAGACGATGTCACGATGTATCAGGGAGTCACACTCGGAGGCACCGGCAAAGAACACGGCAAACGCCATCCCACCATCGGCGACAACGTTGTTATCGGCGGCGGGGCTAAGATTCTCGGCAATATCACAGTCGGCAAGAACTGCCGCATCGGGGCAGGCTCGGTGGTCTTGAGAAATGTCCCGGACGACTCCACCGTCGTAGGCGTTCCCGGCCACATTGTCTTCCGCAACGGAAAGCGGGTCGTGATTACCGATCCTAAGCAGATTAACGATCCACTCTCCGAGGCCCTCGCTGCGGTCGCGACCGAAGTCAACAAACTGCGCGAACGAGTCCACAAGCTCGATGGCGAAACCGGCACAAACGAAGACTCCGGTGCCTCGCTGGAGCAAATCATCCACGAAATCGATTACCAGATTTAGTAGGGCCGGCAAAGGCTGAGTTCGGGCTGACTACCGTTGTGAGACGCAGTAAGAGCAACAAATAGGACTCAGGTGCGCAAGCGGCGATGGAGGCGCGTGGCTATGGACGATGTCAGTTCGGAGCGATTCAGCGCTGCTGCCAAGCGAATGGAGGTTGAGGGCTTCAGCGATGGCGGAGAAGATGACGACCCTCTGTCCAGCCAATCCTGCCCGCCATCCGGGAGGCCGCAGGAAACATGAAGACTGCCAGAAGAGTCTGGGTCGCGGCCACCCTGGACACCAAGAGCGAAGAAGCCAATTACGTCTGTACCCTGCTCGAAGCCGCCGGAGTGCCCGTAACCCTGGCAGACCTCTCCACCTGGGGCAACTTAGTCCCTGCGCCCAAGCACTCCCATTTTGTTTCTCCTGAAGACATCGCGGCATACCACCCGCACGGACGAAGCGCCGTATTCACCGGCGACCGGGGCACCGCAATCGGCGCGATGAGCGATGCCTTTGAACGATTAGTGAAGAGTCGCGACGACATAGGCGGCATGCTCGGCATGGGCGGCTCCGGTGGGACGGCCCTGATCACGCGTGCCATGCGTGCATTGCCCATTGGTGTGCCAAAAGTGATGGTTTCCACGATGGCTTCCGGCAACGTCGCTTCCTATGTCGGTGCCTCTGACATCACGATGGTGTATTCCATCACCGACATGGCGGGCTTGAACCGGATTTCCTGCCGTGTGTTGGGCAACGCGGCGCACGCAATCGCGGGCATGGTACTGCACCCTGTGCCGCCAGGGAGGGAAGAACGTCTGGCGCTCGGGTTCACCATGTTCGGTGTGACCACGGCCTGTGTTCAACAGATCTCCCGTCTGCTGGATCCTCGCTTCGACTGCGTCGTGTTTCATGCCACCGGCACCGGCGGCCGTTCGATGGAAAAACTGCTGGAAGACCGCTACCTTAGTGGGGTGCTCGACATCACCACAACCGAGGTCTGCGATCATTTGTTCGGCGGTGTGCTGGCCTGCACCGACGACCGTTTCGGCGCGGTGGCACGTACCCGGGCCCCCTATATCGGTTCCTGCGGGGCACTTGACATGGTGAACTTTGGCGCACCCGAGACTGTGCCCGAACGTTATCGCGGCCGAAAGTTTTACCAGCACAATCCGCAGATCACGCTGATGCGGACTACGGTCGAGGAAAATGTCCGCCAGGCCCGCTGGATCGCCGATCGGCTTAATCAGTGTCAAGGCGAGGTGCGGTTTTTGCTGCCCCTGGGAGGGGTGTCGGCCTTAGATGCGCCTGGACAGCCTTTCTGGGATCCGGCGGCAGATGCGGCCCTGTTCGAGACCCTGACCGCCGAACTGGCGCAGACTGACCGGCGGAAGCTGCGCGAGATTCCGTATCACATTAATGATCTCCAGTTCGCACAGGCCGCGGCCGAAGAATTCCTGACAATGGTCCAGACCAACACTCGCTTAAGGGAATAGTTCATGCCACATTTTGCGCGCGAAGAATTGTTGGTGAAATACCGGGAAATGGTTCGCCGTCGTCAGCCGATTATCGGCGGTGGCGCCGGCACCGGCCTATCGGCCAAGTGCGAAGAAGCTGGGGGTATCGACCTGATTGTGATCTACAACTCTGGCCGCTACCGCATGGCAGGCCGGGGATCGCTATCGGGACTGCTGGCTTACGGCAATGCCAACGACATCGTGATGGAAATGGCCAAGGAAGTCTTGCCGGTAGTCAAAAGGACACCGGTACTCGCAGGGGTAAATGGCACCGATCCTTTTTGCCAGTTCCACACGTTCCTCGACAACGTGGCTGCAATCGGCTTTTCCGGAGTACAGAACTTTCCCACCGTCGGATTGATCGACGGGGTCTTCCGTCAGAATCTGGAAGAGACGGGAATGAGCTACGCACTAGAGGTTGACATGATCCGTCTGGCCCACGAGAAGAACCTCCTGACGACCCCATATGTTTTCGACCCGTCGCAAGCAACCACGATGGCGAAGGCGGGAGCAGACATCCTCGTCGCCCACATGGGTCTGACCACCGGCGGCACGATCGGCGCGGAAACAGCCCTTAGCCTCGAAGCGTGCCCCAGTCGAATCGATGCCATCGCCGAAGCGGCGCTCGAGGTACGCCCCGACATCATCGTGCTTTGCCACGGCGGCCCCATCGCCGAACCCGCCGACGCCACATTCGTGCTCAGCAAGACTCGCCACTGTCACGGCTTCTATGGTGCCAGTTCCCTCGAACGCCTGCCTGCCGAGAAGGCGATCGTGAAACAGACCCAGGATTTCAAACGGATCAGCTTCTAGACCTGGAGGAACAATGCCAAACACGGTTTACATAAGCGCCGTGATCGATGCACCCGTCGAAAGAGTCTGGGCGATCATGCGCGACTACAACGGCATGCCTTCGTATCATCCCGGAATCAAGCACAGCGTGATTGAAGGTGGCCGTCCGAGCGATCAGGTCGGTTGCGTGCGTCGTCTCACGCTGGCGGAGGGTTTCGTCCGCGAAGTCCTGCTTTGCATGGATGACCGGAACTACGCCTTCACCTACGAAATTATCGAGGGCACTCTGCCGGTTCGCGGCTATGTGGCGGGCGTCCGGCTACATCGCGTTACCCAGGGTAACCGCACCTTCGCGGAGTGGTGGGCTGACTTCGAGGTGGTAGGGGCCGAGCGCGAGGCCATTGTCGAGCAGATCGGAAACAACGTCTTCGCCGCCGGCTTTACCGCGGTCGCTGCAAAGCTGGCCAGGCCGCAGTAGTCGTTTGTTCCGAGCGCACGGGAGTGCTCCTGGCAGGCACTGAAGTTCGGTTGCATAGATGTTCCCAACCGAGCAGTGGGCCAGCACCATCTACCAGTTCAGGCAAAAGAGCTAAAGAAGGCTAGGTGCGAACTCGCCTAGTTGGTGGGCCAAATCTCGTAATTGGGGCTCCCTTTTGCAATATTGCGCAAGGGTTTGCACGAAGGCATTTCCCAGATTCGCGGGAGGTGTTCATAAGTGATTGTGCAGTCAATGACGTGGGCGTCCTTCCCTTTGGTGCGAAACCTGCAACCTGACACTACCGGTGCCCTAGGCTCCCCCCTCGGTTCACGGGCAACGGGGTACGAAAAGGACCATAGTGGAGGAGCCGAATTTGTCCAGGGATCGGGGATTTCTCAACGACCTCAAGTTTGTCAACGACCAACGAACCACAGGCGATGCTGGCCGGCGCGAGAGTGAACTCCAGACGGGTTCTGATGCCACCGAATTAGCAGATTTGTTCGCCCCTCTTCCACCTGGAGGAGAATCCCGGCTCAATGAGGAATTAGAACAAGCCTGCATCGCTACCGGCGCCAGCGGCGCAGCAATCGCTCTGGTCCGGGAAGAAAAGATCGTCTGCCTCGCCAGCAGCGGCCCTTCCGCCCCTGATATCGGGGTATGCCTTGATCCGCGCAATGGGCTCTCGGGTTCCTGTATCCAGACCCGCCAGGTCCAGCGATGTAGTGACGCGCAAACCGACCCGCGAGTTGATCCTCAAGCCTGCCAGCGACTCGGAGTCAGATCGATCATCGTTCTGCCTCTGATGGAAGACAACGAGTTGTTTGGGATTCTCGAGATCCTTTCTTCGCGACCGAATGCCTTTGAACAGCGTGATCTGGACATCCTAGAGGCTTTGACGGATCGAATCGTCGAAAGTAGAAAAAGGAATTGGGTAACCGCCGCAGCCGTGCCACGCAGCGAGCCTCTGTCTCGCCTGCAGGAGAGCGGAGAGCACGTTCCTCCGAGCCAGTCCCTCTCCTCGGAACCGGGTTCTACGTTGTCACAGAGGAAACGCACGTTCAGCGGATACGACATTTGGACACCGATCCTTGGCACACTCGTGATTGGTGCGGCTGTATTGCTCGGCACCCTTATAGGTTGGCGATTGGGTTGGAAAGCGGCAACTAAGTTTCCCAACACTTCGGCGTCCTATCAAGTGAAGGCCTCGTCTGCACCTGAAGAGCTGCAGCCGAGTTCCGCGTCGCCGGTAGAGTGCGGACAGTCTGCCCGGGTCGGTCCTACAACTGAGTTTCCGATTGGTGGATTGACCGTCTGTCAGGAGGGTCGGGTAATCTTCCGCTTGCCGCCTCCAGTGCCTTCACCGTCTCGGAAGCCACACCCCCCACAACGTTCGCTGGGTATGGAAGGAGCGCCCGCGCCGCGCTGAGCTACAAGTCTCAGCGGCTGCAGGAGGACACAAAATATGTCATTGCCCCATGAGAAGCAGGTACCGGAGATCAAAGATTCGTTCAAAGTTGATGCCGTGCACAAGCAGCGCCGGCAGATGCTGGCCGCACTGGCTCTGTTGCTCGTCGCATTGATTCTGGTCCTGAGAAAGGACCGCAACTTCTGGTTTCCGCCCGCACCAACATCGCAATCAGGATCAGAGCCATTAGAGGAGGCCCAGTCCGAAAAAGAAACCACCATGCACCCAACGCTTCCCGCACAGCCGAAATCGAAGCTGCCCACGTCGAGGAAGGCAGCGGCCAGGGAGCCAAACCCTGCCTCCGCATCGGCGCCTGTGGTGACGAGCCGAACCGTGCTCCCTCCGCTGGGAGTCGAGGTGGTGATTGGGAACGAGCACAGTAACGTCCCGGCAGGCAGCAATTCAGTTGAGGTTGACCTGGGTTCCAAAGCGCCATCCGCTTCCACTCAGACATCTTCCGCCCAACCGATGTCGAAGCCGGCAGGTGTGACCAGCGCCGCCGAGCGAGTCCATCTTTCCCCGGGCACGGCGCAGATCCTTGCCCACCGTGTGGAACCCAAATACCCCCTTCTGGCCAAGGAGATGAACATTCAAGGCTCGGTCGTGCTGGAAGCATTGATCGGGCGGGATGGGATCATTCAGCAACTCCGTCTTCTCAGCGGTCCCGCGATTCTTTCCAGGGCAGCAAGGGAAGCAGTGAAACAATGGCGATTCAAGCCTTACCTGGAATCCGGTCAAGCCGTGGAAACTCAGGCCCGCATTGTCGTAAATTTCAGCATCTGGACTCAGGATATCAACGCTTCAGCGAACGCCGTGGGCGGCGCGCCATAGCCCAGGCTCCTGTGCGGACGCTCTTGATGAGGAGAGACTGCCTGCTAGGACAGCGTAATGCCTGGGACCGCATTTTATTCCTCTCCTTCCTTGTCTAGCCTCCGTTGTGCAATCGATCGAAAGGAAGCCAGGCATTGATCACCCGGCCAATCACGGAAGCTTCTCGCGGCATCTTGAAACGTCTGACGGATTGTCTGGAAAGGGGGTAGGGCAGCAGTGTAAGTTCTTTGCCTTGCAAATCACACCAGCAGCAACTATGTCCCTCGGTATGCCAAACCAGGTAGACCGGACGTTCCCGCATACTCTTCCAGTCAGATATCTGGACCGTATTCTGCTTGACGTCGACCTCCACCAGAGAGCCCGGAGGGATCAAATCTCCCATCGAGTCATCTTTCAGGCCAATGGCAGCATATCGGTAGCGTTTTGGATCGAGGCGCCTGAATTGCGCCGGCGGTAAACCTGCCAACTCTTGCGGATTCAGTGTGAGCAGACGAGTCTCGTGGCTGTTAAAACCAGCATCAAAGCTGAGTTGAAAGCGGAAACCAGGTTCCTGGTCCTGGACGGCCCAAGGCTTTCGCACGCCGGGCTCACCTTGACCGATGCGTTGCCTTACTTCCTCGCCATCAATGCCAAACACCAGCAACAGCTCTTCCAAGGGGACTTTGAGACAAACCGCCAGGCTAACCAGCTTGTGAATGCTCGGAACAGCGCCAGTTTCGACATCAGCCAGCGTTGAGTGCGAAACGTAAAAATCTGCGTCGCCTTTGACCTCGGCAATCGACCGGCTGACCCGTTCGATATCACTCGATCTAACGAAGCGCCCTTCCCGCAACTCTCGAATCCATTTGCCTGAGTTAATGCGCGAGGTTCGCGCCATTTCACGTGTCAACTATCGACTCCTCGATTCGGGAAAGCAAGCCGCTGCCCGCAGAGATATATAAACAAGGTCGAAGCAGATTCTCTGACCACCCAAGGGCCGTCGTTCATTGAACGGAGAGTCAAAGCCGACGGGAATGACCTCAGATGCTGAGGCCGCGTTCCTGTCGCTTCCGTCGCGTGACTTTGCTTCTCTCTCATGTCGTGATCCTCTCTTGCCGGTCGATGCGAAGTAAGATGGCTCATCGGTGAATCGGCTGGGCCATCAGGCCGAACGCTCGGTCAAGGACCTGGTTGTAGATACCGATGACATTTCTGGACACAGACGTGGCTTCAAGTACGGAGGAAGAACGGATGCGCGCTGATGTATACCGCAGATCGCGCTAGTTCGAACCGAACTTCGTCGGTGCATTCCTGACACCGGGGAAAAGTGTCGCCGTAAAGTGCGATCACATGGTGTGACGAAGCGTGCTGGACGGAGTGGACGACCAGGTAAACGCCGGAGCAGGGAGTTATGTCGCCCGGCTGAAAAACATCCGCCATTCTTCTGAGTTTCCTTTACTGATAGGACTGAACGTGGTCTTTTCTATTATGTATACACTGTAATGTTAACAGTGTCAACGTAATTCTTTAGAACGGTGCATCGCTGGCACAAAAGCAGGGGCCGGATGCTCGGAGGAGCGCGCGGCCGTGGGCAGAAGTTTGCGTGGTCGGCCATGGGCTGGGCGCTGGCGGCACCGCTGTAAACAGGCTGCATGGCATCAGCGGAACGGCCTTCGCTCTTACTTGCGAGACGCCTCGCGTAGCAGCGTTGCCACGGAGGCGCGGCAAATTGAACGCATGTCCGCCTCATGCTGCGGACGGATCGTCCTCATGATCAGCAGCATCACAGCTCCGTGCAGCAGAGCCCAGAGGGCGATTTCCAGATGCGTGTAGTCATCTGGACTTCCGCCTAGCTGTGCGGCCAGCTTGCCTTTCATAAGTTGCACCACGGGTCTTTCCTGCTTAACTGTCTGGTTCAGAGTAGCTCGGCGGGCCATCTTGGGCGAAGAACGTAGCAGTTCGTATTCGTGAAGATAATAGAGTTCGTATTCGTGGGGATGGCTCAAGCCGTAATCGAGGTAGCGTTCGCAGGCGTCTTCGACCGACGAGGAGGTCTCTACCAATCGGAGCCAATCTTGCCTCGTTTCCTGCACTAGGGCCCGCAAGATATCATCCCGGTGAGGGAAACGGCGGTAGACCGCTGGGGTGTTCGTACGCGCAGCCCGGGCCACGGCCCGCATGGTGAGGGCCTTACCGGACCCCCTTTTCCAGAGCTGACGAGCTGCATTCAGAATGCGTTCCTCAAGGCCAGGATCGGGTTGCCGGGGCATACGTTTCCTCTTCGGCCGGATGGGTCGGGCCGATTATGTTGACAATGTACACGTAATAACTTATCAAGACAACCGTAGACGGTCTACCTTCTCTGGGTGTGCGAGGCAGGGCGCGGAGAGATCGGTAATGCTGCAACCGGAGTAGGCTAGTTCGTCCTCAAGAGAACTTAGGAAATATGTATCCCGCTCTCACTCACCTGGATTTCTCTTGCCGGGCAGCTTCGCCTGAGTGGACCTCGATTGACCGCGGAAACGCGCGGGAGGAACAGTGAATTCGCGTTTGAACGCGCGGTTAAAGGCGGCTTCGGACTCATAGCCCACCTCGGATGCGATCTGTGCCACCGAATAACTGGTCGAAGCAAGCATCTGGGCTCCCAACTGGAGTCGCCAGCGCGTGAGGTACGCCATGGGAGGTTCGTTGAGGTAATGACGGAAGCGCTCGGCAAACACCGAGCGTGACAGCCCTGCTTCTTTTGCCAGGGAAGCAATAGTCCACGGCTGCGCAGGATTTCGGTGCATGAGCGCCAGTGCCTTTCCGACCTCGGGATCGCGCGCGCCCGCCAGCCAACCGGTTTGTCCATCTGGGAGGTCCGCAATGTAGGCGCGTAGTGTTTCCACAAACAAAACCTCCGACAGCTTGGCCAAGACTGCTTCTCCGCCAGCCCGGGAAGCATCAGCCTCGTTCACCGAAAAGCGGATTGAGTTCTCCAGCCATCTGCCCGAGGCATCATTCCGAATGCTGACTTTGAAAACCGGCGGCAGGCCGCCCAGAAAAATTTGACTGAGTCGTGGCTCGCATGCCATGTAGCCGCAAACGAATCTCGTAACTTCCCCGCCGCCACCCAGGCGGGACAGCTTCAACCCCTGGGAAAAGATTCGGGCCAACTCCTTCACCATGTCCACAGGCTTGGTCGGCGGGCCGTTTTCGATGACGTGCGCGTCGCCATGGGGAAAGATCACGATGTCGCCGGCGTCGAGAATGATGCGCGCGCCATCGACCAACCGCGCAGAGGCGCGCCCTTCAGTCAGCAGGTGATATATGATCACGTGCCTCGCACCTGGCGCTATATAGGGCGCCACAGCGCCAGACTGCGGCGAGCAGAAACTCCACGGGGAAGAGAATTCTCCGTTGTAGAACATGGCCCCCTGGAGCTTCACCACCTTCAGCACCTCGGAGAGTACATCCATAGATCCTCCGGGACTCCCGGCAAACCGCTCCGGACTCCTGAGCAAATCATCATACGGCAACTCTGCCCTGAGCAAGAAAGCCGGACGCGCGGGTAAGTGCGAACCGCGATAACGGCGCATAGTAAGCCTCGTCGAAGCGTTCACGAATGCGAAAGGTGATTCAGGCCAATTCAAAGGCAGAAGGAGATGACGAATGTCGACGACAAGCGATGTTCTCGATCAACATCTGAAGTGCTTCGGCGAGAACGACCTCGATGGCATTCTCGCTGACTACTCATCCGATGCCGTGTTGTTCGTACCCGGAAAACCGCTGAAGGGCCCCAACGCAATCAGGCCTTTCTTCCAAACTTTATTTTCGGAGTTTGCCAAGCCTGGCGCATCGTTTTCGATGCGGCAGCAATGCGTCGAGGGTGATTACGCTTACATCTTGTGGAGTGCAGAGACGGCGGACAACTCGTATGAAGCCGCTACCGACACGTTCGTAGTGCGGAACGGGAGGATAGTGGCGCAGTCCTTTGCTGCCAAGATCACCCCGAAGCGCTGAACCGCCAGTCGAAGGTGCTGGCCGCCAAAGTAATGGGCGTTGTTGCGGGCGAAAAAGCAAAGCGCGTGGACAAGAGTGGTGCAAGGACTCGCTCCACAGTGGGAAAAGTCGACGGCGACGGGAAAGACTGAAGCCGTCACTTAACGGCCAAATGGAGGAACCAAACATGCCTTTGAATCAAGTGAAATTGATCGAGGAAACCTTCGCGCCGACCCCCAAGAAGAAGATCGACACCAAACTTACCGATCCTCTGTTGTCAATCGAAGAGGAAGGCGTCCCAACTGGGACCCGGATAGACGTCGAGGAGGTTCTTGGCGATGAATGGGATTTTGGCGTGTCGGCCATGACGACCGACGCGATTCGTATCCTTATTGCAGGTGAATAAAAAAACTGGAGGAAGCATGAGCACCACTACAATCGCACCGGAAATCGGCAGTTTAAAGGCACGGCTGAAAGAGACGTGGATGGCCGGGGACTACGACCGCTTCTCGCGCTATATGGAGCAGGGCGCGCGCATTTTCTACGAACAACTCGACGTTCCTGCAGGATGTCAGCTGCTCGATGTGGCCTGCGGTTCGGGCCAGGTCGCGCTCTGGGCGGCGCGGGATGGAGTGAACGTCACTGGCGTGGACATCGCGCCGAACCTGGTGCAACGTGCGCAGGCCCGTGCCGACGCGGAAGGTCTCAAGGCTCGTTTCATTGAAGGTGACGCCGAGGCTCTTCCCTTCGAAGATGCCAGCTTCGACGTAGTAACCACTCTGGTCGGAGCGATGTTTGCCCCACGGCCGGAACTCGTGGCCCGCGAACTGTTGCGAGTGTGCAGTCCCGGAGGCACCGTCGCAATGGGAAACTGGACGTCCGAAGGGTTCGTTGGACAGATGTTCAAAACCTTCGCCAAGTTCATCGCTCCCTCTGGCATGCCGGCACCGGTGTTGTGGGGAGATGAGACTGTGGTGCGCAAGAGGCTGGGCCACGGGGTTTCGGACCTTAAGATGACCCGGCGCCACTACACCTTCACCTACCCCTTCCCGCCAGCTGAAGTGGTGGAGTTCTTTCGGCAGTACTATGGACCCACCAATCGCGCCTTCGCATCGTTGGATGAAAGTGCGGCGCGAACGCTCCGCGAGGAACTTGAACAGTTGTGGTCGGCGCACAATCGCGGAGGGGATGAACTCACCGTGGTTTCATCGGAGTATCTGGAAGTGATCGCGGTGAAAGCCTGAAGTTCTGGGCTGGGCTGGATAGTAGGAGTACAAATCCAAAGAGAATGGATGACGGAGGACCAAATGAATACGATTGCAAAAGGGATGCAGACAAGCAAAGATCTGGAGCAGCTCGAGCCTCAACGGAAGACGGCTCGGACAAGCGGTCGTGCCGAATCATTGGCTGATCGCATCGAGGAAGGCGCTGCCGGCCTGGCCGCTTTTGCGGAAGGACTCTTGGAAGAGGAGTGGCGCACACCGGTGTCGGAAAGCGGGAGGGCGGGTCGTCCGGTCGGTGTCATCGTGCACCATGTTGCCAGCGTTTACCCGATCGAGATTGACTTGGCGCGAACCATCGCCAGCGGCAAGGCGGTTACAGATGTCACATGGAAGGTTGTCGCCGCGTTGAATGCCAAGCATGCCCAGGACCACGCCGGGGTGACGAAGGCGGCCGCGCTCGAACTCTTACGCCGGAACAGTCGTGAGGCGGCAGCCGCGGTACGCGCGTTCACCGACGAGGAGCTGGACCGTGCGGCACCCTTTTCGCTGAGTTTCGGCGCGCCTGTGACCGCACAGTTTGTCATTGAGGACCACGCATTACGGCACAGCTGGCACCACCTGGCGGGCATCCACACAGCGCTGGGCCGGTGACTGGCGGTGCCTAACCGGTGATGTTACAAGGATGTGAAGGGCTGCTCCTTTTTGGACCCGCGGGCGGCCCGACGATAGGTGAGCGGGTTCTCAGGAGGACTTATGGATCGCTATCTCATCGAAACGCCACACACGGAACAAAATTGCAGAGACTTGGTCGACCTGGTCAACGCGGCTGGGTATCTCCATCATTTTGACTGGGGCTGCCTGAGCGGCGTGCATTGTGGCTGGGCCACCATCGAGGCCGAGAACGAAGCCCAGGCGCGGCTGGCTGTTCCGCCTTTGGTTCGTGGCCAGGCATTCGTGGTCAAGATCGTCAAATTTACTCCGTCGATGTTGAACTCGTGCCATCAACCATGACTCCGGCGCAGACAGCTTCTCAGCCACTGAAATTGATGGCTGTCCTGGCCCATCCGGATGACGAATCTCTCGGCATCGGAGGAACGCTGGCAAAGTACGCAGGCGAGGGGGTCGAGACCTATCTGGTGACAGCCACGCGCGGCGAGCGGGGACGCTTTGGCGAAAGCGGGGAAAAGCCGGCGCCTGACGTTGTCGGTCGGGTGCGCGAGGCCGAGTTGCGCGAAGCAGCCGCGGTCTTGGGCGTACGCGAGGTCAATTTCCTCGACTACTACGACGGCGACCTGGATCAGGTGAACGTTACTGAGGCGGTGACAAGAATTGCGGGCCACCTCTGTCGGGTCAGGCCACACGTGGTCATTACGTTTGGTCCTGAAGGAGCCTATGGCCATCCCGACCACATCGCCATCTCGCAGCTCGCGACCGCCGCGGTTGTCGCCGCCGCCGGGGAAAATGGGTCGGGCCAACCCCATCGCGTTTCGAAGCTGTATTACATAGAGTGGAGCCGGCAGAAATGGGAGGCCTATCAATCCGCGCTGCGCGGTCTGATCTCCAAAGTGGATGGTATCGAGCGGAAGTCGTCACCCTGGCCAGACTGGGTCCTCACCACAGTCTTGGACACGAGCCACTTCAGCGCGACCGTCTGGAAAGCCGTATCGTGTCACAAAACACAGATGAGCATCTACAAGAACCTCGAACATCTATCCGACAAGAACCACAAGGCGATCTGGGGAACGCAGGAGTTTTATCGCGCGTTCAGTCTCGTGAATGGCGGTCGTGCGCGCGAGTCCGATCTTTTCGAAGGACTGCGCTGATAGGATTTGTGTGCAGCATCCGTCTTGAAGCGGATCTTTGGGGGTATTCATCGCGATGAGCACCAAGCTCGAAACATTGAAAAACCGGACGGCGCCGATCGAGATGGCCCCCGAGGACTTTCGTGCGCTCGGCCATCAACTCGTCGATTCGCTGGCCGACTGGCTGGCGGCGATGCCGCACGGACTGGTGACTCGAGGCGAGTCGGTTGCAGAAGTCAGGCGCGCCCTCATGAGCGAGCGCGGGCTGCCCGAAGCCGGCGAGGGAGCGGCCCAAGTGCTCCAAGAAGCGTCTACGCTGCTGTTCGAGCATTCGCTGTTCAACGGCCATCCCCGGTTCTTTGGTTACATCACGTCGAGTCCGGCCCCCCTCGGAGCGCTGGGCGATTTTTTAGCGTCGATGATCAACCAGAATGTGGGTGCATTCCGGCTCTCTCCACTCGCCACCGAAATAGAAGCGCAGACCGTTCGGTGGATTGCTGAGCTCATCGGATATCCCGCCGGCTGCGGCGGTCTTCTGGTCAGCGGCGGCAATATGGCAAACTTTGTGTGCTTTCTCGCCGCCCGTGCGGCGAAGGCCACGTGGGACGTGCGGACGAAAGGTCTTGCCGGCCAACCCCGGCTGCTGGCATACGCTTCGACCGAGACCCACACATGGCTTCAGAAAGCGGCCGACCTGTTCGGATTTGGCTCCGATGCCATTCGCTGGATTCCGGTCGATGCCGGGCAGCGGATGAACCCTGCTGCCCTCGAAGCTCAGATCGATCGGGATCTCGCCCAGGGCGATCTTCCTTTTCTGGTTGTCGGAACCGCCGGTTCGGTCAGCACGGGGGCGGTGGATCCGCTGCCGGAAATCGCGGCGATTTGCCGCGCGCGCAAGCTCTGGTTTCATGTAGACGGAGCATACGGGGCGTTAGCGGCCCAGGTGCCTGGCGCGCCGGAGAGTCTGCGAGCGCTGAATGAAGCAGATTCGGTGGCGGTCGATCCCCACAAATGGCTCTACGCGCCCCTTGAAGCTGGGTGCGTGCTGGTGCGGCAACCCGATGATCTGCTGCGAGCGTTTTCTTATCATCCTGCTTACTATCACTTCGATGAGACCGCCATTAATTACTTCGATCAGGGCCCGCAGAATTCGCGGGGTTTCCGCGCGCTCAAGGTGTGGCTGGCGCTTCGGCAGGTCGGCCGCAGCGGTGCGATCGGCATGATCGCCGATGACATGCGGCTGTCGCGGCATCTCGACGCGCTCCTCCGGGGGCACCCTGAGTTCGAAACCTTCACGCAGCAGTTGAGCATCACGACGTTTCGATATGTGCCGCCTGAACTGAAGCCACAGATTGGTTCGCCCGCCGTCGAGAAGCGTATTGATGAAATCAATCAGGCGTTGCTGACGCGTGTTGAGAAAAGTGGCGAAGCATTCCTGTCCAATGCCGTCGTCAATGGAAGATTTGCGCTGCGGGCCTGCGTCGTGAACTTCCGCACCTCGCTTGTCGACATCGAAGCACTTCCTCCGTTGCTCTCTCGCCTCGGCCAAGATGTTTGTCGTGAGTCTCTCGTGGAGCCCGGCCTCAGCCCGGCTGATCGTACGTAGGGCCAGTCTCACTTGCCGTAGTGATGGAGGCATGAATTCGGTTTGTGCTTGGTCGAACAACTGCTGGTTGTCGCGAGGGAAATCGGAATGAAAGTGTGATCTCGCAGTTTTTCGTCACTAATGTGCAAGGAGTTTCAACTATTCAAAAAGCTCCTTCTCACGCTCGACACAGAGCCCCTATAATCCAGCCTGGTTCTGTTCTTTACCTCCTCGCGATTGTGAAGATAACTCATTCCCGACCCAATGCCAGACCCCAACCATAACCCGCGGACTGTAATCCTGGGGGGTGGTCCGGCCGGTTTGAGTGCGGCATTCGAGCTTACGCGCCACGGCTGCACACCTCTCGTCCTCGAGACCGACGAAGTCGTTGGCGGCCTTGCCCGGACGGTGTCCTACAAAGGGTTCCTCTTCGACATAGGCGGACATCGTTTCTTCACCAAGTCGACAGAAGTACAACAACTCTGGCAAGAGATCCTGGGATCCAGCCTGTTAAAGCGCTCCCGGCTTTCCCGCATTTACTACCGGAACCGTTTTTTCCTTTATCCCATCAAGGCAGTCGACGCACTCCTTGGCGTCGGGCCCTGGGAAGCGTTACGCGTCGTTGCCAGTTACTTGCGATGGCACTTCTTTCCTTACCGCGAAGTCAAGAACTTCGAGCAATATGTCACGAACCATTTCGGCAAGCGTTTGTTCGAAATGTTCTTTCGGACCTACACGGAGAAAGTGTGGGGAATTCCATGTACGGAAATCCGCGCCGACTGGGCCGCCCAGCGTATCCGCAATCTTTCTCTTATGCGTCTTGTCCGCGCCGCGCTTCGAGGGTCGCATGGAGACCCCATTCGTAGTCTGGTGGAGCAGTTTTCCTATCCCGAGCGTGGCCCCGGCCAGATGTGGGAGACCTTGGCCGGTCGTCTGGAGGCCATGGGACACCCGGTGCTGAAGGGGCGGCGCGTCGCGCAAGTCTGTCACGATGGGCGCGCCGTTACTTCGGTCGTCACGGAAGGTAAGAACGGGATCGAACGGTTTGAAGGCACGCACTTCATCAGTTCGATTCCAATGCGCGACCTGGTGCGGGCCTTGAGTCCCGCCCCTCCGGAGGAAGTGCTGAAGGCAGCCGAAAGCCTCCGCTATCGCGATTTCCTCCTGGTCGGCCTGCTCGTCAATCGCGAAGACATCTGTCCGGACAACTGGATCTATGTTCACGATCCGGCGGTGCGGGTGGGCCGGGTCCAGAATTTCAAGAACTGGTCCCCAGCCATGGTGCCCAACTCCCAACAGACCAGTTTGGGGATGGAATACTTTGTGTTTGAAAACGATGATTTGTGGTCATCATCGGATAGCCAACTCATCGATCTGGCTCGGCGCGAGGTTGAACACTTGCGCCTCGCGCGCGCAGACGAAATCCCGGATGGCGTCGTGATCAGAATGCCCAAGGCATATCCCATCTATGACCGTGACTGGGAGCAGCATGTAGCCACCATAAGGGGCTATGTGGAAGCCCATCTTTCCAATCTGCAACTGGTTGGGCGCAACGGGATGCATCGCTACAACAATCAGGACCACTCCATGATGACGGCCATGTACGCGGCGAGAAACGTGATGGGCGCGGGATACGATTTGTGGAAGGTGAACAGCGAGGCCGAATATCAAGAGGAGGAGACCGAGTCCCGGCGCGCCCCATATCGGCCCGCCTATGCTGAGCCGCCGAAGGTGACTCCCCTGCCCGATGAGGGCAATTGAGATGGTTTACTGCGTGACTTCGAGTGCTGGCGTGCAGCCATCTCAGCCCGGTGCGAATTCTGCCCGCCGAGCCTGGACCCTGGCCGCGATCCTTGCGGTCGCAGCCTTGGCGATCCGGCTCTGGTGTTATACCGGCCTCATCGCCTCCGATGACGTGATCTACGCGCACTATGCGCGTGGGCTTGCCAGCGGACGGTATTCCCTTGAAGGCAATCATTTGGCCCTTCGTTTTGGTTTGCTGCTGCCGGTGGCCGCTTCCTACGCTACGCTCGGAATTTCGGAAGCAACCACCGTCCTGGTTCCGCTTCTGGCCTCGGTAGCTTCTGTCGTTCTGCTCTTCTTTATTGCACGTCGCCAATTCGGTCTCCAGGCCGGAGTGATCGCAGCTGTGCTCCTGGCGAGCTTTCCGTTGTCCATTCGTTACGGCAGCATTCTCGTCCCGGAAACGGTTGCGGAGCTTTACATCCTCGCTGCCGTCTGCCTGTACCTGAGAGCATGTGAAAGCGGACGGCTTACCACCGCAACCGCGGCGGGATTAACGCTTGGCGTGGCCTACCTTACGCGGGAGCTCGCGTTCTTCGTTGCGCTGGCGGTATTTATGGAGGCAGCCTGGCAGCGGCGCTGGCGTCTGCTTTTCGCGATTGCGCTGGGTAGTCTTGCAGTTGTGCTGGGCGAACACCTCTATTACTGGTTCGCGGCCGGAGATCCCCTGTTCCGGCTGCACGCCATGGCCGCGCATAACCAGCGCCCGACCGCAATGGCCTTTCGTGAGCACCCCGCTTGGCGCTTCTTTCGGGCGCTCCCCCACTTGATGCTGATACCCAGCCTGGGTTTCGGATTACATTCGCTGGCAGCGCTGGCTTTGGCCGCCCTGGCCAGTTTTATGCTGAACATTCGTCGAACCGCCCTTTTCCTGCTCTGGATTGTCCTGCCTTTGTTCTACCTGAATTTCGGTACCACAAGTTTGAAGACCTACGTGGCCATGCCTGTTGGGGATCGCTACCTGGAGCTGATCTACCCGCCGCTTTTCGTTCTTTCCGGTGCGCTGCTCGCCGTAGTGCTGCAAAGGAAACGCGGCCCGCTCCTAACGGCTGCAGGGGTTGGGCTTCTCGCGGTGTCGGGCATTATTTGTGCGCACGCGACCCGGGGCAGCGGTTGGCGCACCGCCGACGTTGTACGCTTGCGTGAGATGGCAAGAACGATGAAGAGCGAATCGGGCACAATTGTGGGATTCGAGGGACCGAGCGCCTGGGCCTGGAAGGGTGCAATCGAAGTGCTCGACCCCGCGCTATTGGGTTCGACGTCATTGCGCAGTTGTGTGGTTCGGCCTGACAGCGAGGGCTTGCCCGTGTGCGTTGCGCAACCATGAAACGGAAACCCCAAAGCCCGGCTACCCGTCAAACGCTGAACTTCGGCATCATGGGATATGGCCGCCTGGCCCGTGAATACTATGCGCCGGCACTGGCGTGTATGAAAGATGTGACCGTCGCGGCCGTGGCCGATCCCCTGGAACAATCTCGCCTTGCGGCATCCAGGTGGAAGCCGCTGGCTCGCGTCTACGAGAATCATCTGCAAATGCTGCGACAGGAGGAACTGGATGCAGTGCTGATCGCGTCACCGCCTTCTTTCCACTTGAGCGGGTGGCTGGAAGCTCGTAAATACGGCCTGCCCGCGTTTGTGGAAAAGCCATTCGCGCTAATTTCTCAGGTGGAAGAATTGCCCCATCTGAGCGATGCCGAGGCTGCGCTGATGGTCAATTTCAATCGCCGTTTCTGGCCCCCTTACCGGCGAGTGATCGAAGCGGCCAAGAACGGCGCCATCGGCAGTTTGCGCGCTATCCAATTTACCTTTCAAACGGATGTACGACGCTGGTCGACAGTGACAACCCATCGTTTGTCCCTGGCGGAAGGTGGTGTGCTGCACGACCTGGGCAGTCAGGCCGTCGACTTGGTCTGCCAGATTGCCGATTGCGATCCCTCCGGGATTTCCGCCAGCTTTACCAGCCGGCGCTGGGAAGCTGACTGCGTCCGGCTGGAACTGGAGTTCCCGGGCGGGATTTCGGCGCGTTGCGATCTGTCCTATGGTGCGCCCAACCGTGAATCCCTTACGGTGCACGGCAGCACAGCCTCCATTCTGCTGCACGAGCCAAACATGACGCCTCATACAACAAAACGAAACCGGTTGTCGCCGGCCATGCGTATTGAGGACTATGCCTGGCTGGGCTACCGCGCCCTGTTTCCCAGGCACAGAATGTTGCGCAGCACGATTGCGGAAGCGCTACGCGCATTCGCGGAGACCATCCGGACGGGCCATCAGTTTCGTCCTGGCTACTCGGATGCCTGCGCGAATCTCCGGCTGCTGGCGCTGGCATCCGGAGTGTCAGGCGCCACCGTGGCCTCTGGAGGAGCAAATGGGTAAGGCTCGGGGACCAGGATCGCTGCCAGTGGCAATGATTGGGGTGGATGCCGCAGACCTTGACTTCATCCGCGCCAACCTCTCATCTCTGCCCAATCTCAGGCATGCGCTCGAAACCGGTATCACCCGTCCACTGCGTTCCACCGCCGGAGCGCTGACCGGATCGGTGTGGCCAACGTTCTACACTGCGAAACCACCGGGCGACCATGGGATTTATCACCATCTGCAATGGGACAGCTCGCAGATGCAGCTCCGGCGTGTGACCGAGGAGTGGTTGTACTGTGAGCCCTTCTGGTACGAACTCGAACGCCGGGGATCACGGGTGATCGCAATCGACGTCCCCATGACTTTCCGGCCGCGGTTGACCAACGGGATTGAAGTAATCACCTGGGGCTCTCACGACGAGCTCACTCCCTTCGCCACTCATCCCGAGGAACTTGGCCACAAAATCCTGAGACGATTTGGCAGCCATCCCATGGGACATGAAATTCCGGTTCGGCATTCGCGCCATGAGTTGGAAAAGATCCGGCGCAATCTCGTCAAAGGCGCACAACTCAAAGCGGACCTGGGCGAGTGGCTCTCCGCCCAACCCTGGGATTTCTTCCTCATCGTTTTTGGTGAGTGCCACCGTGGAGGTCACATCCTGTGGCCCGGAAACCCGGAAGTTCCGCCCGCTGCGTTGCTTGACGTTTACCGGGCGGTCGACGAAGGCGTCGGACGACTGTTGAAGAACTTTGCGGAGCGGGCCGCAGTCTACCTGTTCGCACTGCACGGAATGGGATCGAATACCTCGCAGGAGCATTTTGCCCCGCGAATTGTGGACGTCGTCAATCGGCGCTTCACCCGGCGGAACGGGGACACCGCGACCCCGCGCCGGAACAGCCTGGTGCCGTGGTTGCGCGAACATGTTCCCGCAGGCGTGCAAAATGCCATTGCGCGGTCAGTGCCAGTGGGGGTGCGCGATGCCGTGGTCAATCGCTCCATCGTCGATGGACTCGACTGGGACCGGACTCCGGGATTTGCTGTGCTCGCCGATGCCAATGCCTACCTGCGCTTCAATTTGCAGGGAAGAGAGCAGGCCGGATTGCTCCGGCCAGGGAGCGATGAGCAGGCCCGCTACCGGGATCTCCTGGTCCGTTGCCTTCGCAGCTTCCGTCTGGATTCCGGCCAACCTCTGATCCAGGAGCTTTTGTTCGCCGATAGCCATTTTCCGGGTGCTCGCTCACAATACCTGCCCGATATTATCGGGACCTGGCCAGAAGCCCGTCCGGCCAGCACCATTCAGTCCGAGGAGTTCGGAACCCTCCATGCCGAACTGACCACCGGACGCGGTGGGAATCATCGTCCAAACGGCTTCTGCATCGAACTCCAGCCCGGGCGACAGCAGCCCGGAACCGCGGATGCGATTCCCATCTGGGAGCTGGGTGGACTGGTTAAGCGGGAATTGGCCGCATGAACACTTCCGGTCAGTGCTTTCCCAGGAGTCGTGACGTGTGGAACGCAATCCACATAATCAGGAACGTTACGCCACTATAGAGATAGAAAAACCAGTGCGCCACCACTGCCGCGCAGGCAAACGCAAGACCTCGTTTGCGCAGCAGGAAAACATAAAACTGCCGGTTGAGCGCGAGCAAAGACAGGGCGAGAAAGGCCGCGGTCCACAGCAGCGGGCCCGCGCGCCAACCTCGGAAATGGATGGCGGCAAGGGCAAGCAGACCCATGGTCATCGTTAACGCCGCAACCAGCACCGCACTCAATCGCGAAGCATAAGTCAGGTTGAGATCGGGTGGGATATTCTCCGCAGCCAGCAGCAGTCTGGCCCAGGGTACTGCCCGCATGAAGACGTCCGTTCTCACCGTGTTCGCCAGCGTCCACTTCTTCAGGTGTTTGACCTGCAGCGACTTATCGAGACAAAACTTCGCTCCGCCGCTGGCCAGCCGCATTCCCAACTCAACATCCTCCATGCCTTCAATTTGTTCGTCGAAACCACCCGAGTTCTCCAGTGCTCTTCTGCGTATTGCACCAAAGCCGGCCCAAAATGTCCGAGCCTCCGGACTGGAGGTTTGGTGAACATAGTGATGCAGCAGGTTTCGGAATTGCGAGTAGAACGACCGGACGGCGGGTGAATCGTCGTAGGAACCAAAGACGCCCACCAGGTCGGCCCTCTGCCCGAGGCGATCGAGGAGCCGGCGCGGTGCATCCGGAGGGACGACCACATCGGAGTCAACAAACAGGACGATGTTGCCTTCGGCGATCCGCCAGCCGGCATTGCGCGCGGCTCCCGGCCCTCCTCGCATGGGTAGTCGCAGGTAGCTCGCTCCTGCCTGATTCGAGATCGAGAAAATGTCCTCCGTTGAAGCGTCATCTACTACTATCATTTCCCATGACTTAACGTCGGCCCGGCGCAGCGCGGCCAGACAGATGGCGAGATTGCGGGCGTCGTTGTGTACCGGAACAACTATGCTTAGGGCTAGATCCGCCATCGGGGCATTCTCGCAGCTTTTCCTGAAAAACTCACTGCGTCGAGTGTGCCTCGAAATGGATAAGAGCCAGATGGCGACTATGAATGATCCTCACGATCTGCAACGCTTTGAGAGCGCTCAGAACCCAGTCTTCGAGCAGGTGTGCGCGGAATTGCGAGAGGGCGAGAAACGAAGCCACTGGATGTGGTTCATTTTTCCTCAGCTGCGAGGGTTAGGGCAAAGTCAGATGGCTGTCAGGTTCGCGATCTCCTCTAGGGAGGAAGCGGAGGCATACTTGAGGCACCCCGTTCTCGGGCCGCGACTCCGGGAGTGCACGCGGCTTGTCATGCTTGTGCAGGGGCGTTCGACCAACCAGATTTTCGGATACCCGGATGACCTGAAGTTTCGGTCTTCGATGACTCTGTTTGCCAGCGTCGCATCCGACAATCAGATCTTCAAGGATGCCTTACAAAAGTACTTTGCCGGTGAGTTTGATCGCGTAACACTCGAGCGACTCTGACCGTTGAAGGGTCAGCTTGGATAAATAGTCTCGATTCGTTCTGCCCGGTAGAGAGTCCGAAAACAGTAGGTTCGAGCCTTCAGCTCCCATATGAGGGAGGGGCAAACCCGCTATGTACCCGAATCCCATCACGAGTATCAAGAGCAGCACAAAGAGCGCCACCGCGATCATAAAGAACTTCAGGAACTTGCTGCCCGGCTGCTGTGGCGCGGGGGTGGCGGCGGCTGAATTCGAAGTGGGCGCGACTTGCATGGCTGAGCCGCGCTCGTTCGAAACGGTCGAGGAAGCAGGACCAGGCACGGCCGGCTGCCGTGCTCTGCACCTGTCGCAGAAATTTGCTCCGGACAACAGAGGGAAGCCACAACCGGCGCAGAGAGTCTTCTCGGGCTCGGCAGTGATGCGCCGCAACCTGCACAAACCGTACTCATATTGCTCCCCTGGCGAAGCTCGGTTTGATACCGGCACGTCACTTCTTTCCTGCCGCTACCTTCGTGGACCAGGATGTGACTTTATAAACTGAGGTGCCCTCGAAACCGTCTAATCCTGCTACCGGATTTGGCGGGAGGGATCGACGAATATAAGACTGTAAACCGCAAACGCACGTCGATGGCCCCGGGGAGCTTGATGTGTCCGGTCAGCTCGCCGGCCGCAATTCGGTGGGCCAGGTAACACTGGCGGACTTGCGATATTGGATCAGGAGATCCTCAGCATCTGCCAGAGTCATGAAGCTGTCCCACTTGAGAGGGTCGGCAGTGGAGGATCTGCGTTGCCACCAACTCTCAAGAAAGTGCATTTCCTTCACCTTCATCCCCCATTTCGCGTCTGAGGCTTTGCGAAAATGGACGAGCAGGTCCAGCGCGTCAGTGAAAGTAATTGGGCTGGCATCGGTAGGAGGGTTGGCGCTGGGGAATCTGCCATCCCACCATCTCCTGGTAAACTCTTGCTCAGTCATGTCCTTCTTCTCCTCCCCAAACCGCACAATTGAGGATTACCCGCGGTTCTTCTCTGGAACGCGTAATTCAGGTAGGCGAAGGTGACGCAGCCTTTCCCGCCGTGGAGAGGCTTACGAGGACATTGTAAGCCGCGCCGTCAAGTGTGAACAGGATGTCCTTTGGCAGCGATTTGGCCGCCCGCATTCTCGGTGATTCGCGGCCCCGGATCTGCGTCCACCTGGAACTCGATTCCGTACAGATACAGAGCGCGGTAGCGGACCGTTCCGCTCATGCGGACCCGCTCCTTGCATCCGGGCGGAAGAAATTCGACCTGAATTTGAGATCCCAGGGGCAGATTCGCAAGGGTGAACAGGCCCATCCCGACATCGCTGAGGTTGATGCCGAGAGCATCGATGCGGCCAGATCCGGTGCATACCTGCACCGAGGTGTTCAGCAACTGGCGTTGCCGGCGACGCCTGTCTGGTTTGGGGTTACGTTTAAGAATCATCCGCTACACCCGACAGGACAAGGTAGCGCAGCGCTTTTCGCGGGCGAAGGTTACGGAGGTTCAGCGGCGGCTAGAAGGGCTGGGGGGAGTGTGGGTCGGACACTCTTGTCCGACGCCTTTGATTTTTTTTGGGTTTGAATTTGGTCTTGACGTTGCCCGTAGATTGGGGCCAGGCGATTACAGCCACTCCCCGGCCGATGAAGTCTAAGAGCGATTTTCCCACTGCTGGAATTCAACACGGCCAGCCAATCTCGGCGCACGCGATCGTAGCTGGATGGGTAGTTGTCCCACTCTTCATCCATGCAAAAGTTAACGGCGCACCACTGCCTCTCAAGACGGAGCACCCCAGGCACCTCGCATGGGATGCCGACAAACCGTCCCGGTGCTTTTGCCCTCGCCGCATTCGCCCGTGAGTCGTGCTACTGCTGCCGGTCGGGCGCTGCCGCACTCTCCTGTTCAACCTGGGTCTCGACCTGGTCGGCGGCCTTTTCCTGATCGGTCAGGTCCTTGGCTGCGTCCGTATCCGGCGGCGGAGGCGGCACATCGGAAGCTGTCGTGCCCGTGTCCGGAGCCTTGGGCAAGCCGCCCTTGCCCTGTTTTTCCGCCAGGTCCTTCATGCCGCGGTCCAGCTGTTCCTGGAAGTGGTTGCGCATGTCCTGCAAGTCTTCCACGGAAACGGCCACCGGCTGGCCCGCAGCGCAGTCGCCCTTCTTGCTGGCCTGGACGCTGGCGGTGACTTTCTGGTCGGCATCGGGAGTGTCGGTGAGCCGGGTGATGACGTCGCCAGCAGTGAGATCACATTCCTGGCCGTTGGAGACGACAGTAATATCGCTGGCCACGACAAAGGTGCGCCGCGCGGGATCGAGGGCCGGCGGTGCTTCATCGTTTGTAGGTTGCGCAGCCTGCGTCTGTCCATCGGGGGAGCCGCCCTGCGCCTGTTGTTGCTGGGCCTCCAGTTGCGCCTTCACCTCTTCTGCGATCGCCTGCTTCACTTCCGGCGTCAGCGTTACCGGGCCGTTGTTCGCGGCCTGGCCACCGCTGTTGTCGTAGTTGGTCTGTCCCTGATCGTATTCCGCCGCGTCGGCATTGGCCTCAGCCCGGGCCGCATAAGCGGCTTGCAGGTTTGCGGCAATCACGTAATCCGTAAGCCAGAACGCGGCCGACGGATACACCGAATAAGGCGCGAAATATCCGCCGTAGTAGCCGTACCAGGGCCCCCAACCCCAGCCGCCAATACCCACTCCCCAGTACACCGGCGGGCCCCATGGACGATAGGCCCATCCGTAAAAGACCGGGTGGTACCAGTACGCGGGATAGTATCCATAGTAGTGATGACGGCGGTAGTAATAGCCGCGATAGACTCCAACCCGGTAGACTCCGTGGACATAGTAAGTACGCGAATAAAAGGCACGCCCGCCATGGGTGACGTAGGTCCTCTGCACGTAGCCGCTGCCTCCGCCCCGGGTCACGATGCGCACCCCGCGGCGTTCGGTCACGATGATGCGGCCGCCGCGCAGATTGTGTTGAATCCGCATTCCGTCCCGGTGGATGACGCGGACCTGTCCGGTTGGCCGGAAGCTCGCCGACCCACCGCCCTTTAGAGTTACCGTGCGCCCCGGAGCTCGGCGGTCGTTCATGCCTGCACTATTGCCTGCGTAATATCCGCCCCGGTTGCCGGAGGGATTTCTATCGCGATTGCCGCTGGCGTTTCCACTTCGGTTGGCGGGCGTGTTGCCGCTGCGATCGCTGGACATGTTCCCGCCCCGGTTGCCGCGCGTGTTGCCACCGCGGTTCTCAGAGGCATTGCCGCCGCGACCGCCGGTGTTCCCGGAGCGATCCTGCGGAGCACTTGCGGTCCGTCCCGGCTGAGTGCCCCTTTGGCTGCGAGTGTTTTCGTGACTTTGGCCCGATGCACGACCGGGAGCGCTCCCGCGCTCCTGGCCACCCGGGCGGCCTGAATTACCCGCATGCTCACCCTGCCCGGTTGATTCCGTCCTGTGCTGTCCCCAGGCCAGTCCCGAGATCGTCAGGGATGCAAAAATCAGAATGGACGTCCGCAGAATGTCGCGGCTACGGGTAGGTAAGTTCATCACGGCCTCCGGATTTCAACTCCAGGGAAACAGCCTTGCAACGGCTCGATTGCGTCCGCATTGCCGATAAGGCGCGCTTCCAGGTCAGGGTCGATGCCCATGCTCCCATGCTAACTTCCATCAGAACAGTGTCAAAGTTACGTCGGTTCTGTGCCGTTGCCGATGGCCGGGTCCAGTCGGAACCTACGATAGCCGCGGCAGCTCCTGAGTCCAGCACGGCGGCATGACGTCCTATCAGTAATTGGGGAGGGCGATGTGGTCGGCGAAATCGCGGCCGACAGCCATATCTGCAATCCAGGGAATGGCCATGAGCTTGAAGGTCTGATTGCGCAGGAACATCGAAAACTTCGATTTCGGTGCGAACGCGCCCGCGAAACGCAATGCCGCCTTCTGCTTCCTGAAAACGAAGGGAGCGAACAGCTCCTGATACCGTCGCAAAGCTTCGGTGTAGTCACCGCTGGCACGATGCAGTTCGCCGGCAAGAATATAGGCCGCCACCATGGCCAGTGCCGTGCCCTGTCCCGCCAGCAGCGAGACGCAGGAGGCCGCATCGCCGGCCAGCGTCACCCGTCCCCGCGTCCACAGTCCCTGCTGCGGATCCATTCGTATTTGGCTCACCCGGTCGAAATAGAAATCGTCGGTCGTATCGAGCGCCTCCAGAATCTGTGGACATTCCCACCCGCTGCTTCCGAAGCGTTTTCGCAAGAGGGCCTTTTGGGCTGGAACGTTATCGGTCCCTCCCGGATCGTCATCCTTGAAAATAAACACGAACATGGTGCGGTCGCCGTACATGGTGAAGCGCGCCACCTGCTGCTCCACTTCGGTGTACATCACATTGACCAGTTCGTCTCTTGGCCTGTAGCCCTTCGCTTCGAAGACAGCGACTTTGTAACCCAAATATTTCTCGAATCGATTTTCTTCGCCAAAAACGAGTTCGCGCACCCGGGAATGGAGCCCGTCGGTTCCCACGACGAGATCGAACTCCCGAGCGCCTCCGCTTTCAAACCCGACCTGAACGCCACTCTCTGTCTGCTCAATGCGGTTCACCCTATCGCCAAATATGGTTTCGACCCGGCCTTCAATCTTGCCGAATATTGCGGACGCCAGGTCGGTTCGTGGCAGAGTGACAAACCGGCCCTGCGTCACCCGCGAAAATGCGTCCACTGAAAACCCGGCGATCCGTTTCCCACTCTGATTCACAACTCTTACTTCCCTGACCTTGTATCCTTTGCTGCTGATCTCCGGCAACAGGCCCATCCGGTCTGCGATGTCGAAGCCTGCACCCCAGAAGTCGATGAGGTAGCCGCCCGTGCGCAAAAGCGGCGCCGCTTCGATGATGGTGACTTTGAATCCGTAATGGTCGAGCCAGTAGG
>JBARIF010000054.1:0-9203 GCA_049799615.1 Terriglobales bacterium
AGCCTGCCCTGAGCGCAGTCGAAGGGCCGGCGCTACAATGATCTTGAGAGAATTTTATGACTGTTGCTACTGCGACTTTAACTAAAGTTCCGAACTACGTTAACGGCCAGTGGGTCGATTCCCATGCTACCGAATGGCTTGATGTCACCAACCCCGCCACGGGTGAGGTCATCGCCCAGACTCCGCTCTCCAGCGCTGCTGAAGTCGCGGCTGCGATCGATGCTGCGGCCTCCGCCTTCCCGGAGTGGCGGCGCACTCCTGCCGAAGACCGAATCCAGCCGTTATTCAGGCTGAAGCACATTCTCGAAGAGCAGATCGAGGACCTGGCCCGCGTCCTGACCACGGAGAATGGCAAGACTTTTACCGAGGCCAAGGCTGAGTTGCGCCGCGCTATCGAAAATGTGGAAGTTGCTTGCGGCACTCCCACCATGATGCAGGGCTACAACCTGGAAGACGTGGCCCGGGGCATCGACGAAATAATGATCCGGCAGCCGCTGGGCGTGGTCGCGGCCATCGTTCCCTTTAACTTTCCGGGAATGATTCCGTTCTGGTTTCTGCCCTACGCCATCGCGACTGGGAATACTTTCGTCCTGAAACCTTCGGAGCGCGTACCGCTGACCATGAAGCGGGCCTTCGAGATGATGGAAAACATCGGGTTGCCCAAGGGCGTAATTAACCTGGTGAATGGCGGCAAGAACGCCGTCAATGCGCTGCTCGATCATCCCAAGGTCCGGGCCATCAGTTTTGTCGGCTCCACTCCGGTGGCACGTTACGTCTATGCGCGGGCCGGTGAAAACGGGAAGCGAGCGCAGTGTCAGGGCGGCGCCAAGAACCACGTCATCGTATTACCCGACGCCGACATGAAGATGACCACGCAGATCATCGGCGACAGCGCCTTTGGTTGTGCGGGGCAGCGTTGCCTGGCGGTCTCTGTGGCGGTGACGATCGGGGAAGCACAGAAGACATTTCGCGATTCGATCACCGAGGCGGCTGCGTCCTTGCGCGTAGGCAACGGTCTCGACGAAGGGGTGCAGATGGGGCCGGTGATTACGCCCCAAAGCAAGTCACGGGTCGAGAGCCTGATCACGACCGGCGAGAAACAGGGGGCGAAGGTCGTGCTGGACGGACGCAATTCACGCATTCCGAGAGGCGAAGCGGGGAATTTCGTGAAGCCAACGGTTCTCGACGCGGTTCCTGCCACCAGCGAGCTGACGGAGACGGAAATCTTCGGTCCGGTGCTGAGCCTGGTCCACGCCAATGATATGGACGAGGCACTGGCCTTCCTCGAGCGCAGTCCCTACGGCAACCAGGCATCGCTCTTTACTTCGAGTGGAGCGGCGGCGCGCCGCTTCCGCTACGAGGCGCCCGCAGGGAATATTGGCATTAACATTGGTGTAGCCGCGCCCATGGCGTATTTTCCCTTCAGCGGCTGGAAAGACAGCTTCTTCGGCATCATGCACGCCCAGGGACGCGATGCCATCGAGTTCTATACGGAAAAGAAAATCGTGGTGGAGCGCTGGGCCAAAGACCATTCACGAAAATTCTAGATTTGCCACGGCCCACGTAGGGGCGGGCGCCCCCGCCCGCCTGGCCGAGCGCAGCTCGGCAGAGCTTTTGATTCGGGCCAAAATGCATGGCGAGCTTTGCGCGCCCGCCCGGACGAGGGCGTCCGGAGCCTACGCAGGAACCACCAAGAGGAATGCATGTCAGATACCATCCAGAAATACAAAGACTACGTGATGACTGGTTTCATGAAGTCAGTCGTGCCCATCGTGATTGATAGGGCGAGCGGCGTTATCGTGACCGATATCAACGGCCGCGAATATCTCGATTGCTTTGCCGGCATTTCCGTGGTCAACGCCGGGCACTGCAATCCCAGTGTGATCGCCGCCGCCAAGGCGCAAATGGAAAAGCTGGTCCACTGTTCGTCCTACATCTATCATGTGCAGCCGGTAGCGGATCTCGCCGAGAAGCTGGCGCACATCGCGCCCAGCGGCCTGACCAAGACATTCTTTGGCAACAGCGGGGCCGAAGCCATCGAAGGCGCCATGAAGCTGGCCCGTCTCTACACCGGCAAGCACGAATTCATCGCGCTGCACGCCAGCTTTCACGGGCGCAGCTGGGGCGCGCTTAGCGTGACCGGCAACATGGGACGCAAAAAGCGCGGTGGACCTTATGCAGCCGGCGTGACCTTCGCGCCCGCTCCCTATGCCTATCGTTCGCAGTGGCCGAACGATCCAGAGGAATGTGGAAGACAGTGCGCCAGGGCGATTGAGGACGTCATCCGGTTTACGACCGCGGACGACGTGGCGGCATTCATCGCAGAGCCGGTCATGGGCGAAGGCGGAATCATTGTCCCGCCGCCCAATTATTTCAAAGAGGTGAAGAAAGTTCTCGACCGGCACAGCATCCTGTTTATTGCCGATGAAGTCCAGTCCGGCTTTGCCCGTACCGGCAAAATGTTTGCCATCGAACACTACGGCGTCGAACCCGACATTCTGGTGACCGCGAAAGGCATTGCGGATGGCTTCCCGCTGAGTGCATTTACGACGCGGCCTGAAATTGCTGCCGCGTACAAGCCCGGCGATCATCTTTCCACATTTGGCGGCAACCCGGTGTCTTGCGCCGCCGCACTGGCCAACATCGAATTCATGGAGAAGGAGAATCTCGCGGCGCGCGCCACTGAGACCGGCGACTACGCCATGACCAGACTGCGTGAATTGCAACGGGACAATCCGCTCATCGGCGAAGTTCGAGGGCTGGGATTGATGATCGGCGTGGAATTGATCAAGGACGAAAAGCTCACACCAGCGACTTCCGAAGCGGAGGCCATCCGCGACGGCTTGCTACGCCAGGGCGTGCTGGTGGGCGTGGGCGGCGTCTATGGCAATGTCATCCGCTTTCAGCCCCCGCTGATCATTACGCGGCCGCAAATTGATAAAGCGATTGCGGCTTTCGCCACGGCGTTGCAGGAAGTGGCGCAGCCGGCGCAGGTCTAGCCGCTAGTCCGTTGGTGGGGTTTTGGTCAGGCACTGGCTGATCCTCGCTCCTGTGGTGCCCGCTTTTTCTGGGCTTCAGAAATCACGTACACCATCAGAATCCCCAGTTCCGGCTCGATGGGATGGCGATAGCGCGGATGTGGGAAGACGGCATAATACACAGCCGGATAGGACAGAATCAGCCAGAGGAACAGCCACGCTCCGTGCCTCCGCTTGCGCAAGGCGCGTCCCAGGCCCCAGAAGGCAAGCACCGACGAAGCCAGGAAGACAGAGTTCTTGACGGGTGCCAGCGCCGGAATCTCCGCCAGGCGCGGAACTCCACCCCAGTAATAGATGAAGCGCTTCAGACAAAGGACCACGAACCGCGGATAGTCCTCCCGAATGAAATCGACTGCCTGACGTTCGCGCTCCGCAACGTACGCAACCTCGCCCATCGCCCGGTAGAGTCGCATCTGGTAAACATTTTGCGTGGGATGCAGATATTCCCTCCAGGTTCCGTCCGCCCCAGGGCCATTTCCGATGCGCAGTTCGGCACCGAAGTTCGAGCGCAGAGAAATGATTCCCAGAGTCCGGTAATTGCGGGCAATCCAGGGGGCGATGCAGGCGGCGAACACCAGCGCCGACAGCGCGACGCCGGCCAGTGAAGGCTTGCCGCGCTTCCACCGCCGGCACCAGGCCCACAGCCCGGAAGCAGGAAGGAATGCCAGAAGGGAAGTGTTCGCCAGCGCCGCGATCCCCCAAAGCAGGCCGAACTGAATCCACGGAATGAACCCGTCTCTCTCTTCAAGGTCGAGGGTCAGCCAGAAAATCAGCGCAAGCAGCAACGCCGCCAGACTGGTCTCCCACACCCAGCGTGTGCACCAGTACATAACGGGCGGCAACACGGCCCACAGCCAGGCTGCCCACACCGCCAGCTTGTCGCTGAAACATCGCCGGGTAATCAGAAAAATGGGGATGCAAGTCAGGGCGGAAAACGCACTGTTGATGGCAAGCAGCACCACTGCCGAGGCGTGAGTATAAATCCCGAACAGCTTGAACACTGCAGCAATGAGAAAAGGATAGAGCGGCGGTTCCCATGCCGTCGGCCCCGTGGTGGCACTGAACGGATTGCTGAAGCCTTGGCCTTGCGCGAGGGAGCGCCCGATGCGTCCCATTTCCCAGCCAAAGCTGAAGTTGTCATCGAAGGTCTTGAACTTGTAGGTGTGGGCGACAATGATCCAGCCGAAACGCAGCGCGAATGCGACCAGCACCATCCATAAAAAAGAGGTGCGAGCCTGGCGCCACCAGCGGATGAGGAAGCCGGGTTGGTTCGTGTCTGCCGGGGGAGCGGTTGTGGCGGCGTCAGCCATGGTTCGCCCGGGATTCCGGGCACTTCCATTTGTAGCTGATACGGCTTAGGCGGGCAACAGACGAACCGTGCTGCCGCACGAGCAAGGACGCTCGCGCCCGCATTTACCTTGCCGTTGAAGTCAGAGGCGGGGACGCATATATTGTATCGGGATGCTCTCTGCGCGGCAGAGATCGAGGACACTTCATGGGCTGGCTGCAGAACAAGTTCGAAAAGAATTTCATGATTACCACCGTGGACTACGTGTTCAACTGGGCGCGCAAGTCGGCGGTCTGGCCGATGACGTTTGGCTTGGCCTGTTGTGCCATCGAAATGATCGCCTCTTCCACGGCGCGTTTCGATATCGCCCGCTTCGGCTCTGAAGTCTTTCGTCCCAGCCCGCGGCAGAGCGACCTGATGATCGTAGCGGGCACCGTGACCTTGAAGATGGCCCCGGTCGTGAAGCGTATCTACGACCAGATGCCCGACCCCAAGTGGGTGATCTCGATGGGAGCATGCTCGTCGGTGGGTGGTCCGTTTAATACCTATGCGGTGCTGCAGGGCGTGGACAAGATCGTCCCTACGGATGTTTATGTCATCGGCTGTCCACCGCGCCCCGAGAATCTCTTCTATGCATTGCTCAAGCTGCAGGACAAGATCGATCAGATGTCGTTGGCCAAGCGTCCCACCGAAGTCCGGCTCGACCCGAACATGGTGGAAAATTTCAAACGCCAGGTAATGATCGCGCAGACCCTGCAGCCCAAATAGTCGTCAGTCGTCGGTCGTCAGCAAAGGCCGCGTGGGGACAGCCGCCCCCGGCTGTCCTGGCCGAGCGCGGTTGCGGCAATTCGCTGCATTCTTTCTGAAAGGTCCCATGTCTAACTTCATACGACTCGCCGCTCAATCTGAACTTCCTCCTGAAGGCGAAGCCAAGGAATTTACGCTGGGGGACAAAGTCATTTGCATCGCCAACGTTAACGGCACCATCTCCGCCATGGACAACGTCTGCCTGCATCAGGGCGGTCCGTTGGGACAAGGCGTAATTGAGGGAGGCAAGGTAGTCTGTCCGTGGCACGGCTGGCAGTGGGACCCAAAGACGGGTCAGGCGGGTCACAATCCGGGAGCGAGAGTTGCAGTCTATCCGCTGAAAGTGGAGGGCGGCGACGTGATGATTGAAATGTAGGCGCGAGCGTCCCGCTCGTGCGTCCGTGTCAGGGACCTGCACGAGCGAGACGCGCGCGCCGACATCTATCCGAGATAGCGAACGAATTTTTCTGGCTGATTGTCGAACCCCGGGAACACCTGATTCAGGGCCTGGTTTCCCAGATGCCGGTCAACCGCTTCGCCGAGCACACGGCGGAAATCAGTAGTCACCGCCAGGTCGCGGCCTTCATAAAGTTGTGACTGATCGAGGCCAGGCCAGCGCCCGTACACCTTCCCGCCTTTTACCGGACCGCCCATCACGAACATCACGTTGGCGTGGCCGTGGTCGGTGCCGCGGTTGCCGTTTTCACGCGCAGTGCGGCCGAATTCAGACATGGTGACAACCACCGTGTCTTCGGCCATATCTCCGAGGTCAGTCCAGAAGGCGCCGAGAGACTGAGAGAAGTCGCGCAGCACATTTGCGATCTGGCCCTGCGTGTTGCCTTCGTTGACGTGATGGTCCCAGCCGCCGATGTCGGCAAATGCCACTTGCACGCCCAGGTCTGCTTTAATGAGCTGGCAGAGTTGTTTCAGGCTTTCACCGAAACGTCCCCGGGGATAATCCGCCCCGGCTGCTGGCTTGTACTTTGCCGGATCGGCCGCCTTCAACATCTTTACTGCCTCGAAGGTTTCCCGGCCGGTGCCGTGTAAGACGGAGTCCACCGAATTCGCGTACATCGCTTCAAACGTGTTGGAGACCGGGGTTGCGCCCGGCGTGCCGCCGCCTACACCGAATGCGCTGATGTTGTTTATGGCCACGGCGGGTTCGGGTCCGGCAAGAATTCGCGGCAGAGAGGGCCCCAGGCCGATGGCACGAAATGCCGACTTATCAGCGGGAGCAGGCAGAGAGTGCAATGTCCGATTCAACCAGCCGTCCTCGGTGGCCTTGATGCCGGGCGTGCCAGACTCCATAAAATCCTGGGCATCGAAGTGGGAGCGGCTGGGATCGGGAGAACCGGCCGCATGCACAATCGCCAGATGGCGCTGCTTCCATAACGGCTGCAGGGCTGACATAGCCGGATGCAAACCGAAAAAGCCGTTCAGATCAAGCACTGCGCTGCGCGGGATATTGATGGACGGCCGCATGGCGTAATAGGCCTGCTCGCCGTGCGGCACCACGATATTCAAACCGTCCGCCGCGCCCCGCTGGAAGATGACTACCAACCGCTTGTTGCCTGCGCCGCTCCCGACAGCCGAAAAAGCTGCGCGTGTTAGAAACGCAGGGACCGCGGCGGTGCCTACAACCGCCAATGCCCCATTGCGAAGAAATACTCTGCGAGAAAACATAAAGACAGCTCCTGGCTTGTCGCCAACGACCAACGACCCACGACCCACTTCTACCTTCTCTGAAACTCCGGCGACCCCAGCAGCAGGCCCGCGATGGCGCTGGTGTTCGGCGGGCGAGCGGGGTCATCCAGTTGGCGCTGGCTGATTTTCGGATCGTTCAAGTGCGCGGCAATCGTCTCATGGGTTTGCCGCGACACATCTCCCGCGAGCAAATTATTCTCCAGCGCAGTCAATGCGCCTTCTGAGTCAGCGGGCGCAGGGCCGCCCAGCATTTGACCGGGATCAACCTGCACGCCTTTGAGTTTCTCCGCGGTCAGCGCCAGCGCAAAATTCATTCGTCCCAGCAGCGCCGACGAGTTTACCCAGGCATCGGCCTTCATCGAATAGCCTGTCGGCGGCTGCATCCCATAGAGCGGCATGCCCAGGTTCTGGAGCTGGCGGGCCAGCGGCAGGGCGTCGCTGACTTCCGCGCCGCTGGTCCGCACCGCCGAGACCACAAACTCCAGCGGAGTTTTCACCTTGGCCCGGTAGGACTCCGGCGCCCAGAATTCCGGCGAGTGGAACATGGTCTGTAGCACTTCGCGAATGTCGCCGTCCTTCTTCAGGAAAGTTTGAGTCATGCGTTCAACCAGGGCCGGCGGCGGATCATCCGAGACGAAACGCATGGCCAGTTTGGTGGAAATGAACTTTGCCGTGGAAGGATGATGCGCCAGAATGTGCAGCACCTCGCGACCCTCTTTTTCACCACTCGATTTGATGCGGTGCCCGAGCACGCGCTTCTCGCCGGGTTCGTGCATCCTCTCCTCGAAAGCAAAGCCGCCTCCCTGCCTGGGCTGCTTCAGTGTCCATCCCGTCAGCACGCGGGCCACCTCGGTAACATCTTCCTGAGTGTAGCCGCCGTTTACTCCGAGGGTATGCAGTTCCATAAGCTCGCGGCCATAGTTTTCATTCAGGCCGCTGCGCTTGCTCCTGGCCTGCTTCGCCGCCGCGGGACGCCGTGGCCGTGGAGGACGCCGCCAGTTGTAATTGACGTTGCGTCTGGAAATACCGCGGGCGAAGTCCGAATCGGGTCCCACGCTCAACCAGTTGTCGAGATAGAACAACATGGCCGGACTCTGTGCCGTCGCCACCAGCAGGTCTTCAAATTTGCCCAAGGCGTGCGGACGAATCACGTCGCGCTCATAGCTGGTCAGCAGGTAGCGGTCTGCGCCCTTTCCAATAAACACGTTGAAGTGGTTGAACCAGAAATCTGTCATCACTTCATCCAGCTGGCGTTGGCTGTAGATGGCCCGCAGCAGCTTGCTCTGCACCAGTTCGCTGGTCACCACCTGCTGTGGATTATTGAGGGCCATCATGGTTTCGCGCTGTTGCGGGCTCATGCCTTCCATGAACTCGTCTCTCTTGTCACCCTTGAGCGAAGTTCCAATCGCATGTTGCTCCGCGGGAGACATTTTAAGAATTGCCTTCATGCGCTGGTCAGGGGGCAAATCCAGCAGGTCCTCGGCTCTAAGGTCGGCGTACAGGCGGTCTTCGCGCCGGCGGGCTTGCTCGTCGTCGGCCATTGGATCTGATTTCGTGGAAGCGGCAGTCATCGACGTATCGCCATTCGCGCTTTCCTGCTTACGCTCTTTTTTTTCGTGATAGCGCTCCAGTTGGGCCTCGTACACGGCGCGCCTGGCGGAATCGGAAGGCATCGACTGCCTGCCTTCGGCGATGGCCTTGATCACTTGCGGTGGCGGGAAGTTCTCGACCATCTCGCGCGTGTCCATGCGCAGGGTGCGGAAAGGCGCCAGACGGGCTGCAAGGGCACGATCGTCGATCTTCTCGGGATGCAACTGTTGATCGATCCACTTGTCCACGCCCATGGCCGCTACTCGCTGGACATCGCCTGGGCGCGGCCCGAAGGCCACCCGGTTGAGCGCGTGCAGCGCCCGTTTTTGCTCATCCATCTGGTTGGCAGATTCCCGCTTGCTCTTCTCTGCAATGGCCAGCGGGACGGAAACGGCGACACCCAGCGCGCCTACCGCAAACAAAAAAGCGATCTGTCGTCGCAGGAGAATCATGCGGTTTCGTGGCAGTCCGAGAAGGCTTAAGTACTGTTAACCCGGGAGAGAAGAAAAGTTGCTGGCCACGGGGATGCCCTCAACTCCGAACGCCGGGGCTTGGCTTCCCGCTGGTTCTTTGGGAGCGTCAACCCTAGGCCTAAGTACAAGCCGGGCAATGTATTAGCTGCTAAGAGGTTGGGTTCACTTTGAGCACGACCGAGGTGATGTCGTCATTCTGGGGCTCATAAGCGGCAAATCTTCGGGCCTCAAGATGAAGACCATCGGCGATTTGACGGGCCGGCTCGTTACGGTGAGCGGCAATATATTCCAGGGCTCCCTGGG
>JBARIF010000055.1:0-2009 GCA_049799615.1 Terriglobales bacterium
GGCCTCTTTGGAGCCATGGAGCAGAAGGTCTCTAATCATCGATTAGCAGGAGCATTTCGAAAGCGCCTCAAGACCGTCGCTGGCTTCAGAAGAGTTCCCGAGCCGCTGCCCATGCGAAACAGCAAGGGCTCGATCGTCTACTATCTTTTCTTCGCATCGCAGAAGGATACCGCTGAGGAGATTGTTACCTATATCTTCGACAACTTTGGACGGCAGGGAATCTAAAACGCGTGTCACTCAATTCCCATATCGAATGGACCGACGCCACCTGGAACCCGGTTCGCGGCTGCACGAAGATCAGCCCCGGCTGCAAACACTGCTACGCAGAGACCTTCGCGGAGCGCTTCCGCGGAGTGAAAGGGCATCCCTACGAGCAGGGGTTCGACCTGCGCCTGGTGCCCGAAAAACTGACCGAGCCGTTCGCGTGGCGCTCACCAAAACTTGTCTTCGTGAATTCGATGAGCGACCTGTTTCAAGATGGCGTGACGGATGACTACACCGAAGCTGTCTCAGAGGTCATGGCCACGGCGAACTGGCACACCTACCAGGTGCTGACGAAGCGGTCGGAGAGGCTCAGGGACCTGTTAGGCGGCAGGTTGCAGTTTGCCGCGCAGCGAGAAAACATCTGGTGGGGCGTCAGCGTCGAGGATCGTAAATACGGCCTGCCCAGGATTGAACATCTTCGACAAGCGCCGGCCAAAGTGCGTTTTCTGTCCATTGAGCCGCTATTGGAAGATATCGGGGTGATTAATCTCTCGGGCATAAGTTGGGTCATCGTCGGCGGTGAAAGCGGTCCTGGAGCTCGCCCCATGAAAAAAGAATGGGTGGTCTCGGTTCAGCAGCAGTGCGAGGCTTATCGTGTGCCATTCTTTTTTAAGCAATGGGGCGGAGTGAGAAAGGTAAAGCACGGCAGAGAGCTGGACGGCCGCACCTACGACGAATATCCGCAGCGTGTTGTCAGTCCGGTTCCTGACCGGACCCTGTGTGCTGCCTTTGCGGAGAATTTCCTGAAATCATTTCGGGGAATGGTTAGTGGCCGCTCGTTGGTTCAGGTTGGTGCCTGATACCGGGCCTCCAGGCTGGACAAGCCCCCAGCGGCTAAAGCCGCCATCACCTGGCATCTCATCGGCACGACTGAAGTCGTGCCCTTCCACGGAGCTTTCCAGATCAGTCTTGTATGCGATTTCACTCGTTCGGCGGCGATAGCGACAGCATGGATCCGTGCCGAACGTGCACAACATAGACTGACTTGTCGAGCACAACAAAGAGGAAACGATACGTGCCTCGATTGCCCGTGCCGAAAAGCAGTTCGCGGATGGGTTGATCAAAGGAAGAGCTCTCGGGGGCCAGTGGACATCGTTCGGGGCGGCGGGCAAGGCTCCTGGCCGCCCGACGCGCACGCCGAATCCAGTCCCGGGCCGCTTGCGGCGCGTAACTGCGGATATAGCGATAAGCTGTTCGCAGATCAGCTTCGGCGTCCGGGGTGATGACCACGCGGTAAATCATCTACCCGGTCGAGTCTTCCTGCTCCAGTTCATCAAACACCTCGTCGGCGGCGCGTCCTGCGCCCTTTTTGGCTTGCGCCAGGCCCCGGCGGATGCTGGCCACGACGTCAAGATGACCTGCGACTTCCTGGTAGGCGGCTGCATCAAGCAGCACGGCTTCGGCCTTGCCATTCACAGTAAGCACCAGCGGACGCCCCGTTTTCTTCATACGCCTCATCAGGCCTGAAGAGTTGCGCTTGAAGGTGGTGAGCGAATGGATGTCCTGCGTCACATCAATCATCGTGCCATTATAGCATCATATAAGCATCTTATTTGATCACTCCAAGATCCAAGGCCGAACGAACCACCCGCAGCGGCTGAAGCCGCCAGCCCCTTCCAGTCGTGCCCTTACACATTATTCTCCGTAGTCAGGGTCCAGCAGTTGGCTGGTCTCGCACTCCAGGGAGAGCCTCGGCACCAACCGCTTCGACAGATCCACTCCTCGCACACGCTGGCGGGGTTTCA
>JBARIF010000056.1:0-2701 GCA_049799615.1 Terriglobales bacterium
CTTGGAAAAGCCCCGAGCCGCTGGGGCCGATGCAATCAACGCACCGGCCCATTGGTACTTTGCATTTTCCAACGGCTCACGGACATGTACAGCCGGTGATGACATCGGTGTCCAACGTCACCGCGCCATTCCGCGCCAGCGCCCTGCCTTCCAGATTCACGCCGGTGGTTATTGTGATTGAGGTCAGTGCCAGGATATTTCCCTTGAATACCGAGTTCGTTCCCAGGGTGGCTGAGCTGCCGACCTGCCAGAAAACGTTGCAGGCCTTGGCACCGTTGGCCAAGACAACATGGCTGCCGCTCCCCGCCGTGAGCGTAGACGAGATCTGGAAAATGAACACGGCATCCGGATTGCCCTGAGCATCGAGAGTGACGTCTCCGGATATCGCCAGCGACGACGTCGATGTGTAGACGCCAGCGGTGAGGGTCTGCCCGACTAAATCTCCGGCCACCGCAGTGCCGCCCGCTCGTGCGGCAGCATCGAGATAACCAGCAGTCAAGGCGATTTGGGACTGAGCTGCGGCGCCGTCCGCACTATGGATCGCCCCGCCCGCTAGTCCCGGCGGAAATCCAGTCACGGCGGTACCCGGACTGACTCCCACATCCCCGGAGACCACGGTAGATCCGGTGTTGGTGACGGTGGATCCAGCCAGAACCGAGAAATTTCCTATCAGTGGGCAAAGAGCTATCGGCGGCACTCCACCACCCTGGCACGGACCGGTTGTAAATGTCAGGTGAAAGGGCCCTGCTAAGGGCACTCCGCCCATATCTTTGGCCCCCGTGGTCACCGTCAGGGTGAACGCGGTATTCGCGGCCAGATTCGCCGAGGGCGTGAGAGTCGCCGTCTGGCTGACCACGTCATAGCTCACGGTGCCAGCCACGCCTTCAATGAAGAATGTGCTGGGATTGAGGGTGAGCGAGTCCATTTGCTCATCAAAAGTGACCATGATCTTCTGGGCCACTGGCACGCAAGTGGCGTTCGCCGCAACGTTGATGACGACAATGTCCGGGGGAGAAGTGTCTGTGGTTGTGCGGGTGGTGAACGAGAAGTCGTAAGGCGCGGCAAGTGGAGTTCCGCTTATGTCCCTGGCCGCCACGGTAATACTCGCGTTGTACATAGTATTGGCGGTGAAGTCCGGAAGAGGTTTGAAGGCCGCAATTTTGTTGGTCGAGTCGTAAGTGACTGTGCCCGTCACGCCTGCGACCACAAAGCTGCTGTTGTTGATACTCGCTGGCTCCATGGGCTTGCTGAAGACCACCGCAACCTCGCGGTTAGTACCAACCCCGTTGGTTTGGGGAACCACCATCAAGATCGTGGGAGCTGCGGAAGCTAACGGGGCCGGAGGGTTGGAAGCACCGTTACAGCCAATGAGAACAACTGCTGCCAGAAGGGCGACTGAGCCCCTGAAGTGCCGGATTGACATACGATTCCTTCCACAAAACCTCGGCGAGTTCGAGCGGAGGACCCACCAGGTATCTAGAGCCACACTTGCAAGAGCACGATGGGGGGCCGCGGCAAGCGTGGAATCGAAGGTCGAGGACTCATCTGAGGCATGAGCCTCTCGCGTAATCATCGGGGATTATCCACGTAGTAACTGGGGGGGGGCTGCTCAGAATTGCTCACTTCGCATTTTTTTATTGGGATACGTGGAGGTAGCAGTCCGAGGCTGTGGCCACAACGAGTGATGCTTTATCAAAGGTGGGCCGGGGAATTCGCGGAGAAGTTTGTCCCCTTCACTATCCGTCTCTGGACAGTAATCCTCTCGGTTAGGAACTTGCCGGTCGCGATTCAGGAAACGCGCGCTGGGCAAAGCGAAGGGGCTGGGACCTCCGCCGTGCCAGGGGCGCAAGGTCTTCCTTCAAACCGAACTTCGTCGTCCGCTCAGTAAGTTAAAGATCAAAACCACCAGCCCCACAACCAGAAGCAGATGGATCAGGCCTCCACCGATATGCATACTGAAACCCAGAAGCCACAAAATCACCAGAACAACAAAAACTGTCCAAAGCATGTCAACCTCCTGTGCTCATTGGTGAGCGCGAGAATGTAAACTCGAAGTTCTATTTCTTATCCTTCTCTTTGGCTTCCGCCCTGTCTTCAGCTTTTTCTTCGGCTAGGGCCTGAGCTTTTGCTCCACGGATTTCAGCAAGGAACGGCTGGGCCGCGGATGGGGCCGCCACCTTGCCTAATAGCAAAGCTCGGGTTGTGACTTTTCGTCCATAAATCGCGCGCCGGGAATCGTTGTCCTGGCGGATCGATGCACCTTCCAGCGTGAGCCCCGCGAATACACCCTTGGCACGGGAGTAGGTCAGGATCTCCGTATCCATCTTCCAGTTCGTGCCGGCTTCGGCATGCCGTCCTACTGGACCGGCTGCGGCCGAAGCGTCGGCGCCCACGTGGAAATTACTCTCGAGCAGTTTTTGCATTCCTTTTTCATTCTGAATGATCATGACCAGGTCCACAGCTTCCACGCCGATCTGCAGTCCCCAGTTCCCCCCCGAAATGGTGATGAACGCGGGCGCGCTCCAGCCATTCGCCGTGCGGCAGGTGGCTACGCCTTTGCCTCCCTTACCTCCAAAGATAAAGCCGCCTTTGACCATGTGCGGCACCACGGCCACGCACTTGGCGTGCTCCAGCACTTCTTCCGGGATTCCCTTGTCAGGCATTCCCATAATTTCGTGCAAGACCTTGGTGGCGTTGTCCA
>JBARIF010000057.1:0-4663 GCA_049799615.1 Terriglobales bacterium
CGGCATCTTCGTGATCCCCGGACTGGGCCGGCTGGTAAAGGCTCACCGCAAGGCCCGCATGGGACGCAATCCTCAGACTGGTGAACCTATCCAGATCAAAGCCAAGACCGTGGTGAAGTTCCGCGTAGCCAAGGCCACCAAGGACGCTATCGCCCCCAAGAAGTAGTTTTTGTGTTCCGCGTTGTGCAAAGGCCGGCTGAAAAGCCGGCCTTTGGTGTTGTTTGGCACGTGTGGGTCGGACACTCTTGTCCGACGCTCTTGACTTTGCTTCTGCCTTCGCTTCCGACCCTAAAATGCACGAATGTCAACAACACATCCTGTCACTCGATTTCCCAGAGTCAAAATTAACTTCAAAGGCGGCGGGCGAGGGAGCCCGCCCCACACCTCATTTTCCGTATTCGTTCTTCACCACTTCTCCGCCCTTCATGACGAACTTCACGTGCTCGAGCGTGGTGACGTCCTGTAGCGGGTCGCCATCGACGGCGATGATGTCTCCCCACTTGCCGGGTTCAAGCGCGCCGATCCTGTCGGACCAGCCCAGCAGGTCGGCAGCGTTGATGGTGGCGGCGTGAATGGATTGCAGCGGGCTCATTCCCAGCTTTACCATGACGGCAAACTCATGGGCGTTCAGGCCGTGAGGATAGACAGCCGCATCAGTGCCAAATGCAACTTTGACCCCACTGGCAAAGGCGTGGGCGATATTCTTGCGCGCCGCTGCCATCACGGTCCTACCCTTGGCAATCATTTCCGGGGGAACGTGCACCTGTTCCGCGTGCTCCAGGAACCAGTCCGCCAGATAGAGTGTGGGCACGAGGTAGGTACCGTCCTTCTTCATCTCAGCGATGGCGGCGTCGTCAATGTAGGAGCCGTGTTCGATGGAATCCACGCCGGCCTGCGAAGCCCAGAGAATGCCCTGGGCTCCGTGAGCATGGGCGGCGACCTTGCGCCCCAGGCGATGTGCGTCGGCCACGATCGCTTTCATTTCTTCCAGCGTATATTGCGAAGCCTGGGGATTGTCGCCGTGCGAGAGCACACCGCCGGTGGCGCAAATCTTGATCAGGTCAGCACCGTATTTGATGGTCTCGCGCACCTTGTGCTGCACGCCTTCCACTCCATCCGCTACGCCTTCCGCGGAGTAATGAAAGTCGAAGGGCAGAAAGTTTTCATCGCAGTGTCCGCCGGTGATGCCGAGCGGAGGCCCGCTGACGAGCATGCGCGGGCCGGGAATATCACCGGCGTCGATGGCGTCCCGCAGGGCAACATCGCTGTAGCCCTCCGCCCCCACGTTGCGCACGGTGGTGAAGCCTGCTTCCAGGGTGAGCCGGGCGTTGTGCGCGCCGGTGAGCGTGGCCCGTGGCAGCGAGATGCCAAGACCTTGAGGCCCGGCATCCTGCGGATTGCCGGTCAGATGCGTATGCGCGTCAGTCAGGCCGGGCAGAACGGTAGCGGTCGAAAGATCGATCAGGCGATCGCCGGAACTGCGTTTAGCCTGGGTGAACGGACCGACGCTGACGATCTTGCCGCCTTCGATCACGATGGACTGGTCGGTGAGGGTCTTGCCGCTTCGGACGTCCAGGAGTTTGCCGGCGCGGACGATGACACGACTGGCGGACTCTTGCGCGGTTGCCACGGCGCTCAGGAACAATGACGCGAGAATGATTGCGGCAAAAATGCAGTTGGCCTTTTTCTTCATTTGCTCCTCATTCGGTTCATCCACTCTCAGCCGGTGTTGGCGGCAGGCAGGTACCTCAGTCGGCTGAAGCCGCTCCCGGAGTCAGTCATTAATGCAGCGCTAAAGCGCTGTTCCACCCTGCGCTGGTCGAACCAGCTACAGCTCTAAGCTGCTACTGCTCTAGCCTTTGCTTCCTGCACTGTTTCACGCTGCTCTAACCTGTGGCGCTTCCACCAGGGTCTGCTTCAAGTCGAGCCCGGCTACTGCGCAGCTCGTGGATGCCTTCCCCATTCAGACCTCGTCCTCATCTTCTTCTGGTTGCTTGCGTGCGCCGTCCATCCAGGCCCCACTCCCTTCCGGCGTCGGCGACGAAGAAGATGATGAACAGAAACAGCAGAGGCAGGTGGTGAAGTTCGGCGACGAAGTAATTCCACACGGGAATTCCCGGGCCGGGTTCCCACCAGGTCGCCAGCGTAAGGCTCAACATATGCAGCGCACCCAACACCGACGCCGGGCGGACCCAGATTCCCAGCAGCAGGCATACCCCGATGAACAGCTCCATCACTCCGACCACGTAGCCAAAGAAGACCGCGTGCGGCAGCACCAGGTTGGACAGGACTGGCCGGTAGAAACTCACCGCGCCATTCTGAATGAAGCCTTGAAGATACTGCTCGAATCCGCCGTGAGTAAACTCGGAGCTGAAGACCTTGTACTCGCCGAAAAGCAGAAAGAAAGCCGACGTGGCTATGCGAACGACCGCAATGGTTTTGGGCAGGGCGCCAGAAAGGTTGCGCATCAGGTTATGTAGTGTATCCGGAGGGCCAGGCTCAAGCTCGGTTAGTCATCAGCCGGGGGCCTAGCCCGCAGGAGGACAGGCTTCAGAACCCGAACATGACAGCGTCCAACCAGGGCCTAGCCCCCGGGCCCGTCATTGGTGACGTACTGTTCGAGCGCATCCAGTTCGTGGCTGAGATCGTCGATCCGCTGCTCCAGCAGGTTGCGGATAGACAGCATACCCAGCAGTTTGCCGGAGTTGTCCACCACGGGCAGATGGCGAAAATGCCGTTCCAGCATGGTGGCCAGGGCCTCGCCCGGCCGGGTATCGATAGTCGCCAGCTCGACCGGGGTAGTCATCAGTTCCCGCACCGGCGTGGTCTCGGGACTACGGCCCGTCAGGGCCAACTTGAGCAACACGTCGCGCTCGGTAAAGATCCCTGCCACCAGGCCTTCACTGTCGACCACGCCCACCGCGCCGACATGCCGGTCCAGCATCAAGCGGATAGCATCTGCCGCGCTGGCCTCAACCCGCACCGAAGCCACGTCTTTATCGCAAAGTTCCAAAACGCTCATAAAAGAACTCCTTGGGCCTCCGGAATCGGGAAAGGCCGGTCCCGGGGCTCCGCGATCACGGAGAATTCCGCATTATGACCTGCGCATTGGCGCTGTCAAGGAGATTCATCACATTTCCAGTGTGGGTCGGACCAGAGTGTCCGACCCACACAATCATAGTGAGGCCATCATTTTGCTTCGTTCCGGAATACCCCGCCATTCTTCATCACAAACGTCACATTCCCCAGGGCGTTGATGTCGCGCAGCGGATCGCCGTTGACGGCGACGATGTCGGCGTAGGCTCCGGGCGCCAGCACTCCAATCTGGCCCGTCATATCCAGCATATCGGCAGGGCGTGAGGTTGCGCTTTTGATGATTTCCATGGGCGACATGCCAAACTCGGCCATTCTGGGAAATTCCTGCGCCATCGGCTCCGTCCATAGGATGCCGCCCATATCCGTGCCGAAAACGATTTTCACGCCCGCCTTCAGGGCCTTCTGGAACGAAACTCCGTGGTCCGCCACTCGCCTGCGGTCGCGCTCACCGTTGGGCGTGTCGGCCGGGGCCCAGTCGTGATAGTAGGCGGCCAGGGTGGCGCAGTACCACGTACCCTGTTTCACCATCTGGGCAATCTGCGCGTCGGTGATCTCCAGACCATGTTCGATGGAGTCGCAACCACCGTCCAGGGCGCGTTGCAGGCCGATGCCGTTGTAGGCATGGCAGGCCACCTTCCTGCCCCAGCCGTGGGTTTCGTCCACGATAGCCTTCAGTTCTTCGACGGTAAGGGTCGGCTGAGAGACCAGTTCACCGTGCTTTCCCACCCAGGAACGATGAGTCATGTACACCTTGATCCAGTCGGCGCCATGGTCCAGCTGCTGGCGCGCCGCCTTGCGCGCCTCCACCGGGCCGTCGATGATCTGCGCCCCCTTGGGCATGTCGAGCTCGGGCGCGTAGCCCTCGAGGTTGTAGCCGCCGGTGGTCGAGATGGCGCGGGTGGCGACGAACAACCGCGGCCCGGGGATGTACCCGCCTTCGATCGCCTGCTTGATTCCCACGTCTCCGTAGCCCGCGCCTTCGGTTTCAACGTCGCGCAGCGTGGTAAAACCCTGTTCCAAAGCGCGCCGCGCCGCTACTGTCGCCCGCGCCGCCCGCAAAGCTAGGGGATACCTGAGGATGTTGGCGTCGTAACCGCCCTGCGCCGGATCCTCTCCCTGCAGAAAAATGTGGGTATGAGAATCGATCAGGCCAGGCAACACCGTGGCATGAGAGAGATCGATGGTCGTGGCGCCGGCAGGAATTTTCGCTGCGGCAGCGTCCGAGATGCTTTCAATATGATTGCCGCGAATCACAATCACCTGGTCGTGGCGAGGCTGGTCGGACTTGCCATCAATGAGCACGCCGGCGCGGATGACAGTGACGGCCGGCGTGGGTGCGGTCTGGGAAAAAACAGATGAGATCAGAGTAGTCGCAACAATCAGGCTGAGCAGATAGCGCATGTCCACCTCTTAGGGTACGGGTGGGCATGATACATCTAGAGGGTGCCCCGTCCAAGCTCTGCTTGGGCGGGTATTTTTCTAATGGGGAACCCCCGCACCTGAAGTTGCCGCCGATGAATCAATCCGGACGCATGAACATCAAAACCCCCGCCCAAGCAGAGCTTGG
>JBARIF010000058.1:0-1902 GCA_049799615.1 Terriglobales bacterium
GGGGCATCCAGGCGCTGGTATTGACCTGGACGCTGGCCTGATCGGCATACCGCAGACCATGGACCTGCAGCCAGAGAGAACGCACCGACTCAGCCTGTCCCGCCGGAAGCGTGACCGTCCGGCTCACGGTCGTGCCGTCCGCACCCAGGACCTCGATCGGCAGCAACACCCGGTCCGTGGTGGCATCCGCAAACCCTTTGGCGATGGCTAGCGCAGCCAGGAATATAACCAGCAGCAGCGGATGCCATCCCGCCACGGACAAGGTGCGCCGGAGCCAGTTGCCGGGTGCCCCACTCATTCGCGTCTTTTGCGAATGAGTGGGTGGTTGAGCCCTTTCCCATTCCCGAACTTCTCGTGCGGACGATTTTTGCTCTCCGGTGGCCACCGCTGAAAGTTTACCCGCAGCGAACCCGGTTCGCCATCAAACTACGTCCAAAGGCTGCTCCACATCCACTGCTCCGGGTGCTCGACCAAGCCGCGCTTCACCGGAGTCCGGCGACTGTAACGCAGCTTCGGATCCGCCGGGTGCCCACTCATTCGCTATGTATTCTGATCCGACGACGATGGGATTCAATCCAGGGGACGTTACCAAAGATTGCATCCTTCCGGACCTATTCGGTGTGAAGGCTTTCGGTCAGGGTGCCGATCATACCCTTGTTATGACAAATTCCATCAGCAGCACCTCTATCAACCATGCCGATCAACTCTCCCAACAGGCTATTCGCCAGCCTCAACCCAAAACCGAGGCTCCCAAGAATAGCTCGGTCCCTCAGGACACCGTCAGCCTGAAGAGTACCGGCGACGTAGACCACGATGGCGACAGTCACTAGGCCTCGGCCGTTAGGTTCCTGAGCATTGCCAGGTCCCCCACCCCTTCGCGCTTTTGCGAATGAGTGGGTTTCGCCACAAGGTCGCGTTTCAAGATCACAGTCAAGGCCGAACTTGGGCTATGTATTCTGATCCGGCGACGCCGGAATTCAATGTGGAGACCAACCCGCCACGGGCAGCCAATAGTGCAGAGCGACTTGCTACCGACGGCCGTGATTCCCACCCCTGCAAAAGGCGCAAGGGTGGGGCAGCCTCAGTGTATGCGGGATCGAAAAGATGGGACAACCCGCCCCCGCTGACTTCACTGTGAAGCTGGGAGCCTGATCTCCAGTCGCTCTGGTTCTGTCCCCCGCGAATGAGGGCTGACCGCCTTCCGCACTTCGAGCGCACATCGCTCCCAATCGTCGTTCCTGCAATCGAAGACCATGTAAGACAGGCGACGTTCGGGAAAATCAACAGTCCTTGCATCAAGAGAACTCAGCTTGTGCAATTCCGTTGTCGGCGCTGGATACGGAATCCTAATGACGAACATTGGCTGAGTCTACTACGAAACATGCCCGGAGGAGACCTGGGGAGCCGGCGCGAAGCCCACCTGCCGGGTCCCCACTCATTCGCGTGGTTTGCGAATGAGTGGGCTTCGTCACAGCGGCGCGTTTCAAGATCACAATCATGGCTGAACCTGGATCATGTATTCCGATCCGGCGACGATGGGATTCAATCTGAAGACGAACCCGCCCGCAGTGGCCAAATAGTGCAGAGCGGCTCGGTACCAGCGCCCCTGATTCCCACCCTTGCAGAGGGCGCAAGGGTGGGGCCGCCTCAGTGTATGCGGGATCGAAAAGGTGGGCCAACCCGCCGCGTTGACTTGCCACTTCGCCCCACCTAACATGGCAGCCTCATCTTTTTCGCTTTGCCAGAAACCATGATCGGACAGACCATTTCGCACGACCGCATTGTCGAGAAGTTGGGCGGCGGCGGGATGGGTGTGGTTTACAAAGCTGAAGACACGCGACTGCATCGTTTCGTAGCGCTCAAGTTCTTGCCCGATGAAGTGGCCAAGAATGCCTCGGCGCT
>JBARIF010000059.1:0-13427 GCA_049799615.1 Terriglobales bacterium
GGATACACCCGGTCGAATACCACCCACAGCAGCGCCAGCAGTACGAAGAGCAGGACGCTGCCTTCCGGTCCGACCGAGCCGCCGCTCAGCCAGCGCGGGCCTTGCAGGGAAGAATGCAGCAAGTGGCCGGGAGGCGTCCAACCGCTGTCAGGGACCGAGTAGAAGTAGCTTTCGCCCCAGTCCCACGCAGCATGAAAGCCGATGGCAAACCAGAGGTTCCCCGTGCGCCGCAGAGTCAGGCAGAAGAAAAAGCCGATCATCATGGCGGCCAGAATTCCCACCCAGTCTTCGCCCGGGTTCTCCAGATGCAGCGCGCCGAATCCCAGCGACAGCAAGATCGCCGCCGGCCAGAAGCGCACGGATTCGGTCAGGGTGAACTGGGTGTACCCGCGGGTGAAGAATTCTTCGTAGAAGCCTACGATCAGAAAGAACATGGCCCAGAACACAGCAAACTTCAGCAGGCGCACGCCGTGCAGGGCGACGGCCCCAAAATAAAAGACGTGGGCCATGCGCAACGCCAGCATCAGCACGGTGAGGGAACACATCCCCCACAGCGCGCCCGTCCAGAAAAGCCGGCCAAAGGCGCTGCCCAGCGGTAGGCCATAACACCCGAATGGCCGATCTTCGATCCGGGCCATGAGCAGCGCGGGAAGCAGCACGATGATGGCCAATCCCAGCTCGGCAGCGGTCTGGAGCCAGAGGCGTGACACATCGGGGAGGCCATAAGCGATCAGAACGTAAAGGCAGAAGCGCAGGCCGCGGTACAAGAGAAGATAGAGCACAAGACGCCATATCGGACGCAGGCCGCTCCGCCCGATAAACATCTTCTGCGTCCATTGCTCGAAGGGAGAGAGCTTCGTCAGTTCGAAACCGGCGGCACTGCCGGGTGCGGGAGATGAGGGAGAAACCTCCTCGAGTTTGCCCGACAGGTTGTCTTCTGGCTCCTCCATCTTTGGTTCGTCCATCGGGGAAGTTTCTCGATTCGTCCCCCGCCATGGTAAAACACTCGCCGGTTCGTCATGGGGCGATTCTTTACTCGCGAACGATTTGGCCAGCCGCAGGTGCTGGCAGCATGCCTGCTGCTGGCGTTTCTGGCGCAGTGTCTCTGGCTGGTGGAAAAAGGAGTCCGCCACGGGACCGTCAATCCCGTGGAGATCTACCGGCTGGAGCGTGGGAGCGCACTTTGGAACAGCCTGGGGCCAGGGTCCAATACGGATGAGAGCAGGGCGCCCGAGCTGGGCGAGGAAGACTTCGGAAACGAAATGGATCCCGCTCTCCGCCTCGTCTTCGGGGACGGCGGTTACGATGCCCACCATTCGCCGATGTGGTATCTGATCGCGGCGGCCCCGCTGTGGTTGCGGCCGGTCGCGCTACAGCCGGAGAACATTCGGGCACTGCACTGGTTGGCTGCGGTCCCTTACTTGGGTTTTGGACTGCTCCTCGGCGCTTCGCTGTGGTACGTGGCCCGGCGCCTCTTCGGCAATGCCGGCGGATACGTAGCTTTGGCCCTTTATTGTTTCTCGCCGGGGATTGTCCGCTCCTGCGCGCTATGGTTCGCCGAGCCCGAGGTCGGTGCCGCCTGGGGAGCCTTCGGCGCCATCTTCACCGCTATCGCCGTGGCCCACACTCTCTACGCCCCGCGCGAAGTGGTCTTGTGGAACTGGCGGCGCATTGTGTTATTGGGACTGTCGCTGGCCCTCGCGGTAGGCTCACAGTTTTCGCTGATTGTGGTTGTGCCCGCCGCTCTGGCGTTCATGCTTTACCTGGCCCCTACCCGCCGTCTGGCCGCATTGGCGATCTGGGTAGTGGCTTGCGGTATCGGGGTTCTCCTCGTCTATGCGTCTTATTTTTTTCGGGCGCGCGCTTTCTGGCAGGGGATTCTGCACGCGTCGTTCCTCGGTCTCTCGTGGAAGGCGTACACCATGCCGCAGGCTTATCGTCAGGTGCTGGCGCAACTGGGACAAAGCACTCCCGCGCTGGTGCTGGCCCTGCCGGTCGCCCTCATCACATATCTCTGCTGGCCTCGCACACGTTATTTCGGGAACACAGCACCTCTGCTGGTCGCTGCAGTCTCTCTGGCTCTCGCCGTGGGCACGCCGCACTATCCCGGTCTCGGTTTTCAGTTCATCGTTGTACCCTTCCTGTTCGTCTTTGTGGCCGGCATCGCCGCCGATCTGCTGGAGACTCGCCATCGTCAAGTTGTCCTGGCCGCCGTCTGGGGCCTGCTGCTGGCCAATGCCGCCTGGAACCTGTGGGAGCTGGCTCGCGTGGTGTGAAGGTGACTATCGTCACAGGCTTACTCTTCAACTACTTAGAACCTCCCCGAAGTTGACAAAAAATAGACAAACCATCCTGCCTCCCACCGGCTCTAACTAATAGGCTGGTTTTTGTTCAGGGGGCTGCGCCATGGTTTCGAAACTGGGGTATGATTCGCATGTGAAGGGGCTGAACTCAGCCACGGTAGCGGTACTGACTCTGGTCCTGGGCGGACTGGTTTTTCTCGCCTCCGCTGCCAATGCGCAGATCAACGGGACTCCTGCATCGGTGACCTCGACCAACTTCGGCGGCCACCTTAATTTCACACCCGGGGTACCGGCCAGCATCACATCGCTCGGACCCAATGGGCTTCAGCCAAGGAACCCAGTTTTCAATCAGCCTGGTTGTTGCAATCTGTTTCAGGTAAATCCGAACCCGTCGCGGGGTCAGCGGCATCACCATCGCAGCGGACAGTTTTTCCCCGGCGGTGGCGCGGTGTACGTGCCTTACGCTTACCCGGTGGTTGTGGACGAATCCGAAACCGACGATGCGGCGGGCCCAAGAGCCGAACCAAGAGAAGCCCAGCGGGAAGAGGACTATCGTGGAGGCCCCACCATCTTCGACCGCCGCGGACCCGGCGAGCCGGCACGTCGTTATGCAGACGCCTACGCGCATCGGCCGAGCCGTTCCGAGGCTGAAACTGATTCTGTGGCAGCACCCTCACCGGTCGAGACACCAGTAGCCGACCAGCCCCAGACCGTGCTGGTCTTCAAAGACGGGCACCAACTGGAAGTTCAGAACTACGCTGTGATTGGAGACATGCTGTACGACCTGACGCCCGGACGTCATCACAAGATCCCGCTTGCCGATCTGGACCTGATGTCCACCGCGCAGCAGAATGACGATCGCGGCATCGATTTCCGGTTACCGCCGAACCCCGAGTCCAACAAATAATGCCAGGCCGATTTACTTTCGCCGTCCTCGCCGCGGCGCTCTCGATATCGCCAGTCACGGCCCAGCTTCGCAGCACAGGAGCGGCAGGCTTCGGCGCAAGCGCGGGCTCTGCCGGGATCAGGCCAGCCGGAGGCGAGTCATCGGCGGCCGGGTTTCCGGGACACGGCATGAGTGGTGGATCCGCGCGCTTCCATCAGGGGCACGCGTCAGGGCGAGGCGCGGTTCTGTTTCCCTATCCGTATTTCTATCCCGATTCCGATGCGGGTTACGACTCGCAACAGATCGCGCCGCCCCAGGTGATCGTGGTTCCGGCTTCGGCCCCGGCCTCGCCACCCGCGCCGGCGGCGCCGCGCGAGTCATTGCTGATCGAATGGCAGGGCGATCACTTCGTGCGGACTGTCATGTCCGCAAAGGCCGCGCCGGGCGGAGAAGCGGTGCCGGACTACTCGGAGAAATCGGCCTTGGCCTTGCCTGCTGCCGGACGGTCGGTGCCGGGCCGGAAGGGCGCAGTTCAACCGCCGCACGAACTTCCGCCGGCGATCCTCGTATTCCACGATGGCCGCCGGGAAGAAGTGAGCGATTACACCATCATGAGCGGGACCATTTATTCCAAGGCAGATTATTGGACCACCGGTTCCTGGACCCGGAAAATACAGATTGCCGACCTCGATGTGCCCGCCACGTTACGGCTCAACCAGGAGCGTGGAGTGAAGTTCGTGCTGCCGGCCAGCCCTAACGAAGTAGTGGTCCGGCCCTAGGTCTCGCCGATCCCGCCCTTTTTCATGGATTTCATGGACGGGTACTCCACCACAGAAGCGCGATAAACAAAGCCTGCATAGGCGCGCGCAGCAACAGAGGCGTGGCCGGTTTCCCGGCGAGGGTTGTCTTTTTAAACGCAGCGTTCACGTTGGCGGGAAACATCGCGATCAGCAGCGCGATCAGGCAAATGCCGGCGAGCGCGCGGAAGCGTGGCAACAGCAATCCGACCGCGCCCATGAATTCCAGAACGCCGGTGAAATAGATCAGCAGCATCGGTCGCGGAAACATGGCCGGAACCATTCGCACCAGGTCATGCTTCATCTTGTTGAAGTGTGCGATTCCGGTGAAGACGAACATCAGGGCCAGCGCATAAACCGCCGAGCCCCGCCATGTGGCAAGCGTACCCACGCCCAGTGCTCCGGCCCCCCGGAACACCAGCCACGACGTGAACAAGACGATCAGCACGACCATATGCGAAAGCTCAGCTTGCGGTAAATCCCACTGGGTTACTTCCCGCCATTAACTCGGGTACCATCCCCCGTTGGGATTGACGGTCTGCCCAGTCATATAGCCATTCTCCGCGAGCAGCAACACCACCGAGGCCACTTCGTCCACAGTGCCGAAACGCCCGACCGGAATCACGCTCGAAGTAGCGCGAGGGTTCGCGCGCAACATGTCGGTCTCAACCAGCGCCAGGCAAACCGTGTTGGCTGTGATGCCTTCCTTGGCGAGCAGCGCGGCATAGGAGTGCGTGAGCCCGAGCATTCCCGCCTTGGATGCAGCATAGTGCGGCCCCACCAGCCCGCCCGTTTGTGCCGCAGTGGAAGAGATATTGATGATTCGCCCCCAGCGCTGGGCCCGCATCTGCGGCAGCACGGCCTGGGTGACCAGGAATGCGGATTTCAGATTCACGCTGATGTGTTCCTCCCAGTCGGCTTCGGCGATGTCCTCGAGCTTGAGCTGGCGGGCAATTCCCGCATTGTTCACCACAATATCCACGGCACCGAGTTCGCCTTCAATTTGCGCAACCATTCTCTTCACTTGATCGGATTGTGAAACGTCAGCCTGAACCGCCAGGGTGCACCGCCCCAGGTTCCTGATCGCAGCACAGACTTTGTCGGCGTCCTCGGAGCGCGTCCGGAAGTTTACCGCGACGTCTGCGCCCGCTCCCGCAAGCGCCAGCGCAACCGCGGCTCCGATACCGCGGCTGCCGCCTGTAACCAGAGCTATCTTTCCCTTCAAAGTTTCCATAGGGTTGACCATTTAAGTCCGATTATCCTACCGGTGCAACCGGGTTGCTGCGAACCGGATTCGTCATCCGGGAAGGGGCAGTTGCCCTCCCTTTTTCGAGCTCGCTCATGGTATAATTCTCACATCGCAAATCTACCGTAACATCCTGTAAATACAGTTGCTTAGGGCGGCAAGATGACCGAGCTTTCCGGTGTGGGTCGGACACTTCTGTCCGACGCTTTTGAAGTTGATTTTGCCCTCGGCAATGTTAAGCATGAACGGACTCAGAAACAAGGTGAGTCAAAGGCAGAGGACGAGGGTGTCCCCTCCACACAAGCTAGAAGCTAGGAGCTAGAAGCATGGCTGACGATCAGAATCCTGAACTCCCCTTGACTCCTCCACCCAACGGCGGAGACGGCACTGGCAGTCCCGGCGCGCTCAACATTCAACCCGTCAATATCGAAGAGGAGATGAAGAAGTCTTATCTCGACTATTCGATGTCGGTGATTATCGGGCGCGCACTGCCCGACGTCCGCGACGGGCTCAAGCCGGTGCATCGCCGCATTCTGTACACCATGCAGCAGATGGGCCTGGCGCCCAACAAGTCTACCCGCAAGTGCGCCCGTATCGTCGGCGACGTTATGGGCAAATACCATCCCCACGGCAACCTCGCGGTGTACGACGCATTAGTACGACTCGCGCAACCTTTCGCCATGCGCTATCCGCTGGTGGATGGACAAGGAAATTTCGGGTCGGTCGATGGCGATCCGCCAGCCGCGGACCGTTACACCGAGGCCAAACTCACGCGCGTGGCCACGGCACTGCTCGACGACCTCGACAAAGACACCGTCGATATGCGCCCGAATTATGACGGCAATGAAACCGAGCCCGACATTCTTCCCGCGCGCATTCCCAACCTGCTGGTGAACGGATCGGACGGCATCGCGGTGGGCATGGCGACGAAAATTCCGCCCCACAACCTGACTGAAATTGTGGACGCCACCATCACCCTGGTGAACAATCCTGCTGCGCAGCTCGCCGAAATTCTGAAGTTCGTGCAAGGCCCCGATTTCCCGACCGCCGGAATCATTCACGGCAAGGCGGGAATTGTGGACGCCTACAGAAACGGCCGCGGCCGCTTCATCATGCGCGCCAAGGCCGGCATCGAAACTTTCAACAAAGACCGCAAGGCCATCGTCATCACCGAAATCCCCTACCAGGTCAACAAGGCGCGCCTGGTGGAGCGCATCGCGCAGCTGGTGAATGACAAGATCGTCGATGATATCTCCGACATTCGCGACGAAAGCGATCGCGACGGCATGCGCATCGTGGTCGAACTCAAGCGCGACGGCGAGCCCCAGCTCGTGCTCAATCAGCTCTTCAAGCACACCCAGATGCAGGAAAGCTTCAGCATGATCCTGCTCGCCGTGGTCAATGGACAGCCCAAGGAAATGGGCCTGGTACAGGCCATCAAGCACTTCATCGACCATCGCGTCGACGTGGTCCGCCGCCGCACCGCGTTCCTGCTGTCGAAAGCCAAAGACCGCGAACATATTCTCGAAGGCTACCTGACCGCGCTCGATCACCTGGACAACGTGATCACCATCATCCGCGCCAGCGCCAACCGCGCCGAGGCCCGCGAAAACCTGGTCGCCTACTTTGCCGGCAAGAAAATTGACATCAACACCACCGGCCGCGCTCCCAAGCGCGATCCGGAAAAGCCCTTCACCGGGATCCAAGCCGATGCGATTCTCGAACTGCAACTGCATCGCCTGACCAAGCTCTCCATCGACGAGATCACCAAGGAGCTGACCGTCACCCGCGAGCATATCGCGGATTACGAATCCATCCTGAGCTCGGAGAAGAAGCTGCGCACGGTAATCGTGCGCGAACTGGAAGAAGTAAAGAAGCTCTACGGCGACGAGCGCCGCACGGTCATTGAAGATGAAGCCGCCGAAATCCATCTCGAAGACCTGATCGCCGACGAGCAAGTCGCGGTCACGGTCAGCCACGGCGGCTACATGAAGCGTACCCCGATCTCCACCTACCGCATGCAGCGCCGCGGGGGAACGGGCCGCACTGGCATGAAGACGCGCGACGAGGATTTCGTCGAGCATCTGTTCATCGCCTCCACCCACGCCTACATTCTCATCTTCACCAACACCGGCCGCGTCTACTGGCTGAAGGTGTACGAGATTCCCGACATCAGTGCTGCCGGCAAGGGCAAACACGTCGGCAACCTGGTCGGCCTGCAACCCGGGGAGACGGTCCGCACCATGCTGGCGGTCCGCAACCTGGAAGAAGCCGGCAGATACATCTTCTTCTCCACCCGCAATGGATTGGTAAAAAAGACCGAGCTCAAGGACTTCTGCCACGTTCGCTCGAACGGCATCTACGCCATCAGCATCGAGCAGGGCGACGAACTGGTTGCAGCCCGTCTTACCGACGGCCAGCAGATCGTCTTCCTCGCCACCCACGAAGGCCAGGCTATTCGCTTCGACGAAGCCGACGTCCGTCCCATGGGACGCCAGGCCTACGGCGTCTGGGGCATTCGCATGGAGAAAGGCGACTACCTGGTAGGCATGGCAACCACGCCGAAAGACATCAAGAAGGCCGTGGAAGACGCTGCCAAGGCTGCAGCCGATGCCGGTATGCCGGAAGCCACCGCCACCGACGAAACCCTGCCGCTGAAAGGCTCGCTGATTCTCTCGGTCACGGAAAACGGCTACGGCAAACGCACTCCCGCCGACGAATACCGTCTGCAAGGCCGCGGCGGTTCCGGCGTCATCAACGTCAAAACCACCGAGCGCAACGGCAAAGTTGTCGGCATCGCGCAGGTGGACGAACACTCCGAGGTCATGCTGATCAGCCAGTATGGCAAAATCATCCGCATGGACTCAAAAACCATCCGCGAATCCGGCCGCGCCGCGCAGGGCGTCCGCTTGCTGAATCTGGAGCCGGGCGATCGGGTGGCGGCGTCGGTGGTGATCCCGCCGGAGGAGGAGCCAGCGAATGGGGGGACTTTGATTCAGTAGGGTTCCATTCATTGTCGATTGTCGTAGGTGGGGGCCTTTCTGCAAGCGCCGCGCTGGCTAAAAACCCACCTGGGCTATAGTCGATTCCTATGACGACGGGCGTTGCCGCGAAAGGTTGGCGCTAGAACTCAAACGTACCGCCATGCCAAAAAGAGAGAAGCTGTTGACAGTCACAATCAGCGCACGGCTCGCTCCCGAGTACAGGGAAGCCTACGGAAGCGTTTGGTGTCGGGGATGCCCAGATTCAGTCCCTTGAGAGGTTCATTGCGGGCTTCATCGAGGACCGAACGCAGAACTGACAACTCAGAACCGGGAACTGATAACAAACCAGTTCCCGGTTCTCAGTTTTCAGTTCTTGATGTTCATGCGTCACATCTTTCTCCGGTAGAGGTTGGCATGATCGTTCCCAGGAGGATTCTTATGGGACAGTCATACCGAGACCTGATCGCGTGGCAGAAAGCCATGGATTTTGTTATGGATGTGTATCGCACCAGCAAGGCATTTCCGCGGGACGAATTGTATGGGCTTGCCAGCCAGTTACGCAGAGCGGCGGTTGGTGTCGCTACAAATATTGCCGAAGGGCAAGCGCGTTTCTCGGCCAACGAATTGCATTATTTCCTGGGACGAGCCCGAGGATCGCTGGTCGAGGTCGAAACTCAACTGATGATTGCTCAGAACCTCGCCTACTTCACGCCGGAGCACGGCAAGCATCTTCTCGACCAGGCGGCCGAGTTGGGAAAAATACTCAATGGATTGATCGGCGCCATCCGGCCCGCCGCCTAGCTGAGAACCGGGAACTTGAGACCGGGAACTGATATTATCGCCCGCGTATATGCATCCCATTCTCCTTAGCATCCTGCTCGGTCTGACCGCAGCAGGAGCCAATGTTTTCGGTGGCGCCATCATCGTCCAAAAGAACTGGGACCGGTCTTACCTGAAGTACTTCGTGGCACTGGGCGCGGGATTCATGCTGGCGACAGCGATCGTAGAGATTTTCCCTGCCAGCCTGGAACTGCGCGGCAAGAGCGCCGCCTTCCTGGTTCTCGCCGGATATCTCATCGTCCACCTGTTCGAGCATACGGTTACGCCGCACTTCCACTTCGGCGAGGAAACCCACAAGGATGCGTTCGTCCACGGCCACCGGGGATACTCGGTACTGCTGGGCCTGATTATCCATACCTTTTTTGATGGCATAGCGATTGCTTCCGGATTCATTGTTTCCAAATGGCTGGGATGGGTCATCTTTTTGGCGATTTTCCTGCACAAGATTCCGGAAGGATTCACCATTGCGTCGGTCATGCTGGCCAGCGGACAAAGCCGGCGCACCGCCTGGGGCGCATCGATGCTGCTGGGCGCATCGACGCTGGCCGGAGTCCTCACCATGGCGCTGTTCCGCCATCAGGTCAGCTACGGCTTGCCGCTTTCCGCCGGGGTGACCATCTATGTGGCCGCTTCAGACCTGATGCCGGAGGTCAACCGTGAGCCGGGCGTGAGGATGGCGCTGGTAGTTTTCCTGGGAGTCGGACTGCTCTTTCTGCTCCATACCCTTGTCCACGTGCACTAGCTATCTGGTACCGGTCTTCAGTACCCAGTACCCGGGAACAGCTACGCTGCAGGCCGCTTGAGCGATGCGATTAGACCACTGAGAATACGTCCGACCTCGTGAACCCTACCCAACAGCTTGCTCTGCCGAAAGATACTCCAATCGCTGTGCCAACAGAAGCTGAGTCTCGAGTTCATCCAGAGAACCTGAAGGATGACGGAGAAAATGCATGAACTCACCCTTGTTGAAATGCGCCTGCCCCTCGGCAATATTGCTGGGTATAGACACAGCCGCCCGGCGAATCTGATCCGTAAGACTGTAGAGTTCTCTGCGAGGAAAGCTCTCCGTGAGCTGATAGACGAGCTCTACCAGATCCATTGCTCTTTGCCACACCACGAGATCTTTGAAGTGCTGGGCCACAAGAAACCTTGGTACTGGCTACCGGGTACTGGTCACTATTCCACCGTGTGCTTTGCCGTGTAGCCCTCCCGGGCCATCACGGTGTACTTCACGTCTTTGCCTTTCTGGTCTTTTACTTTCAACGGGCCCCCGTCGGGAGCGATCACTTCCACTTTCAATTTGCGGTAAGTGCCGTCCAGCTTGGGATTGGTGGGGTGGTAGGCCAGATTGTACTGGTTACGGATATCGCCGATGACATCGTGAAAAATCTCCGGCAGTTCAGCCTGAAAGCGGGGGAAGTAAGCGCGTCCTCCAGTCATACGGGCAAAGGTTCTCATCTCGTTATCGCCCTGCAGGTAATCCATCTCGCCGACCGGAATGCCCATGCCGTGGGTGTAACCGCATTGATGGACCTCACAATAGTTGCGCACCGCAAAGCCTACGCTGATGGGGAAAATAGTCACGTCGTGCGTGCTCTTGATCTTCTTCATGATCTCGTCGAGGTTGAGCTTGCTGAAAGTGTCCACGCCCGTGGTCACCAGGATGATGTACTTGCGTCCCTGGATCTGGTCGACGCGGTCCAGCGTGTCATACAAGGCATCGAACAGGTTGGTCTCGGCGAATCCCGGTATGCGCAACTGATTCAGCGCTCCATAGACCGCCTGCTTGTCCTGAGTGAAGTCGGCCAAGATGTGCGGTTTCATGTCGTAGGAGATCACCGCCACCCAGTCATTTTTCTTCAGGGCATTGGCGAAAGAGTAGCTGGCGTTCAGTGCGTCCACCATGAAGTAGTAGTTGGTGGAGGCAAATTCAACCAGCAGCACCGCAGTGATGGGTGCCTGCGAAACGTCGAAGTCAGTTACCGATTGCTGGACGCCGTCCTCCAGCACGCGGAAGTTGTCTTTCTTCAAGCCGGGAATGAATTGCCCGTCTTTGGTGGTGACCAGTACGTCCACGTTGACCAGGGGCACGTCCACCTTGATGGAATAGTCGGGCATGCCTTCTATTTTTTTCGGTTTTGCCGGAGGCGGTGGCGGCGGCGGTTCTTCCTTCTTTTTCGGAATAGCGTAGGGTCCGACGTCGTTCTGGGGACCGCCTGCCTCAGGCGGCGTCTCCTGCTTCTGCCCGCTGGCAGCTGGTTCGGACTGGCCTTGTGCCACCAGCCCGGGCATCCCCAGGGCCAGGAATAGCAAAGGCAACACCATCAAGGAGATAGTGCTAATGCGCCGGACCGAAAGCTGCAGATTTCTAATCCTGTCAATGGAAAACATGGAATGCCTCGGCAAATCGTTATGCTAGTATAGACGCAGGGCTTCGCGATTGGGATGTTTTGCACCGCCTTGACTGTCGCTTTTAGCCCCTCTTCCCCCGGCAAGAGCAGGATGCAAGGCCCGAAGTGTAAGATTTTGGTCGCTGAGCACTGGGCTCCAGGTTCAAATTCATGAGACGTGCGCTTTTCTCCGCTGTCATTGCTCTCCTTCTCTCTTCAATCATCCAGGCCCAGACCGCAAAACCGGTTGAGACCATTCCGGTCAGCGAGATCCATGCCGGAATGCACGGCGTGGCCTACACGGTTTTCCAAGGCACTAAGCCGGAATCCATGGGCGTGGAGGTTCTTGGGATTCTGAAGAATGCCAACGGCCCCAAGGGCGACATCATCCTGGTGCGTTTGTCGGGCGAGAAGGCGGAATATACCGGTGTGGTCGCGGGCATGAGCGGGAGTCCGGTTTATTTGAATGGCAGACTGGCGGGCGCGCTGGCCTTCCGCATCGGCGAATTTTCCAAGGAACCGATTGCCGGCGTCACTCCTATCGCTGAGATGTTCGAGATCAGCGCCATGGATCGCAGCCCGGGAGGCAGCACGGTGAACGCCGAGACTGCAGTGCCCACACCCACCCGAACCTCGGGTCCCGGAGCTGACAGTTTCGCCGCCAAGGATTATGCCAACTATCTGAAGCCGATCGAAGCCCCGCTGGTGTTCAGCGGATTTTCGCAGGAGGCCATGCAGCGCTTCGCTCCCCAGTTCGCCAAGGCCGGGATCGTACCGGTGATGGGAGTTGGCTCGGTCAGCGAAAGCAAGCAGCCCGAACCTTTAGAGCCAGGCTCGGCCATTAGCGCCATTCTGGTGCGCGGCGACATGGACATCGCAGCCACCTGCACCGTCACCTACATGGACGCCCACCACCTGCTGGCCTGCGGTCATCCCCTGCTGCAATTTGGCAGGGTGGATTTGCCCATGACCAAAGCGGAAGTCCTGGCTACGCTACCGTCGCCGCTCAATGCCTTCAAGATTGTAAATGCCACCGAGGCGGTCGGCGCCTTCGTGCAGGACCGGCACACTGGCATCCTGGGAGAGTTTGGCAAGCAGCCGGAGATGATTCCTGTCACTTTGAATATTCACGGCGGGGCGACCAACAAGCAATTTCATTACGAGGTGCTGAACAACGCGAACCTGAGTCCGCTGGCCATGATGGCAACGGTATTCAATGCGCTGCACGGAGTGAACGAGTACGGCGAAGACACCACCTACCGCATGAATGGCCGCATCAGCGTGAACGGCTACCCCGACGTCACGGTACAGAACATGTTTGCGCCGTCGGATGGGGGACAGCCCGCCGCGGTCATGGCGGCACTTTCCCTGGGGGACCGTTTCAGCCGTATTTACGACAACCCATACACCGTGCCGGGTATTCGTGGCGTCAAGCTTGATTTCGACCTGGTGCGCGAACGCCGCTGGGCCCGCCTCGAGGGCGCCCGCACCGACCTGATCGAGGCGCGGCCGGGAGACGAGATCACCATTGAAACCGTGCTGCGTCCCTACCGGGGCGAGGTAATGCTGCAGCAGATTCCGATTCATATTCCCACATCCACGTCCCGTGGTCCGCTGCGCATTCTGGTCAGCGATGGCGAAACCCTTGACCGGCTACGCCACGGCAGCCCGCAATTGGGCCGAAAAATGGACCTGGCCTCCACCATTGCTTTGCTCAACAAACAGCATGTGAATAATCGCGTGTATGTTTCGCTGCTGGAGGCTGATCCGGAAGCCATGGTCGCGGACAAGGTCATGCCCACGCTGCCGCTCTCGATCATGAATGTGATGGACAGCATGCGCGGCACCCAGGAAATGATCGTGCAGGGCGAGTCGTCGGTCAACGAAGCGGCCACCGGCCCGCTGGATTATGTGGTGTCAGGTGCGCAGGTCCTGACCATTACAGTCAAGTAATGGCGTGTGGGGTGTTGTGGTCGCGGGC
>JBARIF010000060.1:0-4145 GCA_049799615.1 Terriglobales bacterium
CGGATGCGATGTTTGGCCGCGATGGTCAAGAAGGCATCAATTCTGTGCCTGAATCCGGCCGCATCCTGCTGCCACAGCAGATCGTGGAGAAAGACCCGCATGGTGTTCATGCCCAGACCCTGGGCCCACCCCAGTTCCTTGTCGATTTCCTGCGGGTCGAAAGTATCCGCCTGCCACATTTCGAGTTCGTTGATTGCGCTGGCCGGAATGAAATTGCTGCCTACCAGCCAGGGCTGTTGCTGGTACCAGCCATTGGCCTTTTCCGCGGACCAGCGCTGCGCCGTAGCGAACACCTGGCTGGAGAACGCAAGAACCAGAATCAGGATTACAGAACTCGATCGTTTCACGGCCCGCCTCCCCCACGCTGCTGAAGTTTCCATTGCAGCAGATTTCATTTCCATCCTCCCATCGCTCCGCTGGACGTTGCAAACGCAAAGATGATCCTCTAAGCGCGATCTCACCGCAAGCCGGCATGGTGGAACTGGCAGGAGCAGCCTCAAAATTCAGCTAGTTTCACCAAACCACTCACTCTCTGCCAGTTGGCACGGTTTTCTTGCGCTTTGGGGGCTCCCCGCTCTGTTGCATTAGTTTGGTCACCACGCCGGTCCATCCCGTCTGATGACTGGCGCCGATTCCTGCTCCCGAGTCACCATGAAAGTACTCATAAAAGAGGACCAGGTCGCGCCAGTGTGGGTCGGTTTGAAACTTCTCCGCATTCCCGAACACCGGTCGGCGGCGTTTTTCATCCTGAAGAAAGATGTTGGTCATCCGGCGTGACAGTTCTCCCGCGACTTCCCAGAGAGTCATCATCTTGGCCGACCCGGTGGGGAATTCGACTGTGAAGTCATCCCCCAGGTAGTGGTAAAACTTCTGCAAGGACTCAACCAGTAGATAGTTCACCGGGAACCAGATGGGGCCGCGCCAGTTGGAATTGCCCCCGAACAGCCCGGTGGCAGATTCGCCCGGCTCGTAGTCGACGCGATGCTCCATATCCTGCACGGTAAGCCGGTAGGGGTTGTCACGGTGGAATTGTGACAGGGCACGAATGCCGTAGGGCGACAGGAACTCGCGCTCGTCCAACATGAACTTCAGAATGCTGCGCAGCCGGTCCTGATCGGCAATGGACAACAATCTGCGTTCCCCAACCCCTGCGGCGTGCATGCAGGCAAGACTACTGGTGAGGTCCGGCCGATTATCAATGAACCATTCCAGGCGACGCTTGAAATCGGGCAGCTTGTTGAGAACCTCCGGTTCCAGGGTTTCGACCGCGAACAGTGGGATCAAGCCCACCATGGACCGGATCTTCATCGGGAACTGGTTACCGTCTGGTAGCTTGAGCACATCGTAGAAGAAGCCGTCTTCTTCGTTCCACAATCCCATGCTGTCATGCCCGCGATGGCTCATCGCATTGGCGATATAGATGAAGTGCTCCCAGAATTTGCTGGCCACGTCTTCGTAGCAGGGCTCTTCGGTTGCCAGTTCGAGTGCGATCGCCAGAAGGTTCAGGGTGTACATCGCCATCCAGCTGGTTCCGTCCGATTGTTCTATATATCCACCAGTCGGCAGCGGAGCGCTGCGGTCGAATACGCCGATGTTGTCCAGACCCAGGAAACCGCCCTGGAAGATGTTCATGCCGTCGGCGTCCTTGCGGTTCACCCACCAGGTGAAGTTCAGCATTAGTTTGTGGAAGACGCGCTGCAGGAAGGCGCGATCGCCTTTCCCCTTGCGCTTCTTGTCGATCTTGTAAACCCGCCACGCCGCCCAGGCGTGCACTGGAGGATTCACATCGCCAAAGGCCCACTCGTAGGCGGGAATCTGTCCGTTGGGATGCATATACCACTCGCGCAGCATCAGCGTGAGCTGCTCTTTCGCGAAGTCGGAATCGACCAGCGCCAGAGGAATGCAGTGAAACGCCAGGTCCCAGGCCGCGTACCAGGGATATTCCCACTTGTCGGGCATGGAGATCACGTCCGCGTTGTACAGGTGAATCCACTCGTGGTTGCGGCCCTTGCGCCGCTCCGCGGGCGGGGGAGGATTGCCGGGATCGCCTTGCAGCCAGTCCTTGATGACGTAGTGATAGAACTGCTTGGACCACAACATGCCGGCAAAACCCTGGCGCATAACGTTCTGGGCATCTGGTGAGAGGTCTTGCGCAATCACCGTGCTGTAGAACTCGTCGGCCTCGCGCTGGCGGAGAGCAATGGTTTGGTCGAAGCCGGCAAAGGCGTCGTTGCCTTTGAAATCGGAGTCGGCCAGGCGCAAGCGGACAACGACTGTCTCGCCTGCTCCAACCGTGAGCTTGTAGTGAGCTGCCGCCTTCGTGCCCTTGTGTTCGGGATTCACCGCTTCCCGGGAGCCGTGCACCACATAGTCGTTGATACCATCCTTGACATACGGAGTGCGGCTCTCAATGCCAAACAACCGGCGAGCGTTGGTTTCGTTCTCTGTGAACAACAACTCCGGAGAGCCTTCACAATGCAGCCAGCGGTTGCCAGGCCGATCATGATTCAGTTCGATCACCGGGTTGGGCGATGGGCGGGCCTGGTGCAATTCCGGCCGCCTCTCGCGCCCTCCCCACGACCATGTGTTGCGGAACCACACCGTAGGCAGAAGGCAAATATTGGCCGCCTCCGGCCCCCGGTTCGCGACCGTGATCTTGACCAGGATGTCCTCGGTGTCGGCTTTGGCGTATTCGACAAACACATCGAAGTAGCGATTGTCGTTGAACACTCCGGTGTCGAGCAGCTCGAACTCCGGTTGGCTTTTTCCACGCTGCCGGTTTTCCGCCACCAACTGGCCGTAAGGAAATTCCGCCTGGGGATACTTGTACAGATACTTCATGTAGGAATGTGTGGGCGTCGAATCGAGGTAGAAGTAATACTCTTTCACGTCCTCGCCGTGATTGCCCTCATTGCCGGTGAGGCCGAAGATGCGTTCTTTCAGAATAGGATCGCGTTCGTTCCACAGGGCGAGAGCAAAGCAGATCATCTGTTTGCGGTCGCTGATGCCGGCGAGGCCGTCCTCGTTCCAGCGGTAGGCGTGCGAGCGGGCGTGGTCGTGAGAGAGATATTCCCATGCGTTGCCGTAGGGGCTGTAATCTTCGCGCACCGTCCCCCAGGCGCGCTCGCTGAGATAAGGCCCCCAGCGCTTCCAGTGTTTCCGGCGCGCCCCCGATTCTGACAGCCGAATCTCTTCCTGTGTCATGAAAGCGCTTCGCTCCTCCTCAGATGACCCATAGTACCCGAGCAAACTCCCCTTGACCTGCTGATCGGTCTATAGAGAGCAAGTCCGCCTCGATCGTCTGTCCTTCGAACGCCGGTATCGCGCGACCGTGCCTGGAAGGCAACGCCCGCGCAGGACGGCGTTCGGAATATGGTAAGATCAGCGGTACCCGAGGAGGTGTCCATGCGATTCAGGGGTCACAAGACGAGTGCGCTGTTCGCTCGGTACGACATCGAGTTCTTCAGAAGCTGAGGGAAGCCGCTCGCAAGTTTGGAAAGCTGCCCGACGGATTGAAGAACTGAATCTCAAGTGTCAGGCGCATGAACACGCATTCGAGTACACAGTTTGACAACCCACCTTCTGTAAGTCATTAAGCCGGGATGGCGGAACTGGCAGACGCAGCGGACTCAAAATCCGCCGGTACTTAGTACCTTGGGGGTTCAACTCCCCCTCCCGGCACCACGAATGTACTTTTGTTTTGAAAGAGCTGCGGGCGTCTGGAATGTGTGCCCGCACTTGATGTCCTGTGGAAAACCCTCCAACTGTAGTAAAACTGTAGTAATTCTTGGGTGGCTGGATCACGAAACGGGATTGTGCAAGTTGGGTTCCTTCAGTTAATGGAAACAGGGGGAGCATGCCGCAATGGTGCATGTTCAGCCCGCATTTCCTCGAGTTTGCGGACCGCGTCGCGTCGATACTCGTCAATGGCCTTGGAATATCGTTGCAAAATTCCGGGTGAGGAGTGCCCGATCATCTGAGCGACGAAGAGGTCGGACACTCCCGCGGCGCTCAAGCGACTAGTGAGCTGTCGCAATGAGTTCGTTACTGCGCAGGCGGCGGGTAGGGTCAGAGTATTTCCACTGGATGGGCCGAGCATTGGCGGAGTAGGCGTTGATGTAGCGACGGAGTTTGCGAGCTAAGTC
>JBARIF010000061.1:0-6415 GCA_049799615.1 Terriglobales bacterium
CGAGCGTTCCGCTCGTGCGGTTTCACCAGGGACCAAGCACGAGCGAGGACGCTCGCGCCTACATTTTTTCAGAGGTCCAAACTTTTCAGATATTGCCGCAACGGTCCACCCAGGTCGGCACGCTTCAGTGCGAACTCTACCGTGGCTTTCAGGAATCCCAGCTTGTCGCCGGTGTCGTGGCGTTTCCCTTCGAACACGTAACCGTATATTTTCTCTTTCTTCAGGAGCTGCTTCAGTCCATCGGTAAGCTGCAGTTCGCCTCCGGCGCCGGCTTTGATGTCTGACAGGGTTTCAAAAACAGTTGGAGTGAGAATGTAACGGCCGATGACAGCGAGGTTCGAGGGTGCTTCCTCGGGACGCGGCTTTTCCACCAGGCTCATCACCTCGTACAACTTGCCATTGGACCCCGGTACCGGCTTACCTTCAAGGACTCCGTATGCCGAAATCCCCGGACCTTCGACCACCTGGGTAGCCAGCACGGAGCATTGCATCTGGTTGAAGACATCCATCATCTGTTTCAGGCAGGGCACCTTGGCGTCGATCACGTCATCGGCCAGGAGGACCGCGAAGGGTTCGTCACCCACCAGTTCGCGCGCGGTGAGGACGGCATGGCCCAGGCCCAGCGCCTCTTTCTGCCGCACATAAGCGATATGGATCAGGTCGGAAATCTGACGGACGATCTTGAGCAGGTCGGTCTTGCCGCGCTCCTCCAGCATTTTCTCCAGTTCATAGCTGACATCGAAGTGGTCTTCGATCGCGGATTTGCCGCGTCCGGTCACAATGATGATCTGATCGCAGCCGGATGCAACCGCCTCCTCGACGCCATACTGAATGATAGGTTTGTCCACCAGAGGCAACATCTCTTTGGGTTGCGCCTTGGTGGCCGGCAGGAACCTGGTGCCCAGGCCGGCAGCGGGAAAAACGGCTTTGCGAACTTTTTTTGCCATTGGGCTGACTTCCTTTTCGCCGCATGGATCCAAAGGGAGCTTGATGATTCTAAACCCGTATATGCCGGGACGGGCCAGTGCAAAATCACAGAGTCGGACTGTCGCTCCCCAGCATGCTCCTGCGGATGATTTTCATGGGCACCGAACCCTGCCGCATGAAGCGATCATGGAATTCCTGCAGCGTAAATTTGTTGCCTTGCTGTTTACGGTAGTCTTCGCGCAGCTTCAGGATCTGGAGTTTGCCCAGATTGTAGTAGAGATACGTCGGGTCGGACGTACCACGCCTGGCTTCGACCTCGGCGACGGGCGGAACTTGAAATCCTTCCTTCACAAAGAATTCCTGTCCCTGTTCCAGCGTCATCTTGCCCGTGTGCATTTCGATGCCGACAATGAAGCGCGCGTTGCGTAACAGCGCGTCCAGCAACTGGCCGAGCCTTAGCTTGGGATCGTGGTTGCCGTAACCTTCGTCGAGCATCATCTGCTCCGTGTAGTGCGCCCAGCCTTCCGCATTGCTCGCGTTGTACAGCAGCTTGCGGGTCTTGGACGGGGCCGACTGGAGCCAAAGAAATTGGGTGTAGTGCCCAGGATAAACCTCGTGAATGGCAGTGCTGATGATCGTCCCCCGGTTGAAACCCTGCATCCATTGCTCGACTTTTTCCGGCTTCCAGTTCGGAGCGGGCAACGTAACGTTGAACATGGCTTCCGTGGCCTTGGTTTCGTAGGCGCCGGGCGTGTCCATGGAAGCGGTGGTCAAGGCACGCGCGAAGGGCGGAGTCTCCTCGACGATGGGCGGGACCTGGGATGGGATGGTGATGATTTTGCGTTGCTCGATAAACTGCCGCAATCCACCGAGGGTTTCGCGGAAGCTTTGCAGCAGTTGGTCGGCGGGCGGGTGGTCGTGGCGCAGATCGGCCAGCACAGCCTCCGAGCTGCGCTGGGGATCAATCTGGGCGGCGACTTCTTTGAAACGCTGCTGGTTGCGCCGCAGGTCCGCATAGCCGATCTCGAGCAGGTGGTCCAGGGGAATATCCACCATCTCGTCGTACAGCAGCTTCTTGCGGAAATTCTCCGCGCCCAGGCGGAAATCACCATTGGATGCGGGTAGCAGATCTTTCCGCATGAATTCCTCATACCTGCTTAAGGCTGCGATGGCCGTTTCGTTGCTGGCCTTGAACTCGCCCAGCAACTTCGGGTCCTGTACCTGCCGGAAGGCTTCCGGAACATCGTTCCGGAAAAACTTGATGTTGTCGGGCATTTGCTGCAGGGCCACCTGGGTGTACACCTTGGGAGGATTGCTGATGTTTTGCCGTGCCGCTTCCAGGACCCGGGGAATCTCGCGCTCGCGAGAGATCACGGAGCGGAGGCGTTCGGCTGCAGGCGCAAAATCACGCCGCATGATCAGGAAGACGCCGTAACTCAGGTCCGAAATATAAACGTCTGGATCCTTTCGCCACATCTGGATGTTCTGCAGCTCCAGCAGGCGCCCCTGAATAGCAGAGGTCAGGACCTCCAGGTCGCCGGCCGATTCCTGGGACAGTTGGCTGCTCTGAAACGAAACGAATCGTTTCTGGAACTTCAGCAGTCCGGCGATTTCTGAGTCCATACCCGAGCGGGAGAAGTCTTCGAGCTGGCCGTCGTACTGATGGAAGCCTGCCTGCGTACCGGCGGTGGGATGAAATTGAAAATAGAAATCGAAATACTCATCCACCAGCGTGTTGAATGCGGTCTGGGGCGGTGTGGACGGCGCCTGGGCAACCGCGATAGAGGCAAACAACGCGAGAATCGCAAGGTAGAGTGTGGGTGCAAGCAGAGGTTTGATCATTTTTGAAATTGAAAGCGCTTCGAGTTTTACTTCACGACGGCACGGACGGCAAGGTTTGTGCCGAGGGGGACAGTTCATCCAGCAGTCCTCGCAATTGTGCCAGGACTTCCGCTGGAGAAACTACCTTCGAAACATACTTCAGAGTACCGTCCGGGGTAAACTGCGCGCCGCGCTGGGAGGAAACGAACTTCGCCAGTTTTCCCGGATCGATTTCCGCATTTTGCCGGAACTTTACCGTCACCAGATCGCGCTTGCGTTCAATGGCAGTCGCTCCCACCCGCATGGCCAGCAGTTTGAGCGCGGCATATTCCAGAAGGTTCCGCACCGCAGCCGGAGGCTCACCATAGCGGTCTTCCAGTTCAGAGCGGACATCATTCAGGCGCGACTCGTTCTCTACCCCTGCCACCCGTTTGTACATTCGCAAACGCTGGTTCTCTTCCGGAATGTATTCCACCGGGATACGAATATTGAGTCCCAGGTTGAGCTGAGTTTCGGGTTCATCCGCGGCGGCCTCGCCCTTCATCTCGCGGACGGCGCGATCGAGCATCTGGGTGTAGAGCTCAAAGCCAACGGCCTCGATGTGTCCGCTCTGCTGGCCTCCCAGCAGATTGCCCGCACCGCGCAGCTCCAGATCGAGGGCCGCAATCTTAAAACCCGCTCCCAGGTCGGAGAATTCTTTCAACGCAGCCAGGCGCCGGCGCGCGATGGGAGTCAGCTCGACTTCGGCCGGCAGCAGAAGATACGCGTATGCCCGACGGTTCGACCGGCCGACACGGCCGCGCAACTGGTAAAGCTCGGAAAGTCCCAGGCGGTCGGCGCGGTTGATGAGAATGGTGTTGCACAGCGGGATGTCGAGTCCATTTTCAATGATGGTGGTGGAAACCAATATGTCGGCTTCGTGATGCATGAATTTGAGCATCACCTTTTCCAGTTCGCCTTCCGACATCTGCCCGTGACCCACGATGACACGCGCCCGCGGCGCCAGGGCCTGCAGCTTGGCGGCAATTTCCCAGATGCTGTCCACCCGGTTGTGCACGAAAAAGACCTGGCCGCCGCGTTCGAGCTCCTGCTCGATGGCGGACTGGATCAGCTTCTCGTCCCAGCTGGCGACCACGGTTTGTATGGCAATTCGGTCCTTGGGCGGAGTCTCGATCACGCTCATGTCCCGCAATCCGACCAGCGACATGTGCAGGGTGCGCGGAATCGGAGTCGCCGACATGGTCAGGACGTCCACCTGCTTGCGCATCTGCTTCAGGCGTTCCTTGTGGCGCACGCCGAAACGCTGCTCTTCATCCACCACCAACAAACCGAGATCGGCGAACTTCACATCTTTCGAGATCAGGCGATGGGTGCCGATCAGGATATCGACTTTACCGGCCTCCACCTTCTGCAGAATTTCCTTCTGCTGCTTCGGCGAGCGGAAGCGGCTGATCATCTCGATGGCAACCGGAAAAGCCGCAAAGCGCTGCTTGAAAGTTTCGTAATGCTGGAAGGCGAGAACGGTGGTGGGCGCGAGCACGGCCACCTGCTTGTTGTCGCTGATGGCCTTGAAAGCGGCGCGCATGGCGATTTCCGTCTTGCCGTAACCCACGTCGCCGCACAGCAGCCGGTCCATGGGCTGAGTGGATTCCATGTCACGCTTGACATCCGCGATTGCGGTTTCCTGATCTTCGGTCTCGCTGAATTCGAAGGTATCTTCGAACTCCCGCATCCATTCATTGTCGGATGAGAAGGCATGGCCCTGGGCGGTCTTGCGCTCGGCGTAGAGCTTGAGCAGCTCGTCGGTCATGTCTTTCATGGCCTTGCGCACGCGGGCCTTGGTCTTGGCCCACGCCGCCGTACCGAGATGATTCAATACGGGCTTGGCACCTTCCGACGAACGGTATTTCTGCACCAGGTCAAGACGCGTCAGCGGAACATAGAGGCGTGCACCCTCGGCGTACTCGAGCAGCATGAACTCGGCGTTGCCGTTGCCCTGGTTGATTTCCTTCAATCCCTGGTATTGCCCGATGCCGTGTTCAACGTGGACGACGTAATCCCCCACCTGCAAGTCGCGGAAGTCGGAGAGAAAAGCTGAGGTCTTCGATTTCTGGCGCTGCGGGCGGGAGACCACGGCCTCGGATTCATCAAAGAGATCGCGGGCGCCAAGAATCGAGAGGTTGGCGTCGGGAAAAGTGACGCCATCAGGAATGTAGGCCTTGGCCAGCGTGGCGGTGAGTATTTCACCGGAGAAATAGGAAGTTTCGTCGGCGTAACTTTCCCCGCTGCGGGTGCGGCTGCCCAGGCGGAAGGACACGGCGTACTCGCTGAAAATGTCGGCCAGGCGTTCGACTTCGCCAGTGTTGGGGACGGCTATCAGGACACGCTTGCTCTCCCCAATCTGCTTTTTCACTTCCTCGAGCATGGCGGGAACCGAGCCGTGGAAGCGGGGTGCGGGCTGGGTATGAAACGAAACCGCTGCCGCAGAATCGTCGCTGCGCTCGATTTCGAGATGCTCGACATCGGCCCCGGGCAGGCTGGAAAGCTGCCGCCACCACTCTTCCGGCGCGAGATACAACTCCGCCGGCCGCACCAGGTTGCCCACGCCGCTGCTCTCGTGGGCCTGCTCAATGCGGGACCAGACATGATCGAACTCGGTCCGGAGAACTTCCAATTCGTCGGTAAGAACCAGGGCACGCGGCAGTAAATCGAAAACGGTGTGATTGGCGCCGGCGACAGGCGCATAAAACTCCCATCCGGGAAAAACGGTAACGCCGCCGGAGCGCACCGCCTGCTCAATGATTTCCTCGTTACCGGTAATGCGCTTGCCGGAGAGGCGGGCATGCACCGCGCCCAAAAGTTCTTCGCTGAGCGGAGTCTCTGTCAGCGGCAGCAGCAGCGCTTCATCTACGGGACTCGAAGAGCGCTGGGTGGCAGGATCAAACTTCCGTATGGATTCGACCTCGTCACCGAAAAACTCGATGCGCACCGGACGCTCAGCCTCGGGCGAGTACATATCGAGAATACCGCCGCGCAGGGCATATTCACCGGGCATCTCCACCACGTCGGTGGAGTGGTAGCCGACCGTGTTGAGATGCGGGAGCAGCGTGTCAACGTTGAGCATTTCGCCGCGGCGCACTGTACGTGCCAGGTCGGCGTAATACTCGGCCGAACGCAGGCGGAGCGCGGTCGCGGCCACCGGCGAGATCACAAAGGACGCCGCACCCGTGGCGATCTTCCACAGCGCTACCGCCCGCTCCTCCTGGATTTCCGGGTGGGGGGAAAGATTCTGGAAGGGGAGCACATCGCGATTGGGCAGCGCGACCACGGACTCAGGATCGGCGGCGCCCGTCAGTTCGCAAAAAGCCTGCAGCACCGGAACCAGGTCCTCAGCAGCGCGATTGTCCGCGACCACGACAATCAGCGGGCGCCCTGCCGCCTTCTGCAGCAAGACTAAAAGCAAAGCTTTTGCGGTAGGAATCAGTCCGGAGACACGAATCCTCCCCGTGCCCTCTTTCAGATGGGAGGCCACACGCGAAAAGGCCGGCAACTTTTCCACGTCCGTGAAAAGGTCGCGGACGAAGGGGAGAACCATGCATCTTGATTTTAACAGGGCGGGAAGAAAGGCGTTAAATGTGGGCGCGAGCGTCCTCGCTCGTGCTGCGTC
>JBARIF010000062.1:0-1938 GCA_049799615.1 Terriglobales bacterium
AGCAACTTCTCTCCCTGAAACAGCACCAATCCACCCGGATTATTACCCCCGCCGCGATGGTCGAGCTCCTGCAGGAAGCTGCGAGCGGCGGGCAACGGATGGACAAGTGAGGCGATGGCCACCGTACAGCGGTCGGTTCAGTCGGCTTGCATCTGTTTCAAGAGCTCTCGACTTTGGGTCAGCAGCTCACGCACGCGCTTCTGCTCGGCTCGGGTCTCGGCGGAATAAAGCCCGTGCTTCCAGCGCGCCCGCCGCGACCGCGCTAGTCCTTCCGCGGTGCGCGGTCCGGTACTCGGCCCCCCGTGCATGCGGCACCTTCCATTGGCCATGGCCGGAGACTGACACGCCGTGCCTCGCCGGGTCTTGGCGCCACACCGGGGGGCGGAATTCGGGTCTCCCACCCGGTTTCCATTTCTTAACCAGGCCCCTCGATTCGGCCCAGTTCGATTATCCAGCCTTTTTCTCTTCATCGTCTTTCGAAACCTTTCCCGGACTTGGATGGTTTACCGGCCCCACAATGGCCTGACCACCGTCAGCGACATTTACATTGCCCACCACCATGGGCTGAGTGATTTTTCCGCGGTGGCGGTCGAGCGCTTCCATTTGCGCCATGAAAGTTCGCAATAATTTGTTGGCGCGGTTCACATTCGCATCGGTTCCTTCGAAAGTTTGGTCCTGAAGCACTGCTCGCGCCAAAAAGCTCATTGAAAGTTGGTGTACCCCAACCATTTGCGCTGCGAGAAGCCCTTCAAGCGTATCCTTGGGAGCGAGACCGTGAAGGATTGGCAGCACACACTGCGCCCGATCATCCAGCTTGTTTGTGTCTAAATTTGGAATTGTGGAAAGAACCTGTCTGAAGAGTTCCCCGGACGCATATTGGTCGTTGGTTCCGAAAAATTGCTTCAATCCAGAGATCGAATCGGCAACGTCACGTTTTATGCCCTCCCCTGGTTTCCCAGTTCGGGATCGGCGAAGAGTGGTGCGCACCGAAGTGCCATTCGAGATGCTGACCGAGGCTACAAGTGAACCTTGAGACGTTGGAGGGTTGTGTTTTCTTGCGTTACGGGAAGAGTTCTTCTTGCCACTCGGGTTTTTTGGGCCGGTTGACCGCCTGGTATTTCGACGGTTGGCTTCCATCCTTGCCGATGAGGGCTTGGGTGCCAATTCGGCGGAGTCATCGGGCTGTGGCAAGCTTTTCGGATCAAGCATAGTCCTCCTCCAGAAGGTGGGGGCCCTGTCCTGAATCTTCCGTGCTTGCAACTACTGGTGTCTTATCCCGGCTCGGCCCTCTGACCACTCTTCTCTACTTAGATGCGGTACATGTTTGAATGGGTACGGGATTTGCTTTCGCATGTTACAACTGGGGGACAATCGCATCTCGCTTTGGTGGCAGTTGGTCCTGCCGGAACACCGGGGGGAACACCTCAACTGGGGACAACCCTAAAGGTGGTTGTCCTTCCCCGGTTAGCAACCATTCGACAGTCTTCACAAACTCCCGGCTGATTCGAAGCAGGATCTCCGCGCCAAACCTCCATCTTGCCGCGTTCGCATGGGAAAAGTGTGGGCAGGCGGGACGATGGTGCTGCTATTTCTGCTTGAGGATGAGGCGAGAGAGCCGCGGTGATTCTGACCATCGCCAAGCGGGATATCGGCTGGTGGCGCCTGTGACGCCAGCGAACGGCGCGGGGATGGCTGCGCCTGAATCCAGAACGACCGAAACCGACACGACCGTTACGGCGAACCTGACTCTGTCTCTTGTAACATGGCGCGAGAGCGGGCGAACTTCGACGTTCCAAATCATTATGCTTTACGTAACGCATAATTATAGCTATGCTGGATCATGATCGTCAGCTACCGGGACAAGCGGACCAAGACCTTCGCCTCCGGTAAACGGGTAAAGGCGTTCTCTGGAATCGAACGCGCCGCCCGCCTGAAGCT
>JBARIF010000063.1:0-1802 GCA_049799615.1 Terriglobales bacterium
AACATATGAGAACATTCCGCTCTGCTCCCGAAATTCGCCACGCATCGCAGTATCCAGCCCGAATCACTCCGGAAAACTGAATCACCACAACTTGCCGCTGGCGAGCTTTTTCAGCAGACTGTTAGTCTTACTGCGTCATAAAGTTTTGCGCTGTGCCGGGCGTGCGATTGGAGCGGCGCAGCATGGACATCGCGGCAGGCTTCTGACGAGGGCCAGAACCAGCCGTCGTCGCATGGTCGCAATCGAGTTTGGAATGTGCCGCTCGGGGCGCAGCGGCGGAGCCTCTGGGTTTGTAACCTTCGGGAACGGCAGGCGCCTGGAACAGCCCGGTGGCACGAGACGCTGAGGGGGGAATCGTCTCCCGTTCGGAGATCAGGAATCCGTAGGCCGCGATGCAGAGCGTGGCGTGATGATGGAATCCGCGCCATCCACGCCCCTCAAAATGCCCAAGCCCGACCTCTTGCTTGAGGTCCTGATAGTCGCGCTCGATACGCCAGCGCAGCTTGGTCAAATCGACCAGATGGTTGAAGGCAATCTTTTCCGGCAGTGTCGAGAGCCAGTATTTGGCCGGCTCGTTGTCACCTTTCGGCCACTCGATGAGCAGCCATTCTTCCGGGCGGCTCTTGCTGAGATTGTAATCGCGATGGGCAGCCCGCACGCGAATCCGTGCAAAGCGCGATGACAGCGGCTCGGCCGAGCCTTCGCGCCACTTGATGGTACGCCAGGCTCTTGCGGGCAGGTTCAGCGCGAGTTCCTTGACCGAGACCGGACGATGTTTGCCATTGCGCCGGATCAATTTCGGCGGCCGTCCCTGGCCAGACCAATTCTTTGGACGCAGCGGCTCCGTACCTGGCGCCCACACAGAGGTGTTCGGCAGAATGCCCGCTACGTAAGTCAGCCCTAATGCCGAGATGTCCATACGCAGTTGGGTGTTGGCGCCGTAACCGGCGTCCATCAGCACAACCCCGCGCGGCAGACCGGCCTGATACGCCGCACGGATTTGCTCGAGCGCAATCTCGGGTTTGGTCTTGAAGCCGATCTCCTCAGGCACGCCTGCCTTGCGCAGGCGTTTGGCATCTGCGGCCCACTCATCCGGCAAATACAAACGATAGGCCACCGGCAGACTGGCGTAGCGGTTGGCAAGCGACAACGATACCGCGACCTGGCAATTGTCCTGCTTGCCGAGCTGGCCGCAATATTGCCGGGCTACGCCAACAGAATGCCGCCCCTGCTTAGGAAAACCCGTGTCGTCGATGATCCAGGCCGCGATCGGCCCGTGATCTTCAATCCTGGGCAGCACCATCTCGCGTATCTTGGTCAACACCCTCTCGTCCGACCAGCCTCCTTCGCCGACAAAATGCAGCAGACACTGGTGCTGCGCCGCCGCCCTCGCAGGCGCGGTGATCGCCGCCATCGGTTCCACGCTCTTGCGCTCGCAGGGCAGCATCAGGCCCGTGCAATAATCCCGCAGCGGCTGGGCCCGGTCCGCATGGCCGATAACGCTCACAAGCCCCTCGACATAAGCTTCAAACCGCAACTCACTGGCGTCAGACCGCGGGTGATCCATCTCAGCTCCTCTTGCCGAAAAACGAATCTCCTCAAAATACCCGAGTCCCTACACGATCAGCCCGCGGCTTTCTGACTCAGTAAGACTAGCAGTTTGCTGAAAAAGTGAGACCATTGAAGTGCTTTCTGGCGCTTCTGCGGTATTTTGCTGTGGTTTTTGGTTTGGACCGCGGCATCGGAACAGACTCCGCCTCTCACGCGGCAAGCAGCTTCGGGATGCGCACCAGATTGTATGC
>JBARIF010000064.1:0-3134 GCA_049799615.1 Terriglobales bacterium
CGCCGTGAGTGGCGGCATAGCCCTCGTTGAAGACCAGGTAGATCACGGTCAGGACGGCGTCGAGTCGCGCCGCCATGTCACCGGTGTCGGGCACGACGTAAGGAATGCCGGCGTCGCGAATCTTGCGCTTGGCGCGAACCAGGCGCTGCGCCATCGTCGTCTCGGGGACGAGGAAGGCGCGCGCAATTTCGTCGGTCTCCAGGCCGCACAGGGTGCGCAGGGTCAGCGCCACCTGCGCGTCCGCTGCCAGCGCAGGATGGCAGCAAGTGAAGATCAGGCGAAGCCGATCGTCGGGAATCTGAGTAGAATCGTAGTCCGGCTCGACAAAGGCTGCACCCAATTCGTCGGCCGCGTAGGATTCGAGTTTTTTCTCGAAGGTCTTCTGGCGCCGGATGCGGTCAATGGCTTTGTGCCGGGCGGTCTGGACGATCCAGGCCCGGGGAAACTCGGGTACGCCGGACTCTTCCCACTGGCGCACGGCCGTGGCAAAGGCTTCCTGGGCACACTCCTCGGCCAGGTCGAAGTCTCCGACCAGGCTGATGAGAGTGGCCACGATCCGTCCCCAATCGGAGCGGTAAACTGCTTCCACGGCCGCAGCGGCGTCAGAAGGCATATCCGATTGTAGAGTTTTTGTTGTTGGAGTGTCGATCTGGAGATTCGCCATTCGATTCACCCGTGAGGGAGATAGACATGAAATACATGTTATTGATTTATATGGACGAACAGGGCTTGGGCCAGGCGGAGCGAGAGAGCTGTTACCTGGAATCGGCGCAGTATGCGCAGCAGCTGAACGAGAAGGGACAATATCTGGGCGCCGGACCCCTGCACCCGACCTCAACTGCGACCAGTGTCCGCACCCGCGACGGCAAACGGCTCGTGACCGACGGCCCATTCGCGGAGACCCGCGAGCAGCTCGGAGGCTACTTCCTGATCGACGCCAGGAACCTGGATGAGGCCATCGATATTGCCGGGGAGATTCCAGCCGGGCGTTTTGGCACGGTCGAAATCCGGCCTGTGGTGGAAGTTCCCAGCCTGCCCGCAATTTAATTTTGTTCAGGTTGTCGATTTGCCCGCCACCCATTCGACTTACTGGCAGAGGGCAGACTGGGTGGGAGTAACCGTCCGGAAATTCTGCCGTCAAACCAAAGAATGGAGAAATCACTGTGCAAATGAATTCCTATCTTCTTTTCAACGGTCAATGCGAGAACGCCTTCAAGTTTTACGCCAAGGGTCTGGGCGGAAAGATTGAAGCTATGATTCCGCATGAAGGCACCCCTGCCGCCAACGGAGTGCCGGCGGAGTGGCGCGGCAAGATCCTGCATGCCCGCCTGACCATTGGCGATCAGGTACTCATGGGTTCTGACGCTCCGCCTGACCGCTTTCAGAAGCCGCAAGGCTTCTCTGTAAATATCCAGGTCAAGGAGCCGGCCGAAGCGGAACGCATCTTCAAGGCCTTAGGAGAAAACGCCCAGGCTACCGTCATGCCCATCCAGGAAACTTTCTGGGCGAAACGCTTTGGCATGCTGGTCGATCAATTCGGAACCCCGTGGATGGTGAACTGCGAGAGAGCAGCTTAACTATCTACTCTCTTTTCTCATAGCAGGGATACCTAAAGGACACATTTATGCCATCAGGCGTTCAAGCTGCACCGGTCTCGAAGACAATGCTTTGGATTGGACGCGTCATCAGCGCGCTGATGATCCTGTTCATGCTCTTTGACGCCGGCGTAAAGATCCTGAAGCTGCCGGTTGCGGTGGAGGGAACGGTTCGGCTGGGATATCCCGTCAGCACGATTCAGCCTATCGGGATCGTCGCTCTGGTTTGCGTCCTGCTCTATGCCATTCCTCGCACCTCGATTCTGGGCGCGATCCTGCTGAGCGGGTACTTAGGGGGCGCAATCGCCACCCAGGTTCGCGTCCAGAACGCGTGGCTCATATTTCCCGCCGTTCTGGGTATGTTGATCTGGGCGGGACTTTACTTACGCGATGAACGGCTGCGCGCTCGCATCCCGCTGAATTAAGTACAAGGATAAAGTCTTGGAAGACCAGGCAATGCAGGGTCGCGTCTGGTAGCAACGGTTTCGATGAAGATGGGCAGCAAACACGACTCCGCGGGCCGCCGCCCGAAGAGCGGTATCTTCAAGGAATACTTCAAGGATGGCACACTCTCGTGCATCGGCAAATACAGCAAGGGACAGAAGACCGGTGAGTGGAAGTACTACTTGCGCAACGGACTGCTGAAGGCGGTGGGCAAATTCTCCCAGGGCAAGATGGTCGGGGAGTGGACATGGTTTCGCGAAAATGGCGAGGTGATGCAGATCGGCGCCTTCGATGACGAGCAGAAGTCCGGCACCTGGCGGAGATATCATCCCAATGGCGCGCTGTATGACGAAGGCAAGTACCTCGCCGACAGGAAAGTTGGCGAATGGCATACTTACGATGCTGAGGGCAAGCTAGTGAAGACTACTTGCCACAATCCGCAATAGATCCCCGGTAAAATTCATCAGGAGGAAGGAATGAGCAAAGTACGAGTGCTGGTAGGTACACGGAAAGGAGCGTTCGTCCTGACGGCGGACGGCAAGCGCGACAAATGGGAGGTCAGCGGTCCCCATTTCGCGGGCTGGGAGCTTTACCATCTCAAGGGATCGCCTGCTGATCCAAATCGGATTTATGCCTCGCAGACCAGCGGATGGTTCGGCCAGATCATCCAGCGCTCCGACGACGGTGGCAAGACCTGGCTCCAGCCCGGAACCCCGCCCGGAGAACCAGCCGCGCCCGGTCCGCCCAAAGGCGAGAGCAACAAGTTCGTCTATGACGCGGCAGCCGCGCCGCTGACCACGCATCAGTGGTACGACGGCACCCAGCATCCCTGGGAGTTCAAGCGAGTCTGGCACCTGGAGCCGTCGCTCACCGATCCCGATACGGTTTACGCCGGCGTGGAAGACGCCGCCATCTTCCGCTCGACCGACGGCGGCCAGAACTGGAAGGAACTCCCCGGCCTGCGCGGACATGGCACCGGCCCCAAATGGCAGCCGGGCGCAGGCGGCATGTGCCTGCACACTCTTATTCTTGATCCCAGTAATGCGAAGAGAATGTACATTGCCATCTCGGCGGCGGGCGCCTTCCGCAGCGACG
>JBARIF010000065.1:0-45270 GCA_049799615.1 Terriglobales bacterium
GGGCCGTTCCATGGATGAAAGCGGTCACGTCACCTTCCGCTCGGCTCTTCCCGAAGGCCCGGTCAAGCACGATTTTCACGCAGCTTCTGACGGCCAACTGGGTGGAATCATGAAAGTATTTCGCGACTGGCAGATTTCCGGAGACATGGATTGGCTGAAGAAAATGTATCCCTTCGCCAAGCGCAGCCTGGATTACTGCATACGCACCTGGGATCCGGATCACCGCGGAGGCCTGTTTGAGCCGCATCACAATACTTACGACATCGAATTCTGGGGGCCGGACGGCATGTGCACCAGCATCTACCTGGGCGCGCTCTCGGCCTTCGCTGAAATGGCGCGGGCCGTCGGCCAAGTTGAAGATGCCAAGTTCTACGAAGACCTGGCCCAACGTTGTGCGCGCTTCATGGATGAACAGCTCTTCAATGGCGAGTATTACCAGCAGAAGGTGCAATACCAGGGTCTGCGAAATACTTCATTCGCATCTCTGGTGGCCCAGGTCGATGACCACAGCAGCGAAATGCAAAAGCTCCTCAAGCGGGAGGGCCCGAAATACCAATACGGAGAGGGGTGCATCTCTGACGGAGTCATTGGAGCTTGGATGGCCCGGTTCTACGGGATCGACACTCCGCTTGCCCGTGAAAATGTGCGCACCAATCTACGAGCGATCTTCCAGCACAATTTCAAAACCGACCTCAGCCAGCATGCCAACGCGCAACGCCCCGGCTATGCCATGGGGCATGAACCGGGCCTGTTATTGTGCAGTTGGCCGCGGGGAGGAAAACCCACATTGCCTTTTGTTTATTCCGACGAAGTCTGGACGGGAATTGAATACCAGGTGGCATCGCATCTTATTGCAGAAGGATTTGTGGAAGAAGGACTGACCATCGTCAAGGCGCTGCGCAGCCGCTATGACGGCAGGGTTCGCAACCCCTGGAATGAATACGAGTGTGGCAACTACTATGCCCGGGCGATGGCCAGCTACGCATTGCTTGGCGCCCTGTCCGGTTTTCGTTACTCCGCGGTGCAGAAGACGCTCTGGTTCGGTCCGCGGTTAAATGTTCTTCCGTTTAAGACTTTTTTCTCAACGGCCTCCGGCTTTGGCACGATTACGCTCGATCGCCGATCCCTCAGCATTCAGTTAATTGAAGGCGAACTGCGGCTGGAAAAAATGGTGTTGACCGACCGCACGCAAACCAAGACCCTGAATTGGGAAACCACGGTTCGGCCGGGCGCTCCCGCGATCAAGAACATCTGAATCGGATTAGGCTACTACTACGATGAGGGTGTGACATGCGCCGGAACCCGAAGTTCCTCCGGGGGCTGATGGCGGCCGGTAGCGCTGCCCGAAGCTGGTCCGTAAACGATGGCCCGCACAATCTGTATCTTCTTGCCGGTTGATCTGGCATCGGCGTCAGAGCGGACCACGATCCGGACGGAATGCTTTCCCGGAGTCAGACCGCTGATATGCCAGTAGTCGTCATCGGTCGTATTCTTGGGGATCCAGGCGTCGACTTCACCGACCTTCTGGCCATCAAGGAAAACATCAGCCCGGCCGCCTTCCTGGGTGCATCGGCCCACGATCGCAACCCCTGTGCCGTCGAATGTCAGGGTTGCCTCTGCACCGGCGGCTCGTGCTTCTTTAAATTTGAGCTGTTCGCCCCAGGGGAGCTTGAGTTTTCCGTTATCGAACTTGCCTTTGAACACCCAGGCTGGCTCGCTGAACTCCACCTTGATTCGCGGCGGATCGATGTCCCACTGCTCGAGCGGAGGCGCTTGCGGTTCCTGCAGCGGTATTTCGATTTCGGTGGGCGTGACTTTGCCCCCGGCCTCTTCTACGACTTTCAGGGCTCGAGCCTGAGTGCTGGCCACAATCTGATTAAAGGAGTACTGCGTGAAAGAAAAGCGGGTGTCGGCGATAGCCGGTATCCCGGCTTTCCAAACGTCGGGGATGCGGTCATAGCCGAGCATCACGCCCAGGATACCGGCGGCGCTCGAGGGGTTGCAGTCCGAATCCTGGCCGGACCGGGTCGCTACCTCTAGCGTTTTGGCGAAGTCTCCCTTGCCGTAGATCAGCCCCAGGGCGACGTACCCTCCATTCAGCTTGGCGTCGATGTTGAAGGGATCCAGAGCGCCATCCACGCACGCGTCGGCTTTGTCCCACTTGTCCTCGATGAGATGCCAGGTCTTCATCCAGTCGTCGGGGTTCTCGGCTGACCAGCGGAGGACGTCGCTGATAAGTTTTGCATAGGCGCTTTCTGCCGGAATGGATAGAAGGCCCTGCTCCACGACCTTGCGTGGGTCATTCTCAAGAAAAGCGGCGGCGTACATGCCGGAGAAGAACATGCCGCCGTACAGCCCGTCGCCCCAGTTCATGACGCGTCCCACCCGGTCCGCGTACTTGTTGGCCTCGCGGGGAAGGCCGGGAGTCATCATGCCGATGAAGTCCGACTCGATCTGGAAATCGATGTCGTTGGCGTGGATGTTATACTTCGGATTGCCCGACATAGGTGCCTTGATGCCCCGGTTGAGATTGCGCCGGGCTCCGGCGTTGGCATGCCACAGTTCGTACTGGGAGTTCTTGAACATCTCGCCGTACTGCTCGGAGGTGGCGTCAAGGCCCACCTTGTCCATGACCTCGGCGAACGTCATCTCTACGTAGAGGTCATCCTGGTCGATCGCGTTCTTGAGCCTCGCCGGAGACCAGTCGAGATATTTGTTCAGGTTGCCCTCGATGATCTTGCCGTTCGAACGAAACTCGGTGGGAGCGCCGTAGGAAACGCCGATCATCTGCCCCGCCCACCCACCGCGGATCTTGTCCTCAAGCGTGGCGCGCGAAAGGCGGCGCGAGGTCGCGTTTTGGGCGTCCACGGACGTGCATACGAGTGCGACACACAGGGTCAAGGCGGTCAGGGCGATACGCATTGTTGAATTCCTCCGGAAGGTTTCAGGACCATACCATTTCCATGCCAGTTTTGTGAATGATTGCCTGAGGCCGGTAGTGGCTCAATTTGAAAACCGTCCCTTTCCAGCGGCGTCATCCTGAGGGACTTCAGTCCCGAAGGATCTGGCGTGCATCCGCCGCAACGCAGGGGTAAAGAGTGTATCTGCTTCACGCCAGATCCTTCACGGCCTGAAGGCCGTTCAGGATGACGCCTGTGGGTAAGGAGAAATTTCAAACTGAGCCACTACCCTCAAGCCACAGAACGGCGCCGCCGACACTTCCGGAGCCGATTGATTTTTTTCGCGCTACTTTTTCGCCCAGCCTTTGGAAGGCACGATCCCAGCCCCTTCACGCAAGGTCACCAACTGATTGGCCCCAACCTCCTTGAACTTCTCATGCAGACCGTTTGGCCAAAAGACTTCAATATCAACCACATTAGAAGTGCCGAGACCGAAATGCAGCCGCGGGTCATTGCAGGAATAAAAGCTGGCCTGACTAAGCACAGCCTGGACTTGAACCTTGCCGTCATAGCGAACCAGAACGCGGGCACCGATGGCGCTGCGGTTCGACTTGACTCCGTCGCACTTCACTTTGATCCAGTTTTGCCTGCCTTTCACATCGTTTCGTAAGAGGGAAGGCGGTTCGTTGAGATTCACAATCAGGATATCCAGGTCGCCATCGTTGTCGAAATCTCCAAACGCACATCCCCGACTGCAGTGGGCGTCGGTCACTCCCGGGCCCGCTTCCTGCCCCAACTCCTCGAAGGTGCGATTGCCCAGGTTACGAAACACCACACGTGGAGTCTTGTTCGCGTATTGCGGCAACTTGCGCTCGATTTCGGGATACACGTTGCCGGTCACCATGAAAATATCAGGATAGCCATCGTTGTCGAGATCCATCATGCCGGCGCCCCAGCAGACGTAGCGGGTCTCGACCGCGAGAAGCGAGGAACGAGTGAGTTCGTCGAAATTTCCCTTGCCGTCGTTGTGATAAAGGCCGTTGGCATCATCCGCGAAGTGGGTCTTGAAGAGATCCAGATGGCCGTCGAGATCGTAGTCGCCGACACCGACACCCATCCCGGCTTGCTCCATGCCGTCGTCGCTGAGGGCCACTCCGCGGAGCACACCTTCCTCACGGAAGGTTCCGTCATGATTGTTCATGAACAACAGGCTGGGTGTGGAATCGCAGGCGACGAAAATGTCCGTCCAGCCATCCTCATCGAGATCCGCGGCGACCACCGTCATCCCGTAGCTTTGGGTCGCCTTCGCGATCCCTGCCTGCTGGCTGACGTCGGTAAACGTACCGTCGCCATTATTGCGGTACAAGGAATGTCTCCCCGTGGGCATTCCGACGGGCCCGCATTCCACGGGAATACCCCTCCAGTTGCAGTTCGGGTTCTCTCCTGGAACCGGGGCGTGCTCGAAAGAGAAGCGTACGTAATTGGAAACGAACAAATCGAGATTCCCATCCCGGTTGTAGTCAAGGAAACTGCATCCCGCTCCCCAGCGTGGCGCATCGTTCCAAAGGCCGGCACTCTTGGTCACATCGGTAAACGTTCCGTCCCCGTTGTTGCGGTAGAGACGGTTTTGCCCGAAGCAGGTACAAAAAATATCCTCGAATCCGTCGTTGTTGTAGTCGCCGATGCAAACGGCGGAGGCCCAGCCCGTTGCCTTCAAACCGGCTTTTTCCGTGACGTCGGTGAAGGTGCCGTCGCGATTGTTCTGGTAAAGGCGATTGGTGGCGTCCGGCGGATCTTCCGTGAGGCGGGTGCCCGATAGCAAAAAGATATCCATCCAACCATCGTTGTCGTAATCGATGAAGGCACAACCACAACCAGTGGATTCCAGAATGTATTTCTTGCTGTCCACTCCGCCGTAGATGGTGGACGATTGGAGCCCGGCAGAAGATGCCACATCCACGAAATGGGCATCGAAGGGGCGACCCGAGGGTGCTGGCCGCGCCTCGGGTTTGGCTGTGTGCACCGCAACCCCTTGCGCCAGCAGCCGCGGAGCTGTGGTGAAGGCCGCCGATGCGAGAGAAATTCGCACAAAAGTGCGGCGGGTAAAGATCAATGCGATTGTTTCTCCATCGGCGGAATTTATTTTCTGTCAGCTTGTAAGGCTGGGAGCTTCGTAGAGGCTCTCGCCCGCATTATAGAGCGCTCCTGGGTGGCCCCAGAAGCCGGTTTCTTTGACGTGCATACAAGCACGGGTGGACATAACGGTTGAAACGTTTTATATTGCCATGCCGTAAACCGCTTGTCCAACAGGAGCGCACTCATGAGTTTCAAAATCATGCCATTCGTCGCCGCCATGCTGCTGGCTGCAGCCACGATCTCACCAGCCCAGGACTCCCACTTTCGTCCCGAGCAGCAGCAAATCCCGACGCCCAGCTGCCTCATCATGAAAGGAGCATGGGAGGGCGGATCGACGGCTTGCGGCCCGGATGAGCACGCTACATGGTTGGCGGACATTAGGCACTGGCGCGATGAACGTCGCATTCGCATTGGGTATGACGGCTCGCGCTACGACCTGCCGGCGCTGAAGTGGACGCAGTCAAGCTTTTTCCAGCCGCAGATGATGGTGGAAGACCGCTATTTCTACGACCCCGTGGCCCATCACTACACCGTGGATCGTTACCTTGATGATCTGGAGAAGAGATATGGCGGGATTGATGCCGTGCTCATCTGGCCGACGTATCCGAATATGGGTATCGATAACCGGAACCAGCACGACTTGATCCGCAGCATGCCGGGAGGGATACCCGGAGTGCGCCAGATGATTAGTGACTTCCACCGTCGCGGTGTGCGCGTTCTGTTCCCCATGATGATGTGGGACCAGGGCACCCGGGATCCCGGGATGCCGTGGCCCCAGGCCATCGCCGAACTGATGGCTGAAGTGGGCGCCGACGGCATCAACGGGGACACGCAAGACGGAGTGCCGTTGGCGTTTTCTCTGGCGGCGGACAAGATTGGTCACCCGCTTGCTTTCGAACCGGAAGGGGGACCCTCGGACGAAGCGCTGGCCTGGAACGTCATGACGTGGGGACAGTACAAATTTCCCTTTGTGCCCATGGTGGACAAGTACAAGTGGCTCGAACCCCGTCACATGGTCAACATTTCGGACCGCTGGAACCGCGACAAGACGGATGACCTGCAATTCGGATTCTTCAACGGCGTGGGCTGGGAATCCTGGGAGAATATCTGGGGCATCTGGAACGGGATCACGCCGCGCGATGCAGAAGCCACGCGCCGCGTGGCTACGATGGAGCGCGCGTTGGCTCCATTCCTCATCAGCAGCGGCTGGGAGCCGCTGACGCCGATGTTGCGATATGGCATATTTGCCAGCCGCTGGCCGTCCGGTGCACAAACCGTATGGACCATTGTGAACCGCAACGAATACAACGTGGATGGTCCACAGGTTGAACTGGCGCCGGAAGATGGCATGCGCTATTTCGATCTTTATCACGGGGTCGAGCTCACCCCCGCGAAAAACCAGTCGGGCAAGCTGGTGCTGAGCTTCGACATCGAAGCTCACGGCTACGGGGCAGTGCTGGCCTCACCCACTGCTCCCGACGCCGGCATCCAGAAGTTAATGTCGAAGATGAAGGAATTAAGTGCGAAAGCGCTGGCCACCTACTCCCATGAGTGGACGGTGTTGCCGCAGCACATCGTGCCGATTGCTGCAACCCGGCCGCCCTCGGGGTCACCTCCTGATATGGTCAAGATTCCAGAGGCAGACTTTCAGTTCCGCCTTGAAGGGATTGAAATCGAAGGCTTCAATGATGTCGGGGTTGATGTGCAATATCCCTGGGAGGATTCCCCGCGGCGTTTCCACGACCATCCCATGCACATCAAATCTTTCTGGATCGATAAGTACCCGGTCACCAACGCGCAGTTCAAGAAGTTTCTCGATGCGGCGCACTACCATCCGCAGGACGATCTGAATTTCCTCCGCGACTGGCAGAACGGGAAATATCCCGATGGATGGGACAACAAGCCTGTGACCTGGGTGTCGCTGGAGGATGCGCGTGCCTATGCTGCCTGGGCGGGCAAGCGTCTGCCGCACGAATGGGAGTGGCAATACGCGGCCCAGGGTACGGATGGCCGTCTCTATCCCTGGGGTGACACCTGGAGAGCGGACGCGGTTCCGGTGCCCGACAAGAGCCGCACCATGCGCGGACCCGATGCGGTCGATGCGCATCCCCAGGGCGCAAGCCCATTCGGGGTCATGGACTTAGTAGGAAATGTCTGGCAGTGGACGGAAGAATTCCAGGATGAACACACCAGCGGAGGCATTCTGCGGGGAGGCAGTTACTATGAACCGCAAGGGTCTATCTGGTACTTCCCCCAGGCCTACAAACTCAACCAGCACGGCAAACTTCTGATGACGGCGCCGAGCATGGATCGATCGGGAGGACTGGGATTTCGTTGCGCCCAAGATGCGGAATAGCTGGGGCCACGAGTGTTGAGACGCCTTTATTCCGGCATAACAATGACGTCACGCCAGAGCACATTAGTCTGCCCCCGCCTTATCTACCTGCGGAGAAGTAACAGGCGAGGCGGGGGCGCAGCCGGGTAGAGCCAATGTTTCCCGCTCAGAATTCCCGTGCGATTAGATCCAAGACAGCTTTTGTGGTTTCCGGTTGTCCCGGGCTCCCCCAGATCAGATAAACCTGCACCCTGTTATAGTTGTAAGCTTTAGCGTGAGCGTCCCCACCACAATGCGACAAATCGCCGAACGGGCCGATGTTTCGATCGGCACGGTTTCGCACGTCATAAACGGGACGGCGAAAGTGCGGGACAAATTGCGGCTGCGGGTTCTCGAAGCTATTCGGAGCCTGGGATACCACCCGAGCCAACTAGGTCGTGGCCTCCGGCGTAATCAAACCAGCATGCTGGGGATGATTATCCCCGATGTCACAAACCCCTTCTTCCCGGCGGTGGTGCGAGGCGTGGAAGATGTCGCGTATAAGCGTTCCTACCGGGTCGTACTCTGCAACACCGATAACGATCCCAAGAAAGAGATTTCTTATCTCAACGACTTGCGGGCTTATCGTCCAGCCGGACTACTGGTGATTCCAGCGGCGGAAAGTCACATTACAACTCTGCTCCGGTCGGTGGCAAGCTCAGGCCCCCCGGTGGTCTGCATTGATCGCCGTCCGACGGGCTGGAATGGAGATGTTGTGGTGGTGGCCAATGAAGAGGGGTCGTATGCGGCGACCCAGCACCTATTGCGTATGGGCCACCGACATCTTGGGGTGATTACCGGGCCTTTCCACCTGACCAACGCGGTTGAGCGGCTAAAAGGGTTTCGACGCGCGCTCGCCGAAGAACGCGTGCCCATTGAGCCAGAATACATTCAGGAGGCGCGTTTCGACCGTCCCAGCGGACATCAGGCCGCGCTGCGGTTGCTCCGGATGGTGCCCCGACCCACGGCCATTTTTGCCTGCAACGATTTGATGGCGCTGGGAGTAATGCTCGCGGCCCGCGAGTTGAACCTGCGGTGTCCCGATGACTTGTCGATCGTGGGCTTTGACAATCTGGATTTCGCCGAGTTCACGGATCCGGCACTGACCACGGTGCACCAGCCCGGTTATCAACTTGGAGCAACCGCCGCCCGGCTCTTGCTGGAGCGAATTGATGGCTCGAAACAGCGCATGAAGAAGGTGGTATTGTCCACGGAGTTAAAAGTTCGGCACTCGGCAGCCCCTCCCCGGGAGATCGCCCCGGCAGCGCGACGGAAACAGTCGTACGATCAGAAGGTTGGCGTGAGCTGACCGCTCTAGAGTTCCTGGTGTTTTTTCCTCCTGAAACCCCTGCTCAAGAAACTTTGAGGCCATAGCAACCGGATTGCACTTTGGCAAGGTGGGGTGGGACTCCTAGTCAGAGGCTCTGACGAAAACTCGCCAAGGCCATCCAAAAAGTTCTTGACAAAGTATTTTGAAACGATTTAAGGTGCGGCTCTGTTTTTGGGGTATTTTGAAACGATTTAAGTTGCGACTCTGTTTTTGGCTCGGATGGTCCGAGGAGTGCAGTTATTGCATGGCGCGTTCCAGTTCCATGGGGTTGGGAGCCCTGTAGCCTCTCGAATCACATGACCAGAAGCTCCATCTATCTCACGCACCGGCTCTTCACCCGATTGCGCTGCACGCGCCCGACATGGATTGGAGTGTGTCTGGTTCTCCTGGCTTTGCCGGTGGTTTGGGCGCAGTCGGCTCCGGTGCCCGCGGCGTCGAGTGGGTCCGAGGCTGCCAAGGCGTTGCAGTTGGGTATTGATCTGGTTAAAGCGGGACGCCTCGATGAGGCGATACCAGTTTTTAAAAACGGCCTCGGAGCTGATCCCCAAAGTACCGTCCTGCTAAACGTGATCGGGGCCACCTACAGCCTGAAAGGTGATTCCGAGCAAGCCGAAAACTATTTGCTCAAGTGCCTGCAAACCGACCCGGGGTTTGTGCCGGCCAGAAAAAACCTGGCGATAAGTTATTTCGATTCTGGTAAGTACAATCTAGCCGTCCCCGAATTTGAAAAACTCATCAATGCACCGGGCGAATCACGCTCGGTGGCTTCTCTTTTTCTGGGAATCATTGCCGAAAAGCAGGGGAACTTCAGCAAATCGGCTTCGCTGCTGGGAGAGTCCGGAGAGGTCGCCTACCAGTATCCGCTGGCACTGCTATCGCTGGCGCACTCCCTTTTGGAATTGGGACAGGTGCAGAAGGCCAATGGGGTCCTAAAGAGCCTGGACGCGATGTCCGGTGTCACGGCCTCCGAGCACTTCAAAGCCGGTCTCCTCTACTCGAAAGAGGGGCAATACCAACAGGCTCTGACCGAATTGGACAGGGCAGAGAAGATGGATTCCCGGCTATCGGGGCTCGCATACCAGCGGGCGGTTGTTCTAGACCAGCTGGGCCGCTCCCGGGAGGCGCTGCAAGTACTCCAAGATCTCACCAGGATTAAGCCGGACGCCGACTCTTTGAATTTTCTGGCCGCCCTCGCAAGGAAAAATGACGATCTCAGCCTGGCGATGCAGTCACTGCGTCAGGCCGCATTGCTGGCCCCGGAAAGGGAAGTGAATTATCTGGATTTCAGCACCATCTGCATGGACTACGAGAATTATCCCCTGGCCCTGCAAGCTGCTGATGTCGGACTGGCGCACCTCCCGGGTTCTTATCGCCTGCAAGTGCAGAAAGGCGCCATCCTTGAGAAGCTAGGCCGCTTCCGCGAAGCCGAAGAGATCGTGCAGAGAGCCAGCAAACTCCAGGATGACAACAGTGTCGCCCTGCTCAGTCTTGCCATCATCCAGACTCACGCCGGCGAAGTGGAAGCCGCGATCAACACACTTTCTTCGGCCATCAAGAAATTCCCGTCCAACTCCCAGATGCATTACTACCTTGGCGTCGCGCTCGAACAGACCCTGGAGCACGATGCGAGGGCGGCGGAAGCCTTCAGGGAATCCATTCGATTGAACCCTTCTTTTGCGGACTCTTACTACCACCTTGCCAAACTGGATCTAAAGACGGACCCGAAACTCGCTGAGGAAAACTTTCGTGCCTGCCTGCGGCTGGACCCGCACCATCTATCGGCGGAGTACAGCCTGGGCCGCCTTTATGTCAAAAGCGGAAGGCAAGCGGAAGGGCGAGCTTTGATTGAGGCGTTCGAACACGAGCAGCAAGCCGAGAAGCTTAAAGTGCAGCAAAAGCCCAGTCTCGAATTAGCGAAGAAATGAGTAGGACCTCAAAAGAGAAGGGATGGACACCATGAAGGCATCGCGTCTCGCAGGGACGACAATCACGCTTGTTTTCTTGCTCCTGGTTGCCAGCGCGCCTGTCCACGCTCAGTTCACCAGCGGATTCACCGGAACGGTGACGGACCAGACTGGGGCGGCGGTCTCGGGGGCCAAAATCGTTGTCACCGATCAAGCTACACACGTCAGTCGATATACGACTACGTCGGATAACGGCGACTTCCGGATTACGTCGCTGCCGGGGGCGACTTATACAGTTGAGATTCAGCAGCCGGGATTCAAGACATGGGTACAGAGCGACTTGCAGTTGGAATCCAACCAGGTAAGGAGTCTGCACCCGACCCTCGCCTTGCCCAGCGAAACAGTCAACGTAGACGTGACCTCAGAGCTGGCGGCGGTTGAAACGGACAAGAGCAACACGTCACGAGAAATTTCCGAGTCCACTGTCCGCGATGCACCGTTACTGGGGAGAAATGTCTACACCAGCATGATCGAATTGGCGCCAGGGGTTACCGGTTCGGGGTTGCCGGCGGGAGGGGCGCTGGGTTCCGGTTCCGCGAATAACGATAGCTTTGAGCAGGAAGCAGGATACCAACTCAACGCAGCCGGGCAGCGGCAGGAGAACAACCAGTACGATGTCGACGGTAGCATTGCGGTGAGCGCCTCCCGCGACGGTGTGGTAAACCTTTCGCCCGAGCCGGACTTTATTCAGGCGGTGCGTATTTCGGGAGCGACGATTGACGCCGCCAAGGGGCGCTACAGCGGGGCCTACGTGCAGGTCTTCACCAAGCCAGGAACCAACGAATTACACGGGTCGTTGTCGGAGTACCACACGAACAATGCATTGACGGCCCGAACCGAGTTTGAGTACTGTGCTCCCGGAACGGCGGCAAGCGGGTGCCGCGCCATACCGGCCTTTCGAAGAAATGAATTCGGTGGGACCTTCGGCGGCCCGATTATCAAGAACAAGCTGTTCGGGTTTGGCGGCCTCTTTGTGTTGCGGTCATCCAATGCGACGACCCTGGTCGACACCGTAGAGACGCCCCAGTTCGCCCAATTTGTCCAGCAGAATTTCCCCAATAATCTCTCGTCGACATTCTTCCAGCAGGCCCCCCCGGGATCCGCGCCTACTACCGGTATTGTCACCGTGGGCCAGCTTCAGGCAAGCCAGCCCGGTTCCTTTCCGGAATCCCCTGCGTTTCAAAACAATCCCGATCTGCCCGCGTTCGGGACCGCGACGTTCCCGCTGAGTCTGACCCACAACGCATATCAGTGGCATGTCCGGCTCGACTACAACGTCAACGAGTCGAAAGATCGCTTCTTCTTCGACTGGTTCCGCACTTACTCCGACCAGCTGCAAGCCGACCCGCGCCCGATCTATCGAGTGAAGATTCCGAACAACGGGTTTTTCGCCAAACTGGACTGGACGCACGCCTTCTCCCCCAAACTTCTGAACGATGCTGGTTTCACCTGGATCGATGCCGACGGATTCAATCCCAGCGCGGTGGGCAACCAGAGTCTTCCCAATGTCAATATCACGGGTGTGGCGGGATATAACCAGTGGGGACCGGCTGGCTGGGTGCATCAGAACTACAGCTGGCATGACGTGCTGACCTGGACGCACGGTAGTCATACTATCAGCACCGGAATTGACATTGACCGGCATCACGATGACGATCAATTTACCAGCCCGCAGCTGCGGCCGACCTTCGGTTTCACCAATCTTCTCGATTTCGCGCAGGACCAGCCCTTTTCGCAGTTTGGCCCCGCGCTCGAAGTGGCTAACTCTGCCCTGGCCACCAACTTGTATGAGATCCTGCGGTGGATTTACGGCGGAGCCTTCGTTCAAGATGACTGGAAGGTAACGCACCGGTTTACGCTCAATCTAGGTCTTCGGTACGACTACTTCGGCCATTGGGGAACCTACTACAATTCACACACTCCGTTCCCCTTCTTCTCGCTGGGTTCGGGCAGCGATTTTGCTTCGCAAGTAACCAGCGGCGTAATGTCCGTCAGGGGCGGGAAGAACGCATATGTGACGAACAACCGACCTCAGGGATGGGGCCCCCGAATTGGATTTGCCTGGGATATTTTTGGCAACGGGAAGACCTCGCTGCGGGGCGGGTACGGCCTGTTCTTCAACAATGTGGCTGACGGATCGTGGTCATTCCCGGCGCGCGCCAATCCGCCGACCTGGGCGGTCCCCGATTTCTCGATCGACAGTCCGACGCATCCCTTCAGCTATTCGTTGGGGGACTCGACGGGTACCATCTGGCCGGTCCCGCCCGGAATCACCTTTCAAAACAATACGGCGGGCGGAATTGTAGGCTTACCGGTCCAAACCTCGGGTCTGGTTTCCAACCTGGACCAGCCTCGTACCCATGTCTTCATGGTGTCCCTGCAGCGCGATCTTGGGCACGGTCTGGTGGCCGAGGCGGACTACAACGGCTCGCACAGTACGAACCTGTACGTCCAGACCGACGTGAACCGTTTCCCCGGAGACCTGATTGCCAACCAGGGAACGCAGACGCGGCTGAATCCCAACTTCGGCAGCATTATCTTCGGGCGCACTATCGGAATAGCGGATGGCCATTACGGCTCCCTGATGTTAAGCAAACGGTTCACTCACTCCTGGCAGCTGAGGGGTATCTACACCTTCGGTAAAGCCACAGACGACACCAGCAGCAACGACAATGGGACGAACAACGGCGAGGCGATCTTCAACCCTCTGGACATTCCGTTCCAGCACGGAAGGGCGGACTACAGTGTCGCCAAGCGCCTTACCATCGATAGCGTGGTGGAGGTGCCGCCCGGGTTCTTCAAGAATGGCTTGGCAAAGAAGGTCTTCGGTGGTTGGCGTATGTCCAACATCGTCGTGCTGCAGAGCGGATTGCCCTTCTCTGTATTTACTTCGGCATCGTTCAATCCGATCCTGGATGCGGGCGGAAACGTGATCGGCTTGCAGCCGGGGAGTGGCGACTTCAACGCTGACGGCTACGGTTACGACCTGCCGAACGCCGCGCCCGCAGGCGCCGTACACACCGGCAACCGGAGCAATTTTCTTACAGGTTTTGCTTCGGCATCAGCATTTCCAACTCCTGCACTCGGACAACAGGGCAACGTCGGCCGGAACACCTTCACGGGACCGGGTTTGGCTAACGTCAACACTGAATTCGCGAAGGAGGTGAAATGGGAGCGCTTCTCTCTCGAATTCAGAGCGGATGTTTTCAACCTGTTCAACCGCGTAAACCTGACTCAGCCAGACAGCGATTTGTCCAGCAGCCTTTTCGGTCAATCAACCAGCCAGAACCTGCCTCGTTCCGTGCAGTTTGGGCTCCGCCTGGATTTCTAAGACTGAGGGGGTAAGGGCCGCCGCGCAAGGCGCAACACGACGCGCGGCGGCCCGAGACCGGGCGGAACGGCGCAGCCCTGAATCCAGCTGCAAGGGCTCGAAGATTGTGCGCGCGCCGGCACTCGATTCGAAGCGGGAGGGCCATGTATCAACCCGAAGCCTATGGCATCGCGCTGTTGTTCATGATCGGAAGCATGCTGTGTTGGGGGTCCTGGGCCAACACCATGAAACTCACTCCGGGTTGGCCCTTTCAGCTCTTCTATTGGGACTACGTAGTCGGCATTGTTGCGGCAAGCCTCTTATGGGGACTCACGCTCGGTAGCGCCGGTGGAGGGGACCTCTCTTTCCTCAGGAACATCGGCAACGCGGATGCAACTCATATCGTGTTTGCCCTGCTTGGCGGAGCTGTCTTCAACGTAGCCAACCTCTTGCTGGTGGCCGCAATTGACATTGCCGGGCTGGCGGTCGCGTTTCCAATCGGAATTGGATTGGCCCTGGTCGTGGGCGTCCTGCTGAACTACCTCATTTCTCCGCAAGGCAGCCCGCTGTTGCTGTTTGGTGGCGTGTTGCTGGTCGTCCTTGCCATTGTCGTGGACGCACTGGCCTACCGCAGGCGCGAGACCACACGCAAAACTCCGAGCGCACTCGGCATTCAGATCAGCCTCGCCTGTGGCGTCCTGATGGGCGTCTTCTATCCGCTGGTCGCTAAAGCGATCACGGGCGAGCGCGCGCTCGGTCCCTATACGGTGGCTTTCTTCTTTGCTCTGGGTACTGCTTTGTGTGCTGTACCGGTGAATTATTTTCTGATGCGGAGGCCTTTGGCGGGAGGCCCGCCCGTGAGCATGGCCGACTACAGGAAAGGGCGTAGCGCCTGGCATTGGTGGGGAATTCTGGGCGGAATGATCTGGTGTACGGGCGCAGTCTTTAATTTCGCTGCGTCACATGCCCACATCATCGGTCCAGCGGTCTCCTACGCGATCGGCCAAGGTGCAACGATGGTGTCAGCCATGTGGGGCGTTTTTATCTGGAAAGAATTTGCCAGCGCTCCGCCGGCCTCTCGCAAACTCATTCCAGCCATGTTCGTATTCTTCCTAGTAGGGCTGGGATCGATTGCGATCGCGCCCATGGTGAAGTAGTCGAAATCGAATCTTCATGCAGAAGCCAATTGTCGTCGTCGGCAGCATCAATCTTGACTTGGTCGTGGGGGCTGATCGAATTCCGCAAGCTGGGGAGACGATCATGGGCCATAGCTTTAACACCTTTTACGGTGGGAAGGGAGCCAATCAGGCAGTCGCAGCGGCGAAACTCGGGTACCCCGTTTCGATGGTCGGAAATGTTGGGAACGACGCCTTTGGAGCGCAGTTGCGCAATGGACTGCAAGAGGCCGGCGTGGACACCACATGTGTGAATACGGTCGAAGGGGCATCTGGCGTCGCTTTGATCACGACCGGAGTCGGCGGTGAGAACAATATCGTGGTCGTGCCGGGCGCCAACGCCCAGCTTACGCCAAAGTTTCTTGAACGAGCGGAAACCACTTTGGAGCGCGCCGGATTCCTTCTGGCACAGCTTGAGATTCCGTTAGAGACCATTGAGTGTCTGGCCCAGTTCGCCGAGCGCCATAACATCCCCCTCATGCTCGACCCTGCTCCGGCCCGTGAGCTTTCAGGAAAGCTGCTGCGAAGGGTGTCCTGGATTACGCCAAACGAAACTGAAACTCAAGAACTGCTTAAGACCGACATTGAGGATGGCGAGCGGGGCTACTATGTGGCTGCAGATCGCCTTCTGGCTTGCGGCGTCAAAAATGTCCTCCTGAAACTGGGGTCACGGGGCTGCGTGATTGCTCGGGGCGATCTTGCGAAGGAGCGAGTTCTCGCGTTTTCTGTGACGGCTGTGGACACGACCGCCGCCGGGGATGCGTTCAATGCAGGATTTGCGGTGGGATTGATGCGGGGCCTTACGGTTGCACGCAGCGCTGTTTTTGCCAGTGCGGTCGCGGCGATTTCGGTCACGCGGCCCGGGGCTCAGCCCTCCATGCCTTCGGGAGACGAAGTAGAGTGTTTTCTGGAGCAGCACTCAACTACGACTGCACATGAGCCGTCCTATAACAAGCAGGTCCAGTGACGCCCACGACCCAGCTTACGTTCGAATCCGCGGGGTTCTTATGCACACACTGAAGGGAAGATCGCGCACCATCGCTTGGATTGTTGCGTTGCTCGTCAGCTCATCGTTTTCACCAGGGCAGACAAAGGACGCCTCCCCGGACTGGAAGGGCATTGTCCAGAATCGGCTTCCGCTTTATGGTCATAGGAACTGGATCGCGGTCACAGACTCAGCCTTTCCGGTCTATGCCGCACCCGGCATCGAAACGATCGTGGTCAATGAAGATCTGCCATCCGTGGTGAAATATGTGGCCAAAGCGATTTCTTCGACACGCCATGTGCGCGCCACCGTCTTTCTGGACCAGGAGGTTCAGTTCATTGATGAGAGCGACTACCCGGGAGTATCGGAGTTGAGAAGGCAAATCGCTGCACTTTTTCCAAAGGAGCAGGTCTCCAGTATTCCACACGCTGAAGCGATGAGCAGAATTGAAGAAGCGGGGAAAACATTCCGAATCTTGTTCATCAAGAGCTCAGCCACGATCCCCTACACTTCAGTTTTTATGCGCCTGGATTGTGGCTATCTGAGCGACGAAGTAGAGCGGAAGATCAGGACTGCCATGGCGGCCGCCGGCAACCGGCAGCCGAAGTAGAGCGCTCCCATAACGAGGTCAAGAAGTTAGAAACGGGGAAGTTCAAGGGGCTGTCCGAATCCTGGAAGTAGTGGTTGCGCTACATCTTACTTTATAGATGCTTGCCTTACGAGTTGCCTTGAACGTGGCGTGAAGTGGTGAACCGGAACAAGCATCTAGGGTTCGATTCGCGTCCCCGCGCTAGTGTGCCGTACGCTTGATTGCATCCGCGTCATTGGCCTGTGATGCCTTGCCCGATCTGCTCATGGCCGAGAAAAATAGCCCGTCCGAACCAACTGTTCATTTTCTCCTTGCCTCCGTTTATAAGGCGCAGGGTAAGGTCCCGGAGGCGCAGCAGGAAATGCGCACTTTTGATGAATTGAAGAGAGCGGCCAGGGAGGCGTCATCGGGACTTCTTGGGAGTGGGGTCTGGGACATCGAAATCGGGTTTGTCGTAGTGCTGACAACTGCTCCACCGCATTGCCGGGGTACACACTTATGAATTCAGCATGGGGATCGGTTTCCTGGATTGTTCAACTGGCAGAGCGCCATATTTCCACGAGGGCGAAGCTAGAAAGGGCCAATCTGTGGGAAAAGAGGACAAGTATCAACCGCAGGATTTCGAGCAGCATCGTCATACTGTTATTGCTTTGCGCTGGCAAAAGTGTTGCGGCGGCCGACTGGCCGACTTTCGGGGGTGATCCGCAGCGTTCGGGCTCGGTTGAGGATAGTTTGCTCTCTCCCGCAAAGGCAGCTGATCTGGAGCTCAAGTGGTCAGTACAGGTGGACAATGTCCCGCTGGCATTGAACTCGTTGATGGCGCCAGTTGTAGCGAACAACGTCTCTACGTCCCAAGGCAGCAAGACGGTGGTCTACATCGCTGGGTCTTCGGATACTTTTTTTGCTCTTGATTCTCAGGACGGCAAAGTTCTATGGACCCGTACGTTTGACTCGTCCGTCGTGCCCGACGACGACAGCTTCTATCTTTGCCCTAACTCCGTAAACGCCACCCCCACGATCGATAAAGTTGGGAGCGTCATCTACACCATTGCTCGGGACGGCAAGTTGTATGGTCTTGACCTGGCATCGGGAGCTCCGAAATTCGGGCCTTTCCAATTCATTCCCGCCTTCGCTAAAGCCTGGAGTCTCAACTTCTACGAGGGAGTGGTCTACACATCCACGTCTCAAGGCTGCGGAGGCGATCGCTCAGGGATCTACGCGATGGATGTGAAAGATGCAATGCACCCGGTCGTTCACGAACTCTTAGTTCGGAGAGGCGGCGGCGCAGGGATGTGGACACGGGGCGGGGTGGTGATTGACAGGAACCGTCGATTGCACACTTCCACGGGCGATGGAAACTTCGACCCGGCTGCAGGGGACTATGGGAGCAGCTTCCTGACAACTACGCTGGGAGATTTGCAGTTACTCGACCACTACACGCCCTCGAACTGGAAGGAAATCAACAAGCTCGATCTCGACATGCCATCGGGAGGCATTGTCACATTTCCTTACGGGAAATACGATCTGGTTGCGGGAGGCGGCAAAGAATCCGTCATATATTTGTTGAATGCAAGTTCTCTGGGGGGCACGGACCATCACACGCCCCTTTATCTCACCCCAGCGCTAGCGAATGACGACAAAGCACTCGAACAGAAAGGTATGTGGGGCGCGCCTGCAGTGTGGACAGACAAACAGACGAAAGAGACATGGCTCTACGTTACCGTCTGGGGCCCGGTCTCGAAAAACGCTCCCCGTTTTGCCATCACGAATGGAGAGGTTCCTCACGGTTGCATCATGGCATTCAAGGTAGTTCTTGACAGCAAGACGCGGCAGCCAACTCTTGAACCTGCCTGGATTTCTCCTGATTTCAATTTGCCTGATCCACCGGTCGTGGCCAACGGCGTGCTGTTCGCTCTTTCGACGGGTGAAAACCCACAGCAGCAGCATATGCAGGGACTTCTGCATTACAAGAGCAAGGAGGAATGGAAAAGGAACCTTTTGACCACAGAAGAAAGAGGGATGGGAACGCATCCAGCCGAACTATTCGCTCTGGATGCGAAGACCGGGAAGCTTCTCTACAAAAGCTTCAACTCCATGAAAGATTGGGTCCACTTCAGTGGACTGGCCGTGGCCGATGGCCGGATCTATGCAGTCGACCATAGTTCTCGTGTTTATTGCTTCGGTCTCAAGGACAAACAGAAATGACGGCGCCAATATTGCGCGAGGATGTCTTCTTTAAGGACGCGTCAAGATGCGTATGAGAGTCGCTCGCTTCCTCGGACGAAGAGCAGTGTGGCTTGGTTTCCTTCTAGCCGTTCTAACCTCCGGGCTGTTTGGACCCGCCGTCGCCCAGTCGAAGCCCTCGGGTGATCTGCATGTTCTCATCGTCACGGGAGGGCATGATTTTGACGAAGCTGGCTTTTTTGAAATGTTCCGGCAGATGAAGGGAATAGTTTTTACCCATGTGGCCTATGGTCAGGGAGCCGAAGAGAAACTGAGCCGCGATGGGGCCAAAGAATTTGACGCAATCGTTTTCTACGACATGCACCAGGACAAGGAGCCGCAGTGGAAGGGGATCGAACAACTGCTCACCCAGGGAAAGGGCATATTGTTCCTTCACCACTCGCTATGGTCGTATGACGGGACCTGGCCGGAGTACCGGTGGATTCTGGGAGGCAGGGCATCGTCAAAAGAGCAGGTCGTGCCTGGATCAAGCCCGACTTCAACCTACAAACATGATCAGCAAGTCCATGTGCGCATCGCCGATGGTTCCAGTCCAGTCACGAAAGGCCTGCACGACTTCGATATTGTCGACGAGACCTACAACCACTATTGGGTTGATCCCAAGGTGCACCCGCTACTGACAACCGACAACGATACGAGTGAACATGTGATCGGGTGGAGCCACAAGTACAAGAAGTCCCGCATTGTTTACATCGAGCTGGGTCACGGTCCATCGGCATATCAGACCCCGGAGTACCGGACCCTGGTTCAACAAGCGATCTCCTGGGTTAGCAGAAGATGATCGTGCATCGTCCAGGCGGTGCCTTAGAAAGGACTTCGGAGCAGTCCTAATGGGATCTAGAGTATTGTGCGTTGCCGCGATCACGTTTGCCGCCATGGTCTGCGGGGCCACGGTGCCGCCTGCGAATCCTGCTTCAGAGAAGTGGGAAGCGCCAGCCGACGCCGCCGCCAAAGTCAATCCGGGAAGCAAGAACCGGGCCGCCATCGTGCATGGCCGCAAGCTGTTCAATCACACCTGTGCCCGATGTCACGAGGAAGATGGCAGCGGGCAGAACGGTGGAGCGGCCAACCTCCGTTGCCCCCAGGTGCAGAGCCAAAGCGATGGTGCCCTGTTCTGGAAGGTTCGCGTTGGCAATACCACCAATGGCATGCCGTCTTTCACGGCCCTGCCGGAAAACGACCGCTGGGATATCGTTACGTTTCTTAGGACCTTGAGACAGCCCTGCGATACTCCGAGTTCCAACGGAGAAAAAAAGGATACGCCACCTAACTCGGATGAGCACAAGCCCCAATAGGAACCTATCAGCAGGGCGAGCGGCTAGTTGATAATCAAATGACGCCAGTAGGCGTTTCCAGCTTCATGATGCGGGATCAACACTCGCTGGTAAAGTCGCACGACCACTTCCTGAGTTCGGTACCTGGAAAGATCAAGGTCAATGTCCTGCCAATTTCGTCCTTCGGACAAGCCTTCGATAAGCTTATCCAGAACGCGGTCGTCATTGACGTAGACCTGCAGCTGCCAGGCTCGGCCTGAATCGGCGGCAACCTGAAACTTCAAAAAGGGCTCAGTTCCCAGACGCAAACTGCGCCTCAAAACCGTTCCGCGGACTTCGTCTCTGGGGTAGGTGGCAAGTACCTCTCCGTCCAAATAGGTGATGCCCCGGATTCCGGGCATACCACCGCCTGCGCCCCCGAAGCCGGCGCGCTGCAGCGTCCATTCCGGGTTCCAATACTGCATCAGGTCGGCCAGGGCAAAGAGTTCGGCGGGCTGAGTAACAGGACTCTCGACTGGGATGTGAATGGCGTCTTGATCATTCCTGGCACCGTGCGCAGCGAGAATCGACTCTCCGATTCGGACGGTTCTGCGGGCCAACTCCAGAATGCTCTCATCCACCGGCGGGGTGAGTTGCAGATCACCCATTTTGCTGCCGACGATGCGATCATGAAGTTCCGAGACCGCCTCGGGGGGAAGGGCCTTGGTTCCGTGCATGGCAGCAACCACCGATTCCGAATTGGCGGTGTTACAGTCGGTATCGGCAAAATCAGCAGCGTGAACGGATAGCTGCAACGTCTGGTTGAAATCGCCCTCGCCGAACCACACGCTGGCGGCTACAATGCCCCCATTGACCACTGCGTTGTTCGTTGCCGGATATTCAATTCCCCAGCGCTGGTCGACGGCCTGGAAAATCTGTTGCGGCGTGCTGCCAGAGTCGGCCATGGCAATCACCATATCCAGGCACTTTCGGTAGGGTGAGTCGGGATGAATCAAACTCGCCGCTTTACGGACGATCGCGTGCGAATCTTTCTCGGTGAATGCCAGGCTGACCATGCCGGCAACGAAGACAGCTCCATCCGTACCTTCCGCGTAACCGTTAATGTGGCCGAGCCGTCGAGCGATTTCGCCGGCGACATTTGGCATGCCAGGTGCGAGTACGCCGTAGACATCGCTGCTGAACTGCGGCCCGATGGTCCACCACAGCTTGTTGTATCTCGGGTGCCCAGTGTCGGGCGGTTTGACTCCTCGCTTCAATAGCAGCAGGGCCTGTTCACTGGAACCCCACGAACCCGCGTTGTTCTCCAGCCACTGTTGCCCGAGTTGTTGCACGGTAAGAGAGATACCATATTTTTCGAACGCTCGGACCGCGACCATTTCGTAGTAGTAATCGTCATCGACGGGAGCGTATCCCGGAAGGTGTGTCAATGGAGTTACGGGCAGGGTTGAAGCGGTTCGATGTTCGAAACGAACGCCGGTCATCTGGCCAATCATCTGGGCCAGCCAAATGGCATGGACGCGGTCAAGGTAGTCTGCGTGCGATATAACCAGAGACGCATGACCGGCGGCCGCCTCTCGTGGCAAAGGTTGGGAGTGCGCAATTGAAATCACGAAAAGCACAATCACCAAGGAACTCAGCCACAGGGCATGATGACGGGTCATACTCTCCTCTCTGGAATTCAGTCCACTTTCAATCGCGCCGGATCACTCCTCATGGCAGCGGGCTGCCCGAGTCGGCCATGGCAAAGGCCCTGCCATCAGCGTCTCTCCTGTGCTGAATGGGCAACAATCGTCCAACACACCAAAAATTGAAAGCTTTCAAATGATGATACAATCACCCCGGACCGAAGCGAATTTAATCGGTGACTTCTCGAGCATCAGGAGATACCGTGACGCTTAAGTTGCCTGTGAGCTACGTCCTTCTCTCCTCAATACAGGCACTCATCCCACCCGGCACACTCAGCAAGCTGCAAGACAACCATGAATAAGCGCGAATTTTTAAGGGCGGCGGCAGCGATCGTGGCTTCAACAGTCGCTCCGCGATTCTCCTACGGTGAATCGCAACCTGTGCCCAAGACTTACGTCTACAAGACGGCTGGTGGATGTGAGATCAGGGCTGATGTTTACGGTTCAGAGGTGACACGCCGAAAGCCAGTTATCCTCTGGATTCACGGAGGAGCTCTGATTGCTGGGTCGAGAGCAACTCCTCCGCAATGGTTGGATCCGGACGGACGCTACGTCATCGCCTCGATCGATTACCGCCTGGCGCCTGAAACCAAGCTGCCCGCTATTGTCGAGGATATCCAAGATGCTTACCGATGGGTGTACGAGCAAGGCCCGGGGCTTTTTCACATCGATTCGGAGAGGGTGGCTGTGGCCGGCCTGTCGGCGGGCGGCTATTTGACCCTAATGACGGGGTTCTCGGTCAGTCCCCGCCCGAGGGTGCTGCTTTCACTCTCGGGATATGGAGACATCACCTCGTCCTGGTATGGCCGGCCCAGTCCCTACTACCTGCGGCAACCGGCGATATCTAAAGAACAGGCTTATCGATCCGTCGGAACGCGTTGCCTGACTGCGTCCAAAGAAGGGGATAACCGCTGGACCTTCTACTTATATTGTCGTCAGCAAGGGATCTGGCCCAAGGAGGTGGCGGGCCACGATCCCAATGCTGAACTCAAATGGTTCGATGCCTATTGCCCGGTACGCAATGTGTCGACGACGTACCCGCCCACGCTATTGATTCATGGAAGCGCGGACACAGACGTGCCCTACGAGGAATCCGTAAAGATGGACGAGAAGCTGTCCCAGTTCAAAGTAGAGCACGAATTTCTGCGCGTCCCCGGCGGTAGCCATTGCCTGGAAGATGACCCCCCGGCCGTAAGCACTCCGGTTTTTCGCCAAGCGATGGAATTTGTCAGAGCGCAGATGATGAGTTGAGTGGTCCTGCTGGCTTCTTTTTCGGCCCAAACGGGGGTCGTTATTTCGGTATCCCAGGCACGCTTACGATCACGCGTTCTGTGCCAGCTGTGTGTTGCGCCGGGAGTTCTTTCCATCGTCAAATGAAAGGTGGACGTTAGCCGGCGCACTGACTCCGGTCACATCGCGCGAACGCGAATCTCCCCTGCGGGATCCTTCACACGCCCGTCTCGTCTGAGCGAGGAGTATGATTCGTCGAAGATGAGCAATTTTCGTCCTGCTAAGTCCGTGAAGACGCTGAACGAAGTATTTTCCTCACTATCGACGCGCCGCCGCTATGAAGTTTGGTTCCTTCGCCTGGGTCTGGCCGATGGTGAGGGGGCTTGGTGGTTCCGATATCTGCTGATGAATCCGGGGCGAGGGGGTTGTCCTGGAAACCCGGCGGGAATGCCGGTCCAACTGTGGGCCACTTGGTTTCCAAAAGATGGAAAACCTCAAAGCTTTATTCAAGGATTTCCCCTGGCGGGTCTGGACCTGAGTGCCAGGGGGCAATATCCGGTCCATTTCCGAATCGGCGACAATGAGATGCAGGAGAACTCCTGCCGGGCAGCGTTGGAAATGCAGGGACACTCGATTTCCTGGGACCTGCGATTTCATTCCACATTTCGGGTCACGCTGAGCAGCAAGGGCTGGATTGGTTTTTCACGAACGCCGCATTCGGACGCACTCTTTTCCGGGCAGATCATGCTGGATGGGCGCCGCTTTCAAGGCGATCCGCTGGGGTTTGGAGTGCAAGGGCATAACTGTGGCTACCGGCATCGAAAGTTCTGGCGTTGGGCTCACGCGTATTTTCTCCGGCCTGACGGTGCGCCAAGCACGTTTGAAGTCCTGGTGTACGAAATGCCGTTCGGGCTGCTGTTTCGCAGAGCGGTGCTATGGCATAACGCAGAACAGCGCGTCTTTCGTAATTTGAAGGAGACCAGAAGTGACCAGGAGAATTTGTGGTGGGAATTCCGTTGTGTCACGCGCGATGGATTCGAACTGGAAGTTGCGCTCGACGGTCGCGGCGCCAGCCTGCATCGCCTGCCTTACTTAACGACGGACTGCAGGGGCAGCGTACAAGTGATGAACAACAGCCTGGCGAGAGCGACCCTCAACCTGAAGCCACGCGGCGGATCGGTGGAGAAATTAGAAACGACTACTGGGGCGGTACTGGAGATGGGCAGTGCGGGAAATCACTGGGAGGCTTGAGCCTTGGCGAGGCGCTGGGCGATGATGCTGTAGGCTGACGGGTTAAATGCCATCCCGATGTGCGTGCCTGGGACTTCAAAATCGGCCTCAGGATCCTTGGTCATGCAATATCGCCAATTCACGATGCCGTCATCGCGGGTATAGATCGCCGTCTGCAGCATGGAGTCCGGAATATCACGCTTCAAGGAATCAACAAAATTGCAGGTACAACGTCCGGTGTAACAGTGGGGCAGCACTCCACGGCCATGCTCTTGCAGGATCCGCAGGCGGACGGCCTCCGCGGCGTGGAGAACAGCGGGGCTGGTTACGGTGCCTCGAATAGGAGCGGCCAGGGTAATTACCGAGGCAACATCGCGTGACCTCTGACGTGCCACCGCGCGCGCGATGACTCCTCCCAGGCTATGACCGATCAGGTGAATTTTGCGTCCCGTCTCCACCCGGGCTTTTTCTATGGTCTCGTTCAGATGACGCTGGATGAGAAGATTCGGGCAATCGGCGTTGATCCCAATGCCGGAAAAATACGGCCGGTAACCGATGCGCGCCAGCCAACCATGGAGTTCCATCAAATAAAGGTCGGTGCCGAGAAAACCGGGGATGATGACGACTCCGGACTCATCCCCGTGGGGCACGCCGAAGCCGTAGTAAATGGGAGTTGCGTGCAGCAGTAGAATCTCGGCGGCGAAGAGCGCTTCCGTCCAAGGTGAGAAATCAATGCTGGAATGGGCCTGCGGGGTATGTTGGCGGGCCCGAGCCCACGATCGACCTGTTGCCCTTTTCTGTTTGCGCAATTTCGTCCTGGCTCGGCGCGGCCTCCGAGCATATGTGCTATCACGCGGCTGCAACAGGCCGACGCTTGACCACCGAAAGTATAACTCGATATTTCTCCCGCCTCCATAGCACATTCGAGCCATGGTGCCTTTAGCGTTTCCTCGGCTTGGATCGTTTTCGTCGTGCGGGTTTTTCGAGGCGTGCCTCCAGTTCTGCCAGTCGCTGGCGCAACCCATCGAGTTCCGGCTCGGTCTGGGCTTGCGGCTGGGCGGGTGGCGACTCGCCCAGAAGCTTCTTCATCATGTCCATGGGGGACAGAATAGCGGACTGGACCTCGCCCAAACGGCTGTGCACCGCGTCCTGTACCTTCTGATAGGCGTCGAAGGCGGATTTCAAGTACCACATGATGAACTCCTGCCGAACCTCATCGGAGGCGATGACGAGCTGGCGCAGCAGTTCGAGGGGCAGCCCGGTGGGCTTGTCCCTGGCATCTTCCATGATGACCTGGGTCAGAGTGACACGGGTAAGATCCTGCCCGGTTTTTGCGTCCACCACCTGGACCGGCTTGCCTTCACGAACGAATGCGGCGATATCGTCGAGATTCACATAGCGGCTGGCGCTGGTATCGTACAGCCTGCGGTTGCCATATTTCTTGATGACGATGGTGCCTGGTTTCATCCCGCCTCCTATGTTGCAGTGCACACAGTGAAAATACATATTGACACAGATTAACCAGGTTCGTATAGTTTAGTTAGATGCTGCAGCGCAGCATAAATATTAAAGCACAAGTGGAGGTGTCAAAATGCCGGCAACGGTAAAATCAGAGTCCTCCCGAACTCATCCTCGGGAACCGTCCTTTGTTAATCTTCTTTCCGGCTGGGCCCAACAGGGCGTACAGGGTTTCTTTGCTACGCAACGGATCCTGCTGGATCTTGCTATGCGACAGAACACAAGCGTCATGCACTCGGTGCGGCAGCAATTGACCGATCCCCAGCACTCGCCGGCGGCCATTCTTGGCGAAGTAGCCGGGGAGGGCGTAACCAACTTCATTGAGGGACAGAAAGTACTGCTTGAACTGGGACTAAGACAACATGAGCTCCTGATGTCCGGCGTGAAGGAACGTATCGAGGATCCGCGCGCAAACCATGCGGTTGATCTGCTGCGGCGTAGCGTGGAGACATTCATCCACATGCAGCAGGAATTCCTGAAGATTGCCGGAAAGCAGACTCATGCCTGGGTGGAGGCAGCCAAGGCGGGGAAGCCGTACCAGACCGAACTGCTGGCGGACCTGGCCCGTGAAGGTATGGAGAACTTTGTCAAAGCCCAGAAACAATTCATGGATGTCATCGCCGAGGAGACATCCAAAGTCATCGGCAGCAAGCACGGCAAGGGCTTCAAGAAGATCAAGAAGACCGAGTTGGCCGCACTGGCGCGCCAGGCAACGGAATCGTTCATCGATGCCCAAAGGAAGCTGGTTGATCTGGCCGGCAAGCAGATGAACGCCAACATGAAGACGGCAGGCAAGGTGCCGGAACTGCTGACGCCATTTCCCTTCGTGCCGTTCACTGAGCTCACGCGGGAAGGAGTGAAAAGCTACGTCGATGCCCAGAAGGCGCTGATGGATGTAATGGTAAAGCCGGGCGGAGAGCACAAATCCCACGGCAAGACCACGCACCACGCGAGGGCCAAGAAGCACGCAGCCGCGGCCTGATTGAGCAGCGGAGCGAACTCCAGGACTGTGAGTGGATTTGCGGTTTGGGCCCAGCGCGGGCCAGCCGAAGGATCCTGCAGGGCCGAGTTGCACGGGCCCTGCAGGAGGTTTTCGATTGAGCCCCAATGCTGGGGAACACGAACTAACTTTCCTCGCTATGCAGTCCTCGGCGCGTAGCCTCAAGAGTGTTGATCAGTGACTCCTTAGGGAGCTTCTGAATGATCGGTTCGATAATCCATCCCAGCCCTAAAGGTACGTCTCGCGTCAGTGAAATGGCTCGACACTCAACATACACTCCACCCTTTTGTTCCTGGAGTCTCCAGTAGGAATACAGGCGCCACAGGAATCCGTTCCCGGTATCGGGCGGCAGCACGCTTTCCCTGGGGGTTCCGGCATACTCCACTTCCGCAATCCGCGTGGTGTACGAGCGACAAACCCAGCGAGTTGGATGCAGAGGACGATAGTGCACCTCATGATCCGTATCGAGGACTACGGTCAGGATCTTTTTCTTGAGAAGCCGTAAGAAGACTCGAAAGTCGTTGCCCTGACGGCTTATGAGCTTGGAAGCGATTACGTCGGGCTTGTAGATATTCTTATGATTGTTGTAGTCCTGAATCAGGGCCAAGGTCTTTTTTAGGTTCGTAGCAGAAATGAATACGGCGCCGATCCAGTCATGGATCAAACCATGGGGCACTTTGACCGGTCCTTGACCCTCCCAGAATTGCGCCACAACCTGTCCACCGCGGACCAACTGGGCCCTCTCGGAATTGACTTGAGACCACAGGAATGGGCCGCTTCCCTGGAGCGCATGCTCCATTCCGGTTTCCGCCGCACGAATGTATTCATCAAAAGCCTCGATGGTCTGAGGCTTCAACTGCACTGGCCTTGCAGTTTGTGCCATGGCACTCCGTCTATTGCGAATCGTGGCACTGAAATGAAGCCATGGAGAGGCGCTCGCTTACCCAGGCGCCGCCGGGTTCATGGCCTGTGCTCCCCCCGTGCGCAGCGGGGATGGTTGTGGAACATTATTCGCTGGTTTCCGCAGGCGCGGCAACGCCGGAACGACGACCCCACCTTCAAGAGAGCAACAGTTTCTCCAAGGCAGATTTGTTGCGGATGATCAGGGTAGCACCCTTCAATTGCAGCAGTTGCCTCTTCTTGAACTCGGAAAACAGGCGGCTGACCGTCTCGCGCGTGGTTCCGATCATCTCTGCGATTTCTTCGTGGGTGAGAGTCAGTTTGATATGCGAAGGATCAGCCGACTTGGCCGCGTCTGCCGACCACGAGAGGAGCAGCTTGGCCAGCTTCTCTGCGGGTGAACTTGCCAGTCCCAACATGCGGACTTCCTCGAAGGCCGAGTAGTAATTACGGCTGAGCTGCTCTGCCACGCGCAGCGCAATTTCTCCATTTTCGCGCAGGAATTGCAGCAGCGCATCGCGGGTAATGAAGTTTGCCTGGCCCGGCTCCATCATCTCGGCGGTAAGCTCATAGGGCCGGTTGGAAATCGTCGCATTAAGTCCGAGAACATCGCCGGCTTCGGCGAGGTTGAGGATGACCGTTTTGCCTTCCCTGGAAGTGGTGTAAAGCTTCACTTTTCCGGTACACAGCACAAACACTCCACGCGGCTGCTGGCCCTCGATGAACAACATTGCCGACTTGGGATAAACCGCCGTGGACTTGATGTCGTTGAGCTTTTGCAGAGCGGGCAAAGACAAATTGCAGAAAACATGCTCTTCGCGCGCCGGACAGGTAGCGCAGTTGTCAATGATGTTCAGGCCGTAGGGCGCACGCATTGGGACCCCGCTACTGCAGGAATTGTAACACCGTGTGATTACCGTCACCAACCTCCGTGACCTGACCCACGGTTTTCGTAAGGCTGGTTGGAGACAATTCAAAAAGACCAGATCGGGAGGGTGAGAACCCACGCTCTAATTTCCGCTGATCGGGATCGGCCCGCGGAGGCCGGTTACCAGGGCTTTGAAGCTCTCGCAGTGCAGCATTTTTCTTAATCTGTAGCAAGATGGAGGACGAAATGGACACGACACATAGATATCGAGCGCTGGCCTGGTGGAGTTCCGGACAAACCGGTCTGGCTAAGTCCGATTCCGCGCCCAACGCGATTCATTTCAGCGCGCCACTGCAATTCGGCGGGCTGGAAGGCCGCTGGACGCCCGAGGACCTATTGCTGGCGGCGCTGGCAAGTTGCTTTACGACTACCTTCCGGGCACTTGCGGGATACTCAAAATTCGAGTACACCGACTTGCAGGTGGAAGTTGAAGGCACGGTCAGCAAGGCTGAATCGGGATACAGCTTCAGGGAAATCATCCTCCGTCCAACCGTAACCATTCCGGCGGAAGAAAATCGCGATCGGGCGCTGCATCTGTTGCAGAAAACCAAGACAGCGTGCCTGGTTTCGAAGGCCCTGGCGACCGCCCCGGTGCTGGAGTCTCATGTGGAGATTGGTAGTGCTTTGCCGGTCGGCTGATGGGATTGTGAAGGGCCATGAAAGGCGCATCCATCTCGAGAGCCCTGCTGGAATTGCTTCGCCGGCAGCTCCTGTATTTGGCAATCGCGGCTGGAGTCTATGCCATCTTCTGGGCTGCAACGGGACAGGTGCCCTCGCTCTCCCTGACCTTGATCTACTCTTTTTTTCTGGGAAATTTCACCACGCTGACCATGGAAAACATGTGGATTCCCCGGTCAGCGCGTGAGTCTCCCTGGTACTGGCCGCTCAATCTGATTGTCCTGCTGGCGGTTACTTTCGTTGCCGTAACGCTTTCGACACTCGTGGTTTTTCTGGTTTCGGCCGACGCGCAGGGAGATTTCAAGCACTATCTTTCCAGTGGCTGGAAGTTCCCAGCGGTCGCCAACCTGATATTCGGGATGGCATTTTTCATTTACCGGGAGACCAAGTGCCGTCTGGAAGAGCGCAATCGACAATTGGAACGGACGGTTGAGCTGGGGGCCGCGGAACGAGAACTGGATGATGCGGAACTCAAGCAGGCGCGTGAAATTCAAGAGGGACTCTTACCCAAGGAGCTTCCGCAACTGACCGAGTTCGAGATTGCTGGAGCCTGGGAACCGGCGTGCCTGGTCGGCGGCGACTACTACGACGTGATCCGGCTGGGCAAAGATAAGGTGGCGATTTGCATTGCTGACGTGGTCGGAAAAGGGATCTCGGCGGCGCTGTTGATGGCCAATGTACAGGCATCGGTTCGAGCCTTTGCCACTGAAACCGCTTGCCCATCGTACGTATGCAGCCGGATCAATTCGGTGTTGTGCGCGAACATTGCATGTGGAAAATTTGTAACGCTCTTCTACGGTGTCCTTGATGCCAGCAGCCGAATTCTGCAATACACCAATGCGGGGCACCTGCGCCCGATCCTGATCGGCAACGACGGAAAACCGAAACACCTGGAAAACGGCGGTGCGCTGTTGGGTGTCTTCCCTGACTGGAAGTACGAGAACTCAACGGTCGAGCTGGACCCTGGTGACCTTTTCATGGCATTCACGGATGGAATCACGGAAGCCATGGACCGGGACGGCGAAGAGTTCGGGGAGGAGCGACTGATTCAGGTCGCGAGAAACACAGGTGGGAAATCCGTAGACGACCTGAAAGGGCAATTACTCGGAAGCGTGCAGAAATTCTGCGATTTTCGGATGCGGGATGACGCCACTTTGATCCTCATAGCAGCTTCTCGCGTCAGCCCGGAGCAAAGAAAGCCAGCCCTGTGCATGGTCGACGCGGGAGCAGTTGGCGGTTCGTGATTGCGGTCACATCGGGATGTGCTTCTGGTCATGGCCCTCCCCAAAGTTCGCGGCGAGACTACGACCAGTTCGGCAACGTAGTTAGGAACAGGAGGAAGCCCCATGATGATGCTATACCGGCTTGTCCGTCTGATCGAAACCCATTCGCAGGCTCTGGCCGCTTGCCTTCTCGATCGAGTGCAGAACTCCCAGGCGACTCCGGATTACCGGAATGTACCCGGGGAAGAGTTGAAAGAGCGCGTATACGAGATCTATCGCCATCTGGGCGATTGGCTGATAAACCGAGATGAGTTCGATCTGGAGCAGCGATATTTGAAAATCGGTGCGCGCCGCGCCCAGCAGAACGTACCACTCAGCCAGGTGGCGTGGGCAATTATCCTGACCAAAGAAAATCTATGGGAATTCCTAAAGCAGGAGTCGGTACTGGAACGCCCCGTCGAAGCATTGGGTGAACTGGAGATGCTGCAGATGCTGAATCACTTCTTCGATCGGGCGATCTATTATGCGGCCGTCGGCTACGAGCGGGCGGTCGCCGAAATCGCTGCCGCCGATACCTGCGCGATGGCCGGCACCTAATCAGGAAATGACAAGACCTGCCGCTGTTCAGGCGTGCACCCGAAATCGAGTATCACGCGGCAAAAAATTAAGTCTGCCCTTTTACAGAGGCCTGGCATGGGCCCAGGGGATCAGGCCGCTCATTTCGGGGTTTTGTCCTCGGGCGGGGAGTTGGTCTTGGCCAGGGAACGAACGTAATTCACCAGGTCCCAGAGCCCATCTGCCTTCATACGCTTGCCTTCCGGAGGCATATCGCCTTTGCCATTCTTGATTACGTAGAAGAGTTCTCCGTCGGTCTTATCTTTCAAGGTCGCAGGATTGGTGAAGTCGGAGACCTTCAGCTTCATGTCCTCCGCGATATCACCCTTGCCATCGCCGTCCTTGCCATGGCACATTGCGCAGTCGTAGCCCCACCATTTCTTGCCTCCAGCGATGGATTCTGGAGTCGGCTTAACCGGGTTGGCCTGTTTCACCGCATCGGCAGGAATGGGATGAGGCTCAACCGGCGCAGCTTTGGGGGGTGTTTGGGCCTGCTGGGCCGACGCAGCGAACTCAAAAATAAGGAACAAAGCAACAGTCAAAAAGGTCTTCAACACGGCATGCCTCCGGCCATCCAAGTTTGTCTGCAGCCCGGTTCTGAAGAACTGCGACCAGGCCTTCGAGAAAAATACTGCTGCTCAGCTTTGCGAACCCGCAGTTACCGATCCGCATTAGCGATACGGATTATACGCCTCGGCGCCCGAACACTGGTCGGGAATCAATCGGGCAGTGACTCGGTTTGAAATTTCTCCTTACCCGCAGGCGTCATGGTGAACCGCATGCGGGAGCCTGTTTGCAGGGAGCCTGAGAGCGGCTGTCCCTGCTGTTCCCAGCCCTGGATACCGGCAGGTGTTCCCGATTGTGATTACGCTCACACTTAGTCGTGATGTGTGCCACGGAATCAACTTAGCTTCGATGGTTTACTTGGACTCGTTACTACTGATTAATGGACAAGAGTGAGGCGACTGCAATGGAACTGCGCAACTGGTCGAAGTCCGAATTCGAATACGGCCGCAGAGTTCTGAGTTCTGCGCTGGAAGGAGCGCGACGCGGTGGAGGAGCGTTTCTCCAGGGAAGACCCCTGACACCATTTCTTAGCGAAGGAGTTCGAGATGCCCTGAAGCCTGCCGCGGTTGGAGCATGCATCGGCGTGCTGGGGAGTTGCCCAGGAGACCGTCGTAACTCTATCGGTAGAACGTTGGCATTCGGGCTGGTGGGATGGGCCATCGGATTTGGTGCGGGTATTGCCTGGAAGACGCGCGGTTTGACGGAGTGCGCCGCCAGCAATGCTTTCCGAAACATCAACAAACGGCGCGATGAGCACTGGCTGGAGAGGCATCCCATCGACTACGCGTAGAAACCGACAACAGGTTATAGCGCACACGTGGCGATTCCAGCAGGGGCTGACAGCAGGGAACAAGGGAACAGAGGAGGGAAAATGGACGCGACTGAAGCGGTGCGAGAGCGAGTTCAGATCCCGATTGTCACAGATGGCCTCAGCGAAGAACGGATCGCCTACCTGGAGAAACTAGTCAGCCAAGCCAGAACCGCCGCCGCCGTCTTTACCCAATTCACGCAAGAAGACGTCGATGGCATCGTGAAGCCGATGGTCCTGGCCGGGCTGGAACAAGCTCATCATCTCGCCTGCATGGCGGTTGAAGAAACCAAGCTCGGAGTCATGGAAGACAAAGTCCTTAAGAACATGGTGGCGACCGAGTTTGCCTACGACTACATCAAGGACAAGCGCACCGTCGGCATCATTCGCGAGATTCCAGAACGCAATCTAGTGGAGATGGCAGAGCCGATCGGGGTCATCTTCTCGCTCACGCCGATTACCAATCCCACTTCCACGGTGCTCTTCAAATGCATCATGGCCATCAAGACGCGGAACGCGGTCATTTTCAGTCCCCACCCCAGCGCCTGGCGCTGCTGCTCGGAAGCCGTACGAATCATGTACGAAGCTGCAATCAAGCACGGCGCGCCGGAAGGAGTTTTTAGCTGCCTGGAATCGCACACGCTGCAGGACAACGCCTACCTGATGCGGCACAAAGACGTGGGCCTGATTGATGCGACCGGCGGGCCGGGTGCGGTCAAAGCTGCTTACAGCTCAGGCAAGCCAGCGCTCGGCGTGGGAGCAGGGAACACGCCGGTTTACCTGGAGAAAACGGCGGACCTCAGTACGGCCGTGGTGGACATCATTGTGTCAAAGACCTTCGACAACGGAACCATTTGTGCCTCCGAGCAGACCGTGGTGATTGACGATGAGATTTATGACCCGGTGTTGAAGAAATTTGCCGACCTGGGCACACACATCTGCAACGAGAAGGAGGCGGAACAGCTGGGACGGACAGTCATCGATCCCAAGACCGGGTTCATGCAAGGCATGGCGGTCGGGCAGAAGGCCACAGACATCGCCCGTTTTGCCGGTATATCGGTAAAGCCGAACACCAAGCTGCTGATTGCGCCTATTCAGGGCGTAGGCCGTGAATATCCCCTGTCGGCCGAGACGCTATTTCCGGTGCTCGCCGTCTATCGAGCGAAATCCGTCGATGAGGCGCTCAAGGTGTGCGTGGACGTGAATCATGCCGGCGGGCTGGGACATACGGCTGTGATTTTCTCGCGCAACGATGAGGTCATCCGCAAGTTCGGTGAGGTGATGAACGCGGGCCGGATCATAGTGAATTCGCCGGGTTCGGTCGGAGCGTTGGGCGGGGTTTACAACGACCTGGTGCCCACCTTCAGTTTCGGATGCGGGACCGGCGGCGGCAACAGCACAACCGATAACACAAATATCTATCACTACCTCAACATCAAGCGCGTGGCGCGGAGGACGCAGGCCCACATGTGGTTCCGGGTCCCCAACCAGATTTACTTCAACATGAACGCGGTGGAGAACGTGAAGGATTTCCCGTCGCGCTGCACCATCATTATTACGAACCCGGCTTTGGAGAAGTTCGGCCATGTGGATATCGTTCGGCGCTATCTCTCACCGCAAACCCACGTCCATGTCTCGGTCATTCCGGATGCCGAGCCGGAAGTCAAGGTAGTGATGCAGGGAGTGGATGCGCTCAACTTCTACAAGGCGGATCAGATCATCGCGCTAGGCGGCGGGTCTGTGATTGATGCAGCCAAGATCATGAAGCTCAAGTACGAGTCTCCGGAAGCCGACCTGGAAGAGCTGGCGGCGCCTTTTCTGGATCTGCGCAAACGCGTGGTCGAGTATCCGACCGAGAAAATCAATCGGGTGCGGCTGGTGGCCATCCCCACCACCAGCGGAACCGGGAGCGAAGTCACTCCGTTTGCCGTCCTGACCGACAAAGAGCGCAGGCGCAAAGTGACCCTGGCCGATTACTCGCTGACTCCGGATGTGGCCATCGTTGATCCCCAGTTTGTGCTGTCGATGCCGAAGGGCCTGACCGCGGATACCGGCATCGACTGCCTGACCCATGCGCTGGAGGCCGCCGTTTCCAGCTACGCTTCGGCCTATACCGACTGCAACGCCATGCAGGCAATTCGGATGGTGTTCAAGTACCTGCCCATCGCGTACGAGCATCCTCGCGACGAAGAGGCGCGCAGCATGATGCACAACGCGGCCTGCATTGCAGCGATGGCGTTTTCCAACGCCTCGGTGGGGGTGAATCATGCTCTGGCGCACGCCTTCGGGGCGCGCTTCGGAGTGGCGCACGGCCGGGCCAACGCGCTCATGCTGCCGCACGTCATTGCCTATAACGCGGCTGTACCCACCAAGTTTGTGCCATCGCCCTACCAGAAGGGGCATGTCGCACACAACAAATACGCGACCATCGCCGACCTGCTGGCTCTGGGTGGTCACACGGTTGAGGAAAAGGTGAAGAACCTGATCAGCGCCGTAGAACAGTTACTCGATCAATTGGAATTCCCCCGGTCGATCGCCGAACTGGGGATTTCGAGGGAAGAATTTGAGCGGGCGATGCCTGAACTGACCAAGCTTGCCTTTGATGATCCATCCGGGCGGTCGAACCCTCGTATGCCTCTGATGAGCGAATTGGCCGATCTGTTTTGGAGCGCCTATCACGGCCGAGGCCTGGCCGAGGGGGCCAAGAAGTCTCAGCGACGAAGCGCGTAGCGAACAGGAGTGGTTATGGCAATGATCGCCGTGTGGCTGAAGGTTGATGAAGAACGCGTTGTCCAGGCCTTGCAGGAGGCAGGTGAGACGCTGGACAGTGCCGGTGGCGAAGTGCTTTTGGATTTCTCATCTGTGCGCAAGATCGTACCCCGTGGGCTCAGAGTAATGGAAGAGTTCGCGGGGATGGCCGACAACAAAGGGGTGAAAGTGGTACTGCGTGGCGTCAACGTCGATGTCTACAGGGTATTCAAACTGGTGAAGCTGGCGTCGCGATTCTCTTTCGTGAGTTGAGATGAGCGATGGTTCGGCAACCGAGCAGGAGAGCTGACATGGAGAATCATAAGAACGGAGAACGTCTTTCCTGGGGTGACAGCGTTTTCCTGAATCTAGAACGCGAAGGTATGCCCCTCAATGTGGGCAGTGTCAGCTTGCTGGAAGGCAAGATCCCGTTCCAGGCTTATCTCCGGTTCGTCGAGTCCAAGCTGCCTCTGATTCCTCGCTACCTCAAGCGTGTAGTGAGCGCGCCTTTGAATATAGGGCTTCCCATCTGGGACTACGATCCTGAGTTCGACCTGCGCAACCATGTACGCGAGGTGACGCTCAAGAACGGTAGCGACAGGGAACTGAAGGCGCTCGCGGGAAAACTTTTCAGCAAGGTGATGGACCGGCGACATCCCCTGTGGGACCTGACCCTGGTGCAAGGGCTGAAAGGCGATCGCACCGGTCTCATTTTCCGCATGCACCACTGCCTGGCCGATGGCATTGCCGGAGTGGGGCTTATGAACGTGCTCATGGATGCGAGTCCGGCGACTCCGCCCTTGCCCAGGAAAAAGCTGCGTGTTCCGCCGCCTCGTGACGCAGCGACGGCGCTAGTGGAAGGGTTGGCAGGGTCCTACTCCGATTTCATCAATCGAATTCTCTCGGCATGGTCAGGAGCGTTGAACATGGCTGAAGGGACAATGGCGAACGGCGGAAACCTGGTCGCGGAAGAACTCTCCCGGCTGCTGCCAGAACTCACCACGACCACCGAGCGCCTGCGCTTTAATGTGATCTACCGCGGGCCACAGAAGTTCGCCTGGGCGGAAATTCCGCTGGCGGACGTGAAGGCCATACGGCACGCATTCGGAACCAGCGTCAATGATGTGCTCCTGGCTTTGGTGACGGCGACCATTCGACGCTACTCGGAACACCACGGCGATCGGGTGAAGGGGCGCCTGATTCGCATCATGGTTCCGGTGAATCTGCGCGGCAGCGATAATTCCGAGAATTCAGGAAACCACATTTCGCTGGTTCCAGTGACTCTGCCTCTGGACATTCGCTCTCCAAAAAGACTGCTGGCAGCGGTCCATAAGAAGACGGAGTTTCTCAAGCGCGCCCATGCCGCCGAGTTGGTCAGTTTGGTCGGCGGGTTGATCGGCGTCTTTCCCGGTCCGATGCAGGCGCTGGCCGGACCGATGATAAGCCAGGTGCCGTTTACACCCTTCAACATGGTGTGTACGAGTGTGCCCGGGCCGCAATTCCCTCTCTATCTGCTGGGCCACAAGATGCTGCGGTGGTATCCCTACGTCCCGATTGGAGGCGAGTTGGCGGTCAACTGCGCCATCCTGAGCTATGACGGGATGGTTTATTTCGGCTTCAGCGGAGACGTGCATGCAGCGCCGGATCTGTGGCGTTTGGAAAAATTCGTGAAACAGAGTTTTGTTGAGCTGCGCGACGCTGCCAGACCCCCGGCGCCACGAAAGAAAGCGGAGCGGAAAAGACCGGCAGCGACGAAGAAGCCGGTGTCGAAACCGGCAGGGCCGGCCGCAACCACGGTTGGTGCACCGATTCCGCTTACGGCGGTTCGCTCTTCATTGGAATCAACAGCAGCACCGGAAGAAACGGATGCAAAGGAGAACGCTCGGGCCCAACTAATCGCATAGAGATTTGCTCAGGAGTGTAGGTCATGGAAGGAATTCAGCTGGCGGCCCAAGTAACCCCCTGGTTGGCGTCGGGGCGGACGTTGTTCCTGATCATTCATCTACTGGGCATCACAAGTTTTGCCTATATCGTGGCCAGGCGCCTGGTGCCACTTCTGCGAGCCGAGCGTGATTTTCGCTTCGACCAGCCCCTGGCCCGGTTGGGCAAGCTGCTGAAGTTCGGTCTGGCACAGTGGAAGCATCCCCGTTACCGCACCGCCGGCATCATTCATATTTTCATTTTCGCGGGATTTATTTGCCTGGTGCTGCGCGCTTTTTATGTGCTGATTGTCGGTGTTTCCGAGAATTTTGTGATACCGGGCCTGACGGGTGAAGCCGGGCATATCTACAACATCATCACCGACTACGCTGCGACCGTCGTGTTCCTGTGCATGGTGATCGCAATCGTGCGCCGGCTGGTGTTCAAGCCAGCACGCTATGCCGTGCCGGAAAAATTCGGCAAGTCCCACACCGCCGACGCCATCTTCCTGCTGGCGCTGATTGCAATCCTGATGGTGGCGGACAGCCTGTTCTCGGCGGCGAGAGCAGCCGGCCTGGTACAGCAAGGTCAAAGTGTTGAATTGCTGGCCGCCTGGTCACTGCCGTGGATGCTTCAGAGCCTTCTCGGTTCAAGTTCCTTGTCTGCACTCAAGGAGTTCTACTTCGGCGCCTATCTTCTCCATGAGGTGACCTTCTATTTCCTGCTGTGCTATCGCCCCTTTGGAATTCAGTTTCACGTGGAAACCTCCCTGTTCAATCTCTACTTCGCGAAATTGGGCCGGGGTACGGTAAAGCCGGTGAAACACGGGGTCAGCGACGAACATCTCGACCAGGTGAAGTCGTTCGGAGTGAAGACGTTCGAAGACTTCACCTGGAAGCACATGCTGGACTTCTATTCCTGCGCGGATTGCGGCCGCTGCTCGGATAACTGCCCGGCCAATGCCGTGGGAAGGCCGTTGTCGCCAAGGTTTATCACCATCAAGGCACGAGACTACGCTTTCCAGCATTACCCGATGTTCGGCCAACCGGACAATCACAAAGCGCTGGTTGGCGGCATCTATTCAGAAGACGAGATCTGGTCCTGCACCACCTGCGGCGCTTGCGAAGAAGAGTGCCCGCTGCTGGTGGAGTACATCGACAAGATTGTTGATCTGCGCCGAGGCATGATCGATGACGGAAACGTGCCTCAGTCCCTGCAGAAGCCTCTGAAAGCGCTGGAGAGTCGCGGCAACCCGTACGGCAAGATGGAAAAGAAAAGAGCCGACTGGGCCAACGTCAAGGACTTCCGGCAGGCCTGCCCGGTGAAGACCCTAGATGGGAAGACCACAGGCGACACGCTGTATTTCGTTGACAGCATAACTTCCTACGATGACCGGATCCAGTCCATTGGGCGCGCTACCGCAAAGATCCTCGACCATGTGGGTGAGGATTTCGGAATCCTGGGTGCCGCGGAAAAAGATAGCGGGCATGAAGTCCGCCGCTTCGGCGAAGAGACGCTGTTCATGGCTCTGCGCGACCACAACGCGGAGGCCATCAAAGCCGCCGGAGTAAAGCGAATCGTCACTGCCGACCCGCACACCTACAACGCCTTGAAGCATGACTACAAAGACATGCCGCCGGTCGAGCACATCAGTCAGGTGATCGCCAGCGAGGTGAAGTCCGGCAAGATCAAGTTTAATGCCGTGGAAAACGGCAACAACGTTTACACCTACCACGATCCCTGCTACCTGGGGCGGCACAACCAGGTTTACGACGACCCGCGCGATGTGCTGGATGCCATTCCAGGTCTCAAGCGGGTCGAGATGAGCCGTTCGCGGGACCGCTCCTTCTGCTGCGGCGGGGGCGGACTGATGTTGTTCTACGAGCCCAAAGAAGAACAGCGAATGGGTGTGAAGCGAGTCCAGATGGCTGCCGAGGCCGGGGCGAATGTGATCGTGACAGCGTGTCCCTTTTGCATGGTGAATATAGAAGATGCGATCAAGGTTGCAGGCCTGGAAGGAAAGATGACCGCCATCGATTTGGCGGAGCTGGCGGAGAAACAAATAGCGCGGCAAGTGGTACCTGAAGCAGCGACTGAAGAGGTTTCTTGTCATGAAGCGGCCCGCCAGGTGCCGGTGGCGGGAATGGAGGCTTGAGATCATGAAAATCGAATTCGAAGTGTGGTTTTCTCGAAAGGCGTCGAAGGAACTTAGATCACTCAGGCCTGTCTTCGAGCAGTTGAGCAAAGTTCACGAAGACTATACCAACGCTGAACCCGGCCCTGACTTTTCTTTCTGGTACTCGGAAAGGCCTCAGATAGGCCTGCTGTCGGCAGCAGTTTGGCTACGCGGCAAAACCGCATTGGAAGAATACGCAGCCCCGAAAGAAAATGGAAAGAAGCGATGCCGAGGTGACCTCTACATACGGACGGGCAAGAATACAACCTTCGAGTGTGAGGCGAAGCACCTCACTCTAAATCTCGGAAAGTCCACTGCGGAATTAGTAAGAAACGCTGAGAAGCACGTGGATAAGGCCGCGAAAGAAGCAATCCTCCTGACAGAGGCACGTCACTACCTCGGACTTTGTTTTCTAACCCCCTGGGGTAGTGAGTCAACACCAGATCGCGACCGGCGCTGTCTTCAAGTGATTGACAGGTTGAAGCCGACAAACATCCGCTCTCATTGCGACGCACTGGTGTGGATTCATGGACGAACACCAGTGCATAGAAAGAACAAGAAGAAGCTCTATCCGGGCTTACTTCTAGCGGTCAAGGAAGCAACAAAAGCTAAGGCGGCGAGGTAGATATGGAAATTCTAGTTTGCGCAAGAAGAGTGCCTGACACTTCGGAAAACGAGATCACGCTCAACAACGCAGGGAACGATATCGAGCGCGATGAGTTGGTCTATTCCGTGAACGAACCGGACAACTACGCAGTGGAAGAAGCCCTGCAGATTGCGGCCAGAGTGGGTGGAAACGTCACGGTGGTCACGGTTGGCGGCGAAGACGACGAAGAAATCCTTCGCCGGGAGATGGCCATGGGGGCGCACCACGGCGTGCTGATTACCGACGAGGCCTTCAGCGGATCGGATGGCCTGGGCATCGCCACCATCCTCAAAGCCTATGTTCAGAAAGGCAACTACGACCTGATCCTGACCGGAGTGCAGGCCGAGGACGGCGGCGCGCAGGTCGGCGGGATGCTGGCCGCGATGCTCGACTACCCGTTCGCTTCACTGGTGAATTCGATCGAAGTCTTGGAAGGCCGGAAGCTCAAGATCAGCCGGGAAATCGCAGGGGGCGACAAGGAGATGAACGAAATTGATCTCCCCTGCGTGCTTTCCATCCAGACCGGCATTAATGAGCCGCGTTATGTCGGCATGCGAGGCATCCGGGCGGTCGCCTCTGTGCCCATCCCAACTTACGGCGTGTCTGATCTAGCGATTGACCCGAGCGCGGTGGGCGAAGCTGCGGCGAAAGTAAGGCGGGTGGACTACTTCCTGCCCCCGCTGGGCAAGGGGGCCGAGATGCTTGAAGGCAGCCGGGAAGAAATCATCGACCGGTTGGTTGACCTGGTGGCAGCCAAAGGAGGGTTGAAGTAATGGCTCGAATATTCGCTTACATCGCACACAAAGGTGGCGTAGCCGATGATTCGGCAGCCGAGTTGGCCGCTGCGGCGAAAAAGATCGATGCCACCGCTGCGCCGACCGCCGTGGTCACGGGTTGGGGCGCGGAACTCGATTCCGTTTGCAGCGCCCTCCGCGGTTCCTATGCCGAGGTATGGAAGATTGCCAATGAGTCGCTGGCATATCCGAATGCGGAACTGGTACGGAAAGCGCTGGTCAAGGTCTTGCCGGCAGGCAGCTTGGTGCTGGTTGCCCACGAGCATTTCGGAATCGATCTGGCCCCCGGCCTCTCCATCAAGCTGAAGGCAGCTTTTGTGTCAGACGTGCTGGAGATCGAAGGGGAGAAAGACGCCCAGCTCAAAGTCGTCCGCCAGGAGTTTGGCGGGCAGGTGAGCGCTCATGTCCGGTGTGATATTTCATCGGGCGCAGTGGTCACCCTACGTCCGGGTGCATTCAAGCCGCTGGATGGTACTCCGGCTGCCGGATCGGTGATCGACAAATCGGCCGATGCGAGCGTGCTGACAGCGTCGCGGCGCTATCTGCAGACGGTAGTTGCCGAGTCCGGTGATGTCGATATCACCAAGCACAATGTTCTGGTTTCGATCGGCCGCGGCATCCAGGAAAAAGACAACGTCGCGATGGCGCAGGAACTCGCCGACGCTCTGGGCGGGGCACTGAGCTGCTCGCGACCGGTGGTTGACGCCAAGTGGCTGGATAAATCGCGCCAGGTCGGCTCGTCGGGAAAGACTGTCAAGCCCAAGGTCTATCTGGCGTGCGGGATCAGCGGCGCCTTCCAGCATTTGGTCGGCATAAAGGGCAATCCATTTATCGTCGCGATTAACAAGAACCCGAAAGCCCCGATCTTCCAAGTGGCGGATGTCGGGATTGTCGACGACCTCCTGGAGTTCTTGCCCGAGTTGACGAACAAGGTCCGTGAAATTCATAACGTTTCGGCAAAGAGGACGGCATGATTACCAACAAGACACTGAAACTGAGTTTGAAATCGCTCCGCGAGTTCGCCAAGAAACGTCTGCCCGACGAAACCCTGATCGAGCTGGATGCGCGTGACGAATGTCCGCTGGAGATTGTTCACCACATGTGCAGCCCGGATAAGCTGGGCATTCAACTTCTGTTTGTTCCGGAAGAATTTGGCGGCATGGGCGGCGGCGCGTTCGACGTGTACTGCGTCTGTGAAGAAATGGCGCGCATCGATTTGGGCGTCGCGACCGCGGTGCTGGCCACTTTCCTGGGCAGCGATCCCATCACGGTGGGAGCCACTCCGGAGCAAAAGAAGCTCTGGCTGGGGCGCATCGCGGAAGAGGGTCTGCTGTTTGCCTACGGAGCGACCGAGCCGGAAGCAGGCAGCGATCTGGGTGCTCTCCGCACCACCGCCGACCGCGTCAGTGAAAACGGCCGCATCATCGGCTACAAGATCAGCGGCAACAAACAATGGATCAGCAATGGTGGAATCGCCGACGCGTGCACGATTCTGGCCAATACTCCCACGGGTCCGAGCTGGTTCATTGTGGAAAAAGGCGCGAAGGGTTTTAGCCACGACAAGCCGGAGGACAAGCACGGCATCCGACTCAGCAACACAGCAGCCCTGGCACTCGATAACGTCTATGTCGACGCGGACCGCCTGGTCGGGGGCGTGGAAGGCCAGGGACTGAACCAGGCACAGGCTGTATTCGGTTACACCCGCCTGATGGTTGCGGCATTTGGCCTGGGCGCGGGATGGGCCGCGCTCGACCGGGCAATTCCTTATTCCACCAAGCGCATTCAGGCCGGCGCGCCTCTATCCGAAAAGCAGGGATACACGCACAAACTCATCGTGCCCCACGTGGCCCGGCTGGAAGCGGCCCGCTCCTACATCGAAGAAACCGCGGAGCGCATCGACGGAGGGGCAGAAGGAAGCCTGAACACCGAAGGGGCGATCGCGAAGTACATGGCAACCGAGGCGGGAAATGCCGCCGCCGAGGCCAGCATCCAGGCGCTGGGCGGATACGGCTACACCCACGAATACATGGTGGAGAAGATCAAGCGCGACGTTCGCATCACCACCATTTACGAAGGCACCTCGGAGATCATGGAGATGACCATCAGCCGCGACCGCTGGCAGCTCCACCTGAAGGCGCGCGGCCAGCACTATCACGAACAGGCGAAGAAGTTCGAAGCACTGCATGCCAGCCATGCGGACGTGGGTGCTGACAGTGCGGCCCTGGCGTTCCACGCTCTGGCCGAAGTGATGGAGCGATCTCGGGTGGCGCGTCTGACTCGCTACCAGCACATTCTCCTCCGCCTGGGCGAGTTGATCGCGTATGCGGAGTGCGCCGGCAGCCTAGCTCGCCGCGCTTCCTTGCTGGCGGAAAACAAACTGAACGAAAAAGCCAGCCGGCGGTTCGACGCGACGGGGCTGGCGGCAGTGAGCCGAATCTTCGCGCGCGAAGCCGCACTCAAGGTGGCTGAAGATGGTTTGCGCTGGGTCGTCGGAGCCGGTGGTGTAAGCGACACCGAGCTGGCCACGTTTGAAACAGCTTTGGGAATGCCCGCCATTCATCGCGCCCAGGCGGGAGTGATTTCGGACATGGATTACATAGCAGACGTGCTGTACAGCCGCGCAGCGAAGCGCAAGGAGTTGGCTGCGTAGCATTGCAAGAAGGATGGACCGCAGACGGACTGAGCTTTCGCAGTCCACCGTTCTCTCCTTATTAAGGGAGCGCAGTCATGGAAAATACTTCATACCGAGCCATAGCAATCGTAGGGGCGGGAGCGATTCTGCCCGATGCGCCAAACGTCCCGGCTTTCTGGGAAAACGTGAAGAGCGGCCGTTACAGCATTACGGAAGTTACGGCCGACCGTTGGGACCCGGCGCTGTATTTTGATGCCGATCACAGCGCGCCCGACAAGACCTATTCCAAGATCGGCGGCTGGGTGCGCGACTATCCCTGGGACCCCATGAAGTGGCACCTGCCCATCCCTCCGCGAGTGGGCGATGCCATGGATGGATCGCAGAAATGGGCAATCGCCTGCACCCGCGAAGCGCTGGAAGACTACGGTTACCCCAAGCGTCCGCTGGACCTGGATCGTACCGCCGTGATCCTGGGCAACGCCTTGGGCGGGGAAAAGCACTATCTCACCGCGTTGCGCGTGTTTTTTCCCGAATACGCGCATGAGTTGGCCGAAAGTGTCAGTTTCGCAGCCCTGCCGGAAGGCTTGCGCCGCGACATCACGCGCGAATTGCGCGAGGGGATCGGCAAACATCTGCCCCCGATTACCGAAGACAGCATGCCTGGCGAACTGGCCAATTGCATTGCCGGCCGGGTGGCGAATATCTACAACTTTCACGGCCCCAACTATGTTTGCGATGCCGCGTGCGCCTCGGCGATGGCGGCGATTAGCGCCGCAGCCGAGGGATTGATCCACAACGACTACGACCTGGTGGTCAGCGGCGGTATCGATCGCAACATGGGCGCCTCAAGTTTTGTGAAGTTCTGCAAGATCGGGGCCCTCTCCGCCACCGGAACTCGTCCTTATGCCGAGGGAGCAGATGGGTTCGTGATGGGCGAAGGCGCAGCCATCGTGTTGCTAAAACGTCTGGCGGACGCCGAACGCGACGGGGACAAGATCTATGCCGTGCTGCGTGGCATGGGCGGATCCAGCGATGGAAAGGGAAAGGGCATCACCGCGCCCAACCCGATTGGTCAGAAATTCGCCATCGAGCGCGCCTGGCAGAACGCTGGATTGCCACTCGCTACGGCCACTTATATTGAAGGTCACGGTACTTCGACGCGAGTTGGCGACGTAGTGGAGGTCCAGAGTATGGCTGAGGCGCTCAGCGGTTTTAACCTGCCCTCTCACTCGGTGGCCCTGGGCTCCGTCAAGTCGAACTTCGGCCATCTCAAAGGAGCGGCTGGAGCCGCCGGGTTCCTGAAAACTGCCTTGGCGCTTCGGGACAAGGTGCTGCCGCCCAGCCTGCATTGTGGACATCCCAGCCCGGACATCGATTTCGCCCACTCTCCGCTCTACGATAAGACCGAATTGAAGCCGTGGACGGTCGCGCCGGATGGCGTGCGGCGTGCCGGGTTGAGCGCGTTTGGTTTTGGCGGCACTAATTTCCACGCCGTCCTCGAAGAATATATTCCTCACCGGTTGAACGGAAACGGCAAGCACTCGGTGGCCGTGAACGAGATACCGCCGGCTGCGAAAGAGCCAACTATGAATGTACATGAAGCTGTTCGCAATTCTACTTCTGCTTATAAGGCTCCATTGCGCGGCGCGCTGGTGATCGGCGCCGCAACCGAAGCCGCGCTGGTTGAGCGT
>JBARIF010000066.1:0-1625 GCA_049799615.1 Terriglobales bacterium
ATTTCGTAGTTAAGACCTATGTCGAGAAAGGATATGCCCGGGAGCAGTTGGCTCGGCACATCTACGGTTATGATGAAAAGGTGTACTACCCGGGCCACGAACCGCGCGACTCGAAGCGCGGATTGACCATGCTGTTTGTTGGGGTGTGCGCCGTGCGGAAGGGTGTGCACTATGCCCTCGAGGCCTGGCTCCGATCGTCGGCCTCGAAAGAGGGGACTTTTCTCATCGCCGGAGAATTCCTGCCGGCCTACCAGGAAAAGCTGGCCTCGATGCTCGCGCATCCGACTGTGAAGGCCCTGGGTCACCGCAACGATGTGCCAGAGTTGATGCGGAAGAGCGACATCCTGATTCTTCCCAGCATTGAGGAAGGAAGTGCTCTTGTGACTTCGGACGCTAGGGCCAGCGGATGTGTACTTTTAGTCTCAGAGGCCGCGGGAGCGGTTTGCCAGCACCTGGAAAATGCGCTTGTGCATTGCGTGGGGGACGTCGATACGCTGACCCAACATATTACGATGCTGCATGAAGATCGAGCCCTGCTCGACAGGCTGCGTGCTGCGTCCCTGAAAACCGTCCCAGAGATTACCTGGACTACAGCTGGGACGAGGCTCCTCGATGTCTACCGCGACACAATTGCGGTCCACCGAGCGGGAGCACTGCGGGAGACCGGCCATGCCCGAGAGGCGGTCTGCGTCAAATAATGAGCCTATCTTCATCAGAATTCGGCGGCTGGCGGGTTTCATGAGTCCGAGGTATCTGTCGTTATCCCGACCTATGACCAGGCAGACAAGATCGGGAACGGCACCGAAAGCGTGCTGGCCCAGACAGTCAGCTGAAGTCATCGTGGTGATGATGGATCGTCAGACGAGACGGGGAAGATCCTTGGGGAGACATATGGCGATCGGATCCGCTACTACACACCGGCCAACCGAGGCGCCAGAGTGGCACGGAGCAAGCGAATCACGGAAGCGCGGGGAGAGAGGATGGCTTTCCTGGACTTTCTTCAGAACAGTCAGCTCCGGCTCGATGGGATCGTGCGCTTGGGCGAAGCCTGCCGAGAAAAATCCACAAGCTAATTCGAGCACAGTTGGGCGCAGTCCACAGCGGGTGGACGAATGGGTATTTGGAAACCGAACCGTAAGGAAAGGCGCGCGAAGCCGTGCAGCGCAGGGAAAGAAGGAAGGATAGTTTACCGTATGAGGTTAGCTTCCGTTGCAGAGCCGAAGTGGGTTGCGGACCGCGAGGACGGGGTCAGCCCCAAGATTCACGGTCAGGAACCGTGCCCTGTTTGCGGCCAAGTGGGTGCGCAGGAGTGGCTGCGGGGACCGGACCGGCTGCACGGCAGGGAGGAAAAGTACACGCTGGTGCGTTGCCCAGTTTGTTCGCTGGTATGGCTGAGCAATCCACCCAAGCCTTCAGAAATGCACCTGCACTACACGGATGCCTATCACAAATTGATTTCGGCCGGCGGCCAGAACTCGCCCCATCGCTGGCGAGATCGCAAGGTAGCGATAGAGCCACACAAGCGGTCAGGGGCGCTCTTGGACCTGGGCTGCAGTTCGGGATCGTTCCTGGAGTCGATGAATGGCGAAGGATGGAAGTTGCACGGCATCGAGATGTCCCCGGAC
>JBARIF010000067.1:0-2454 GCA_049799615.1 Terriglobales bacterium
GTGCCCTTCTTCCAATACACGTGCACCTTCGTTGATCAGGTTGTATAGAGAGCGCTCGATAATCTCCTCGTCGGTAAACCGGCGCTGCGGTATGCGGGCTTGGGCGGAGAGTGAACGGATCAGGTCCAGAACTTCAGGGTCGGGAGTTGCCTTGCGGTCGTCTGCGTAGACGTACCAGCCCTTCCCTGTTTTTTGTCCCAGCCGCCCCATTTCGTACAGTCTATTGGCGACCAGCGGCGCCCGAACTCCAGGTTCGGAAAAGTGGCCCATTGCGCGGCGTACCTGCCAGCCCACGTCGATGCCGGCCATGTCATCGACTTCGAACATTCCCATGGCCATGCCGAATCCCTTGAGCGCGCTGTCCACTTGTTCGGGGGTTGCGCCTTCTTCTACAAGAAACTGAGTTTCATACATATAAGGAAACATGATGCGATTGCCGACAAAGCCCGGGGTGTTACCGACAACTACCCCGACCTTCTTCAGACGCTTAGCGACGGCAACGGCGGTCGCGATCGTCTCAAGAGATGTGCGGCGCCCGCGTACGATCTCAAGCAGTCGCATAATATTTGCCGGACTAAAGAAATGAAGACCAACCACACGGTCGGGCCGCTTGGTGACGCTGGCGAGCTCGTCAATATTCAGCGTCGAAGTGTTTGAAGCGAGAATACAGCCTGGTTTCACAACCTCATCGAGTTTTCGAAACACCGAGCGCTTGAGTTGCATGTCTTCGAAGACAGCTTCAATGACGAGATCTGCCGTTTCAAAGCCTGCAAGGTCGAGCTGACCATTGATCCTCGCCATGCGTTCAGCAACAATTTCTGGCGTGAACCGGCCGCGTTTGACTGAAACATCGTAGTTCTTGCGAATGGCGGCAAGGCCCGCATTGAGGCCTTCCTGACGTGCGTCCGTCAGCAAAACGCTCAGGCCCGCATTCACACAGGCCATTGCAATCCCGCCGCCCATGGTTCCGGCCCCGACGATGGCGATCCGTTCCACTGGAGGCACAACGGTCTTCGCCGGCGTTAGTCCTGGGATTTTGCTCACAGTACGTTCGGCGAAGAATGCATGAATGAGTGCGCGGCATTGTTCCGAGGAGACGCATTCCGTGAAGAGTTCCTGCTCGCGAACACAGCCCTGTTCAAAGGGCAAAGTTGCCGCGCCGCGAATGGCTTCCAGCACCTTGAGCGGCGCGAGCATATTCTTCCTTATTTTGCTCGCTAGTGCCTGCCCCGCTGCCATTGCATCTTCAAGAGAACCCGCTGATTTCAGTCTTGCTCCGCGCTCGCGAGTAATGGGATGCGGCCCGCCCGCATTGGCCAGGCGATTGGCATAGGCCACCGCTTCCGCCCGCAAGTCCCCTTCGACGACGACATCGATGATGCCGGCGGCGAGCGCATCCTGCGCTGTCAAAGGCTTGCCGGAGACGCAGATCTCAATGGCCTTCTCGATGCCTGTCAGCCGGGGCAGTCTTTGCGTGCCTTCGGCGCCCGGGATGATCCCCAGATTCACTTCCGGCTGCCCGACCGCCGAATCTCTCGTTGCCAGACGATAGTGCCCTGCCATCGCCAGCTCCAGGCCTCCCCCCAGCGCAGTGCCATGGATAGCCATGAACACAGGCTTTGAAGAGTCTTCAATTTTGGCCAGCAATCGATGGAGATTCGGCGCGCCCGGCCCGCGTCCCCATGCCAGGTCCTCGAGTTCCTTGATGTCCGCGCCGGCGACAAACGTTTTTCCTGCGCCCATCAGAACAATAGCCCGAACGCTCGCGTCATCTTGCGCTGCCCCGATTGCTTCTTCAATTCCTTTGGCCACGCTGGAATTCAAGGCGTTGACCGGTGGATTGTTGACCAGAAGTACGGCCACACCATCCTGCTGCTCTCGAACAACCATCGGTTTCCTTCCTCTTGGATCCGTAGCGCCAGTTAGCCTTGTTGCGGGTGCTCTGCGGAGCCGGGACCGTTTTCGTGAGCCACCAACATTGAAGCGAACGAAGCCAGAAGTGAAGACGATTCAAGTGAATTGGTACTTTGATTTATCTAGGGGCCGGGCTCCACCACATCCAGACGCTGCCGCCACGGGTCCGCCTCGACCTTTGGTCCATCGAGTGTGAAATCTAGAAGCTTATCTTCCGAGGCCGAGTATTGCGGCCATTCCGGCAGCCCTGGCCCATTCGGATTTCCCGTCTTGGCAAACTGCAGCCAATACTCGTGTATCGTCTGCGCGGCTTTCTCGTCCTGATCGGTTAGCTCTTTACCGTACTTGGTGCGAACCGTGTCGAAGACATAGGGGATCTCAGTCGCATGAGGAGCGCCCTTCCAGGTTGAGCGCATTGAGGCGGCTACATAAGAGAACCGGTATTCCCAGGTAGGTTGAGCCGAGCGACTCAAAGACCGTGCAACGAATCGAGCCGGTTCCATCATCATCTTGTCGGAAGCGACCATCGCCCTCAGGCTG
>JBARIF010000068.1:0-2883 GCA_049799615.1 Terriglobales bacterium
CGCCCTCACGACACCCGCCGGGACGGCGGCGCTACTCCAAACCCGGCGCCGCCACTGCCAGCGGGGCACGGGACTTCGGCAGCTCTACTTCGAAATGCCCGCCATTAAGTTCATCTCCTGCGCCCGAACCCATGTTCCACAGTGCCCCTACGTCCACCTTTCCAGAACTCGCGACCTTGGTGGGCTGCCGGCGTTGCTTGTCCACATAGGCTTTGATTACCTGCGTTGCCAGGCGGGCTGCCAACTTGCCGTGCTCACCGCCCTCGAACAACGCCACGACGATAATCTCCGGATCGCGCCGGGGTGTGAATCCCACAAACCATCCGTTCTGATTGAGGGCTGAGTTGTTCGCGTGCAGGGCCCGGACCTTCAGCGACACGATCTGGGCCGATCCCGTCTTTCCTGCTATATCGACGCCCGGAATGTGTGCCGAAGGCGCCGTACCCTCGGGCAGCAGCACCCGTGCCATGGCGTCAGTGATCAGGTTGAAGCCGGACGGGTCGATGGGAATGTTTTTCACCTCCGTATAGTGATGGGTCTCAAGGTACTCCGGAGGCAGACCGGTCGGACTCGCGACGTGGGGCACGACCATGCGGCCGTCCATCGAGATGGCGGAAATCGCACGCATCAGTTGTACCGGCGTGGTGGCCACCGCGCCTTGTCCGATGCCGACTGAAATGGTTTCGCCCGCGTACCACTTTTGCTTGAAGTTGCGGATCTTCCATTCCTCCGATGGCATGACGCCGCTGGCTTCTTCCGGCAGATCAATGCCGGTCTTCTGGCCCAATCCCATGCTGGTAGCGTATTTTGCTATGCGGTCGATACCCAACTTCTCCGCCAGGGTGTAAAAGAAAACATCACAGGACTGGTAGATGGCCTTGGTCAGGTCAACTGCGCCATGGCCGCTCTTCACCCAGCAGCCGAAGCGCCGGCCATAGAAGGTTGCACCACCGTTGCAGTGTACGTTCAGAGTCTGGGCGATGCCTTCCTGCCAGCCTGCCACGGACATCAGGATCTTGAAAGTCGAGCCCGGAGCAAGTTGGGCCTGAATGGCTTTGTTCAGCAGAGGTTTGTCCGGGTCCGTGATCAGCTTGTTCCAGTCGCCGCGTGAGATTCGGACCGCAAAATCGTTGGGATCAAAAGTCGGCCGACTCACCATGGCAAGAATTTCTCCGGTGCGCGGATCCATGGCAATCATGGCTCCATTCTTGTCTCCCATGGCTTCTTCGGCGGCGATCTGCAGATCGATGTCGAGGGTCAGCTTGAGGTTATTTCCGGGCACCGCCGGCTTCTGGTCCAACTCCCCCATTTCCTTCCCTTTGCTGTTCACCAGGACCTGGCGGGAGCCATTCTTTCCCATCAACACCTGGTTGTACTGCAACTCCACACCCGACTTGCCCACCACGTCCCCCGGGTTATAGAGCTCCCATCGAGGCTGGTTCAACATGTTCTCGCTCACCTCACCGACATAGCCGATCAGGTGCGCCATAAACCCGTTGCGCGGGTAGAGCCTGCGATGAGCCACGATGGTGTCCAGTTCGGGCAGTTCGTTGTGGTGAGACTCAATGAAAGCCAGTTCGTCTGGCGTAATGTCTTCCTTGAGATAGATGGGCTGGTACTGCGGAGTGCCGGCAAACTTGTGCAGGCGCTCCCGGACTTCCGCCGGATCCAGGTGCAGACCCCTGGCGATCATCTCCGCATCCCCGGAAAGATCGCGGGTGGAGTCGCGCAGCAGCAACGCGGTAAAGGAAGGATAGTTGTCCACGATGACGCGGCCTTCACGGTCGAGAATCTTGCCGCGGGGCGCCAGAATGGGGACTTCGCGGGTCTTGTTCTTTTCCGCCAGGGCCGAGTAGAAGTCGCTCTGCACCACCTGCAGCCGCCACAAGCCGTAGGCTAGCACCAGAAAAACGACGAGGATCATGTATTGCACCGCAGTCAGGCGGGTTCCCGATACTTTTTCGTCGCGGCCAAACATGGATCAGTCGTCGGTCGTCAGTCGTCGGTCGTCAGACCCGCCGATCGCTCAAATTTCGGCGATCGCAGGGACGTACGCTATGTGAGACTGGATCGAAGGTTAAGTTCATTGTAATCCCGGCTTACCATCGCGGGATTGCTGCTGCGGGTAACCCAAGGCCATAGACGGTCGGGTTCAGCTGAAGACCGACAACTGCTCACGCTCTCTGCTTAAACCGATCCAGGAGGGTAAACAGGACCGCTGCGGTAGCCGCATTGAGCAGGGCGCCGCCGATCTCGTGTCCCCAACTCCATTGCAGGGTCAATTTGACCAGCCCGCGCGCCACGGTGAAGTACACCACTTCATGGACGGCGTAAAAGAACAGGGTCACCAGGAAGCGGGCCCCTACATTCTCGACGTCCAGCTTGGCGCCCAGGGACGAAGCCCCAAAGCCCACCACCGTGTTCGCGATGCCGTAAATGCCGATGGGCTGATGGGTGAGCGAATCCTGCAACAGGCCGATCAGCGCTCCGGTAAGCATCCCCGATACCTGGCTGCGCCGAGCCACGGCGAAGAAAATCACTACCAGCAGCGGCAGATCAAATAGAGAGAAGAAATGCAGCCGCAGGGGCAGAAATGCCTGCAAGAAAATGGCGATCAGCGGAATCAGAATGGCCGCCGGGGCGCTGAACCGGTAAACCTCTACCTGCTCCTGAGATGTGTAAGTGATGGGCACGCTAGTGAGGTTTATCCTCCGTGGTCCCAGATTGCGATGCGGGTTGAGATGCGTGAGTTGATGGCCCAGGCGTCGGGACTGAAGGTTTTGAGAGCGCACGCTCGGCAAGCTTGGCTGCCGGCTTGGCCGGCGGATCCGATGCCGGCCGGTCCGCCCCCAGGGGCTTCCGGGCGGGAGCAGCCTTCGTCCC
>JBARIF010000069.1:0-11691 GCA_049799615.1 Terriglobales bacterium
TGGCCTCACCGTCGAAGAAGCACAGGCCTTGATCGAAAAGCGGCTCTCGGACGGCGGATTCGTAAAAAATCCGCATGTCACTTTGAATGTCGATCAGTCCGTTTCACAAGGAGCCAGTCTGCTGGGCGAAATCGCCAGGCCCGGGGTGTACCCAATCATGGGCGAGCCGCGGTTGCTCGACGTCATTTCCGCGGCCGGCGGGTTTACCGACAAGGCAGGCCAGAGCATTACCGTGACCCATCGTAACCAGTCGGAGAAGCCGGTGACTGTGCCCTTGAGCCGGAAGCTGACCGACAATCCCGCCAGTAACATCCTGGTTTCTCCGGGCGACACCATTCTGGTTCACAAGGCCGATGTGGTTTACGTCGTGGGAGAAGTAGGCCGGCCCAGCGGATTCCTGATGGACAGCGACAGCTTGACCGTACTGAAGGCGATCGCCCTCGCGGGTGGCACCACACGGACCGCCAAACTCAATTCGGCCAAGATTCTCCGCAAAGGGCCGTACGGAACGATAGAAACCCCGGTCGAGTTGAAGAAGATGCTGCAGGCCAAAGCACCGGACATTCCCATGAAGGCGGACGACATTCTGTTCGTGCCCAGCAGCGCGCGGAAAATGGTCATGTCCAAGACCATCGAAGCCGCCATGCAGGCTGCCACCGCGGTCAGCATTGTAGCCATTCGGCCTTAGCGCGATTTCGGTCAGGCCGCGACTGCGCGCCGCTTCCCTTCTCCCAGCAGTTCCCTCAGCACCTCGTGATAAGCCATCGCGGTTTGGCGGCGTGAAAAACGCTGCAAAACGTAGCGGCGTCCATTGCGACCCAGGATTTCCCGCCGTTGTGCGTCTCCAGCGAGGCGCAAAATCGCCTGCGCCAGTTGCTGGGAATTTCCTGGCTCGATGCAGATTCCTGCCTGCGCCTCCTCGAGAAGCTGGCGCGCCTGGCCTTCAACCCCGAGAATTACCGGACGGGCGCAGGACATGAACTCCAGCATCTTGCTGGGAATGACAGTCTTGAAGATCTCGGACTGCCTAAGCAAAACCACACACGCATCCGACGCGCAAATATAGGCCGGTACCTTTTCCCGCGCTTGCTGGTCTACAAAGCGCAGGTTGGTGAGACCACGGGTGCGAACCAGAGAAACCAGTTGCTCTTTCTCCGCCCCTTCCCCCACCAGCAGGAAGAGGATGCCGGGCATCGCATTCTGCAGTTGTGCTGCGGCTTCGACCATGGTCTGCAGGCCGTGGGCGTTACCCATAGTTCCAATGTAGGAAACAACAAATTTCCCCTCGGACCCCCAACTGGATCGCAGATCGCTCTCCACCCTGGGACTGAATAGCTCCGCCTCCACTCCGTTTTCGATCACCGAAATCTTTTCCGACCTGATCCGCATGTGCTGCACCAGGTACTCCTTGAAAGCCGGAGTGACGACCACGATGTGATCGGAATTTCGGTACAGGAAGACGGCAATCCGGGCAAGCATCCGATAGACCACAGAATCCGCCGTCCCCACGCCCACCGCCGCCAGCGACTCTGGCCAGAGGTCGCGGACCTCGAAGACGAAGCGCGACCGCCTGCAGCGCGCCAGCCACCACCCGGACAGACCGACCAGCAACTGGGGCGAGCTGGCGATGACCACGTCCGGACGCTCAGCCAACATTCCGGTGGCGGCCGCGGAGAAGCAAAACGAGCTGTAGTTCAACATGCGCTCGTAGGTCCGGCGGTTGGGAAAGGGCAGCAGCCAAGTGCGGACGACATTCACCCCGTTGATTTTTTCCCGCGCCACGAGTCTGCGGAACCTACGGCGGTACTCCGGCGGCACTATGCCCGTAGGGTGATTGGGAAACCCGGTCAGCACCGTGATCTGGTTCTGCTCTTGCGCCCAGTGGCGCGAGAGTTCAGCCACGCGGGCGGCGGGCGCTCCCATCTCCGGCGGAAAATATTGTGAGACGTAAAGAATCTTCACCAGTATCTTTCCGAGAGCTTCACTTTGCGTCCTTTGCGAATTCTTTGCGCCCTTTGCGGTCAAGCCTTTGCTTCACTCAGCCGTAGCCCCTCAGTAATGGCAAAGCTTGAATGCGCCCTTGTAACACAAGGCGCGGGTCCGCTTGGTCCGGCTGCGGGCGTAGGTCTGCCAACGATCGGCGTATCGGGAAAACAGGTCGTCGCCAGTCAACCGGTGCATCATGCGCAGCTGCGCCACGTGTAACTGATGATAGAAAGGGCTGGCGACCATGGGCAGGCGCGTGCCGGACTGTTCGTAAAGCGACCAGAACCCGAGATCGTAGCGGTCGAGATTTTCACGCAGAGTGTTCACCGCCCGGGCAAACAACTGTTCCGCTGCTTTCTCTCCCGTGGCCAGAAAGAAGTCGTAGACACCCCACGCAGCCCAGACGAAGCCGTTCAAAATATGGGTAGGTGGCGACACGATGTACTCCTCGAACCAGATGTCGCCGCGTTCGTCGGTGAAGACGACTCCCCCCTCCTGAGTGGACTTCGAAAAACTGACGAAGGCACGCGTGGCGGCTTCGAGATATTCGGACTTGCCCGTTTCCCGCGCTATCCGCACCAGCAAAGAAATTCCCTGCCCCTGGGCGAGGCCGGAATACCAGGGTGCTTGCAGTGGGGTCCGGTATTCCCAGTCGAACATGTGGTTCCAGACCGGAACACCAGACGAGTTCGGCTCCAGATGCTTCACCAGCCAATCAGCCGTGGCGACAGACCTTCTCTTACGCTCCCCGTCTTTGGAGCGAAGAAAAACATTGAAGTTCCCCAGCCCCCACTGCGAGATCGCAATGGGGTTGTACTGCAGACCAATCCTGCCGTGGTAGTTGAGCAGAGGAATTCCATCGGAATCGTATGGTCCGGCGTAATCCGCCTTCTCGAGGAATGGCATGTAGTATTCCCCGAGCTGGCCGATAGACGCGCGGGGATTCAACTGCGGCTGGTCATGCCAGAAAGTAAGCTGGCTCTTCCCCGGCAATAAATATGCGCTGGAAACGCGACGGTAGTAGTTAAGACGAGCCGCGACCGACATAGGAAACAGAATTGTGCTGGTTTTCCGAACTATAGCACGAGTGTGGAAAGAAACCGCCTGCATGGGCAGTATTACGAAAGGCATCAACCACGAAGGAGACGACGTCTCACGAAGGAACCCCTGTGTGTACTTCGTGTCCTCCGTGGTTGATGCCTTTGTTCTTCCCCTCACGCAATGGCGCGGCCGTCCAGATCCATCATTGTGGCCGCTCCGCCGTCAAGGAAGGCTTGCATCCAGAGTTCAAGAGTAAGAAATTGCCAAATCTGCATCGACCAATCCTGGACACCGCGGCGATGCTGCTCCACCAGCCCGCGAACCGCCTCGGGACGGAACAGGCCACGCTCGCGAATACGCGACTCGGAAAGCAGATCATCCGTCATTTCTTTCAAATCATGGGCCAGCCAGTAGTCGATCGGAGCCGCAAAACCAGCCTTGGGTTGCGACAACACCTCGCGCGGCAAAATATCCTTCATCGCCCGGCGGAAAATATACTTCGTGGTGGGGCGTAGAAAGCCCTTCAGCTTGAGCCGGGGCGGCACATTCCAGGCAACGAACTCGGCCAGCTCGCGGTCCAGGAACGGCACCCGCACTTCCACCGATGACGCCATACTCATCTTGTCGTTGTAGGTGAGATTGAGACTGGCCATAAAAATTTTGGTGTCGAGATAGAGCATCTGGTTCAGGAAATCCGAGTCCTCCACCTGCGCAAAACATGCGCGGTGCCGTAACGCCGGATCGGAGTCGAAAATTTCCCTGCCCCAGGCCGGCGCATAGAGTGACCCCTTCTGCCCGGAATCCAGATAGGTGCTGTTCATCACGAATCGATCCACGGGCGAGAGCGAAGCGCTGCGCGTCATTTTCTTCATCAGGCGCAAGCTTCCTTTCGCAGGTGTACCGCGCAGGCTGGGCAAACCCGCAACCGCATCGGCAACCAGGTTGCGCGCAGAGGCGGGAATGCGCCGGTAGGCCTCCGCCCAGTAATGTGCGGCGTGCTTGCGATATCCCGCGAAGAGTTCGTCGCCCCCGACTCCTGAGAGCAGCACCGTGGCCTGCTTTCGCGCCTCGCGGCAGACCAGGTATGCGGGAATGATGGCTGGATCGGCAGCGGGCTCGTCCATGTGCCAGACCAGCCGAGGTAGCAGATCGACCACCTCCGGCTCCACCACAATGCGTTGGTTCTCACACCCCAAACGTTGTGCCAGCCGAGTCGCGACCGCGGGATCGTCCAGCGCGTTTTCCCCCATGCGATATTTGGCTGGAAAGGTGATGGTGTAGGTGCGCACCGGCTGCCGGCGGGCACGCGTCATCATGGCCACGATGCTGGAAGAATCGAGCCCCGCGCTCAGGAAGGCGCCGATCGAAACATCGCTGACCATCTGGCCTTCCACCGAGCGCCGGAAACGTTCCCGAATCTCTTCCGCCAGCTCGTTTTCCGACCGGGGGTAGCTTGCATCCGCGGGAGGAAATGTCAGGTCCCAGTATTTCCTCAGCTCGAGTTGACCGTCCCGAAAAACTGCGCAGTGACCTGCCGGCAGCTTCAGAATTCCGCGAAACATGGTCGCGGGATCGGGCACCCAGAGAAAGGTCAGATACTGGTGCAACGATTCGGGATCGAGTTCGGCCTCAATGCCGGGAACCTGGAGCAATGCCTTGATCTCGGAAGCGAAGGCGAAGCGGTTGCCCCGGTGCGCGTAGTAAAACGGCTTCACCCCAAAGTGGTCCCGCGCAACAAACAGCGTCGGTGTGCCGGAGCGGAGATCGCAAATGGCGAAGGCGAACATTCCGTTCAGCCGCTTGACACAGTCCGGCCCCTCGGCCTCGTAAAGATGCAGCACCACCTCGGTATCACTTTCAGAGACGAACTGGTGCCCCTTGGCTCGCAACTCCCGGCGCAATTCGCGGAAATTGTAGATTTCGCCGTTGTAAGTGATCCACAGCGTGCGCTGCGGGTTACACATCGGCATGTGGCCGCCCGGAGAGAGGTCGAGGATGGCGAGCCTGCGGCTGCCCAGGGCAAGGTACGAACCGTCCGGAAAATGCTGCTCCCACAGGCCGGAGTCGTCGGGACCGCGGTGGGCCTGGATCGCCGTCATGCGCGCCAGGGTCTCTTTATCTCCGCAATTGGCCAGGCCGCTAATCCCGCACATGAGACGGCGTCAATCCTTCCTCCTGCGCAACTCGTATATCTTGGCTTTGATGTGAAAAAACTGCATGCCCTGAAAGCCGCAGTAAATCAGGCCGGGCACGCCATCCAGGAACCCGAGACGAAAAAAGTACCGGTAGATGAACAAAAGCAGCGACGAACCGGGGAGAGCGAACAGCCGTTTGCGAAGCCAGCGCCGCCGCTGCGCCTGATTTCCGAACAAGGATGGCGGCAACTCCGTGGAATTCGCTTCACCTTCGAGCCACACCCGGGCATCCCAGTTGGAGTATTCGTCGTGCTTCTGAATGTAGCGCGAGATGGATTCCACGTTGTGATGCCGCAACGCATGCTTCAGCCTTGCGGTTTTGCCTTCGACGATTACGTGCTCGTGCACTTCCATGTCGGCCATGGAGGCGTCCTGTTCCCTGAGGCGACACTCGAAGCGGCCCTTGCCACGGCGAAAGAGTGAGAGCTTATAAAATCCGGCGCCGCCGTAGCGCAACGGCCGGCCCAGGAAAACGACCTGCAGGGCGATGTAGTAACCGTCCATGCTGGCATCCTGAATGGCCTGCCGGATCTCCCGAGCCAGTTCAGGAGTCAGAGCCTCGTCGGCATCAACAAGAAAAACCCAGTCGTAGGCGAGAGGAAGCGTATCCATCGCCCACTGGCGCTTCTTGGGCCAACCCCCGGCATAATGGAACTGCACCACCCGGGCGCCGAAGGAGCGTGCGATCTCCGCCGTACCATCACTGCTTGCGGAATCGACGACGTACACTTCGCCCACCCCGCGCAGTGATTCCAGGCAGCGCGCCAGGTTGTGGGCCTCATTTCGCACCGGAACAATCACGCTCACGGGAAGCGACACCGGCGGAGCGGCAACCTGGATCTGCCTGGGTTCTTCTAATTCCTGCATGGCGTGGGAATACGCTGTGAACATATTACATGGAACGCTTTGGAGTAAGTGTCACCACGGACCGCGTGGAGACAAGTCGCCCTCGGCGCCGGCCTGTCAGCTGTCGAACGTCGGAGGTCAGACTTCGGACTTCGGCAAAACCAGTTCTGAATACACCGCCGGAGTCTGAGGTCCGAAGTCTGACGTCTGACGTCCGAGGCCTGACGCCCTTACGCGGTAACTGAATTCAACTCGCACCACCGCTCCAGCACATACAGAGACCAGACGCGGGACCATGAAGTCCGCTGATTCAGGAAATCATCCCAAACCTGCATAGCAGTCGGTTGATTGAGCAAAGGCCCGAGCGGCCCACGCCCAATTTTCTGCAGGGCCGCTTCCACTTCAGGCCGCAGATTCTCCCGCAGCCAGCGTTCAAAGGGCAGGGTGAAACCCTGCTTCTTGCGGTGAACGATCTCGGCGGGCAACGCTCCCTTCAACGCCCCAACCAGCAGCGGCTTCGGCAGGCTGCTGTCCAGTTTCCAGGCGCCGGGCAGGGTCATCAGCTTGTCGGCAAGCTGATGATCGATGAGGGGCACCCTCAACTCAAGTCCGTGGGCCATGCTCATCACGTCGGAATCTCGGAGCAGGGTATTTAGCATGTAACAGCGTGCCTCCAGATACGAAACGCGATTGATGGGGTCGAGTTCACGAGCGCGACCCAGGCTTTCCAGCGCAGGAGCATTCGCCCGCGCCAGCGCTGCTTCCTCGACGGATACCAGAAGCGAATTGCGCTGTCCGGGAGTGAACAGGGCGCGCACCAGGAAGTAGGGATGGATGGCCCCCTCCCCCTCTCCCATGGCGGCGAGTTTTCGGTTCTGGTCCGTGTCCGTAGCCAGTGCAGAAAACATACGGGCCAAGGGCCGCCGCAGGATTGCAGGCCAGTGCCCCCAGAACCGGTCAAAGCGCTCCATGCGGGGAACATCGCGAAAGCTGGAGTAGCCGGCAAACAACTCGTCCCCACCCAGGCCGGAAAGCGCCACCTTGATCCCGGCGGCGCGGGTCTGACGCGCGATCAGATATGTATTGAGACCGTCGATGGTGGGCTGGTCCATGGCCTGGAGCGCGTACGGGATAGCGTCCAGCGCATCGCCCTGTGAAACCATGATCTCCTGGTGTTCGGTGCCAAAGGCCCGGGCCACCGCGCGGGAATATTCGGCTTCGCTGAATTCCGCCTCGCGGAAAATAATGGAAAACGTGTTGGGCCGGGTCCCCGTCCGGCTCAGAATGCCGGCCAGGCTGCTGGAGTCGATGCCGCCGGAAAGAAACAAGCCCACCGGAACGTCGCTCACGGTCTGCATGCGGACGGCCTGGTCGAGAGTGGCGTAAATCTCATTTTCCAGATCTTTACGCGCCGTCGCATTGTCCACCAGATGACTTGCGGCCGTACTGACCTGACCATGCGGGACCAGGTCCCAGTACACTGTGTCGCGAAGCCGCCCGCCTTCCCACACCGCGTAGTGGCCTGCCTGCAATGCGGATACGCCTTGAATCATGGTGTTGGGTTCGTAAACCGATCCAAAATTCAGGTAGTTGATCAGGCCGGCGGGATCGAGCCGTCGCGCAATCAGTCCTGTGTCCAACAGGGTGCGCAGCTCAGAAGCGAAGAGAAAATACGGACCCGAAAAACAATAGTAGAGCGGCTTGATGCCCATGGGGTCGCGGCCCAGCAGTAGTCGCGAGCGTTTGGCATCCCAAATGGCGAAGGCGAACATTCCGCGCAACTCGCGCAGACACTTCTCGCCCCAGCGCCCATAAGCCTGGAGCAGCACCTCGGTGTCGGACTGGCTGACAAAGTGCGCCCCTTCGCCCTGCAGCCGCGTCCGGAGTTCGCGGAAATTGTAAATTTCACCGTTGTAAACGATCCAGTTGCCGGTTTCCGCATCCTGCATGGGCTGATGGCCCAGCGGAGAGAGATCAATAATCGCCAGTCGCCGGCTGCCCAGGCCGATTTCGAGGCGCGGCGCGGTCTTGGCCTGAATGACTACCGTCCCGCGATCGTCCGGGCCGCGGTGCGCCAGCGAATCCGTGGCCCGCTCCAGTACCAACGGGGGAACAGTGCCGTTAGTCGCAAGCATGCCGAAGATGCCGCACATTCCGCTGCCTCCCGTTGCGGGAATATACTAACGTGACTGGTTCACGAAGAGTACACGAACGTATAATCTCGTCCTGACGCAGATATTTTCCGACGTGAGCGAGTGAAGCAACACCCGACCTTCGTGGCCGAAGAGAAGCTGATCCGTCCAGTCATGCCCGAGTTGGAGAACTGCGCAAGACGATCGCCCGCAAATTGCCCATGGCCAAACCGTCCGCTACGAACCAGGTGTACCAGCCAAGGCCGGCCGCGTATCCGTAATGGAAAGCGGCCCCGCGGAGTAATGGGGTTTTCGGGTGGCTGGAAGCGCGGCGGTCGGTTTGGCGTACGTGTCGCGAAGATATTTCGAGGAGGCTTTCCTGAGACTGAAAGACCGCTTCACCCGCGACGATGCTCCCGCCCTCGCCCCCGACCCCGAAACCGCCCCGGCCCTGCCTCAGCTCCAGGATCATGGGCGATAGGGAGAACCTGCACGAAACTGTCTCCACGGGGAGAATCCGGTTCGCCACGCACCCGGTTGGGTCTGCACCACAACACTACAAAGTCGCCAGCCCTTTGCTCCGAGTCAATCGACACGTACACCAGCAAGCGTTCCTTCACAAAAATGGGATGCGTCGCATGATCAACCACCAGAACGCGTGCGTACGGGCGAAAGAAATCCCGCGCCGGACCCTGCCGTTCTTCAACCTCCGCCAGCCGGGGAATCAGCTCCGCCGTAATTTCCCGTTTCCCGGTGTCGAGGGTGTCCTTATCGGAGGGATTGATTTCGCCAGCGAAGGCCAGGCGATCCTGTTCAGTAAGCGCAGCAGGATCGCGTAGGACTCCATCCACCCAGCGACTATCCTTACCGGTGAAGTAGAGATAAAACGCCTGCCGCAAGCGATGAAAGCCACGCCGCTCCGCATCCGACAGCTCGTACTGCGCGCTGCGGCAAAATAGCACGGTCGCGCGATTCAACAATGGGGCCCACGAGCACAGGTCATCCACGGTATCGGCACGGGCGATGATCAGGTCCCGCTCATCGATCTGCACCGAAGCAATCGCCTTCGCCAGATCACTTACTTCGCGGTTTTGCGGCAGAGACGACCGGTAGTTGCCCCATGCCAGCATGGCCCCATTGACCGTCACCAGAAAGATGGCGGTAAGGCACGCAGGTCTCATCCATAGCCGGAAGCGCGCCCTCCTCATCCCCAGCCCGGAGAGGAGGTAAGTGATCTGCACTGCGACGGTGCCATGCAGAAAGTAGCCGCCGTGAGAGGACATCAGAAGCGATGGCGCCACTGCGACATCGGCAAGCATCAACAGTACGTTGGAGGTGCCCAGCCCTACGATCGTCCACTTGGCTTCGCGCGACCCGGCCGGGGGGAGAACCAGGGTGAGAAGGCCCAGCAGGAGAAGCAAGATCACCGCTCCGCCGGTGAGATCGAAAATGTGCAAGGGACGGAACCTGACAAAGGAAAACTGGGAATCCTGCGTCCCGCGCGTCATGCGGTGGAGCAGAAACATGCAGTCTATGGCGGCACATGCCAAACCGTAAGGGATGATCGCCTTGAGCCGGACGCCGGGCAGGGAGGAACCAAAGCAGCCCATTGCGACCACGAAAGTGCTTCCCGCCATCATCAGCGTGGCGTAGGGAAACGTCGCCAGCGCAACCGCCTGCAGCACACACATCCCAGCCCAGTCATGCCACTTCGAGGAGCGCAGCACGCGAATCTGAAGCGCGAGATAGAAAAGCAGGAGCGCGACCGGAACTTGCGGAAAGAAGACGCGGATGTAGGGCAGACTCAAAGCTTCAAATCCGCCCGTAGCTGGAAGATGCACCCAGGCCACGAGCAATGATTTGAGCACGCCGAAGTTGAAAAAGAAGAGCAGAGTTATACCGAGCCACAGTACCGATGACGTTTCCTCGGGCAGCGCCACCCGAAAAAACCACAGAGCGGCGGCAAAGATTGCCCCCCACCAAAGCCAATTCCAGATCAGCACGGCCCACCAGAGGTTGTGACCGACCATATTCTCCAACCAACCAAAAACTCTGAAAGCCAGATCGAACGTGAGATAGCCAAACAGTCCCGGCTGCATCGGTGTGCCGTAGTAAGGATTTACGGCCGGCTGAATGTGAGCCGAACCCAACTCGCCAAGATTCAGGTAGAGACTAAGGTCGGCAGCGAATGAGAATGGGACTTGGCTTGACTGCAGCGTTCGGGTGGTTGCCAGGTAGGGATAGCTGTAGATGGCGAGGACGATGAGAAGAATCACGACGGTCGTCATGCGTCGGCTGAAAGACGCTCGTGGACTGTCGCTCAAGATCCCTCCGCGTGATCAAAATAGCACAGCGCTCTGGTGCATTTTCGAACTGCTCAATCCACCAGTCCTCTGATTCCAGATTTTTGCGTCCTTGGCGGTTTGAGATTTTGACCGGGCTTCTGGCACTCAAGTCTTGCCGCCGCGAAGTTTTTCGAAGCCGCCGCAAAGTTCGCCAAGCAACCCCGCACCGCGATTGATACGTCCATTCGGACGGTTTCCCCCTTGCTCCTGCGCTTCGCAAACATGTAAAATCGCGACACTTTCAACCTCCAGTGTTCGAATAAGACGCGCGTCCATGCGTCCTCAATCATGCCTTTCATCGCCGGGATGCGCTCCGACGGTCTCCGGACTAAAGGATGGCAGCCATGATTCATAGCATCGATTCGCGACCCGGCGGGCTCTCGGTGGTAGTGCCGGTTTACCGCAGTGAAGCCATCTTGCCCGAGTTGGTGCAACGCCTGGAGAAAGTCCTCAGCAGAATTGCGTCGGCCTACGAATTGGTGCTGGTCAACGACAGCAGCCCGGACCAGAGCTGGGAGGTCATTTGCCAGCTGGCAGAGCGAAATTCCTGGATTCATCCCATCAACCTGATGCGCAACTACGGCCAGCACAGCGCGCTCTTGTGCGGTATTCGCGCAACGCAGTATGACGTGATCGTGACCCTCGATGACGACTTGCAGCACCCTCCCGAGGAAATCCCGAAATTGCTCGCGGTCCTGGCCCAGGGCTTTGACGTCGTCTATGGCACGCCCGAAAATGAAGAGCACGGCTTCTTGCGCGACCTGGCTTCATGGGTGACGAAGATGGCGCTGCAAAACGTCATGGGAGCAAAGATAGCCCGCCAGGTTTCTGCCTTTCGTGCTTTTCGAGCGGAAGTGGCCAACGCGTTCAGTCACTACGAAGGATCGTTCGTGTCCATTGACGTGTTGCTCACCTGGGGCACGAACCGTTTTGCAGCTGTGCCCGTGGCTCACCAACCGCGTCGGCAAGGGACCTCCGGTTACAGCTTCCGCAAACTGATCACCCACGCCATGAACATGATGACCGGCTTCACTACGTTGCCGCTGCAATTCGCCAGTCTGGTGGGATTCGCGTTTACGATTTTTGGTTTTTGCGTACTGGGCTTCGTCCTGATTCGTTACTTGAAGTATGGGAATCCAGTCCCCG
>JBARIF010000070.1:0-3119 GCA_049799615.1 Terriglobales bacterium
TTTCCCGCCTACACCGCAACGCCAGGTGCCTACGCACTGGTAGGGATGGGAGCGGTCTTCGCGGGCATAGTGCGCGCTCCTATGACTTCAGTGCTGATGATCTTCGAGATGACACAGGACTATGCCGTTATCGTCCCACTGATGATTGCAAATCTGGTGAGCCTTTTCATCTCATCACGGTTGCAGCGACAGCCCATCTACGAAGCCCTGGCAGTACAGGATGGTATCCACTTGCCAACGGCGGAGGCGCGGCAGCAACATGGTCAGCGTCGAGTGGTTCGCGTGCTGCGCCCAGCGACCGAGTCATTGCCGGCTGATGTTACGGTTCAGGAGGCCCTGCAGCGCGTCCGGGCGAGCAAATTTCGAACTTGGCTGATCACGAATCAGCGAGGAGTAGTCGGACTGATTAGCCTATCGGCACTCGAACGAGCAGCAAGAGAGGATGACACCAAGAAGTTGAATGCGATGGTCGATCCGCTGATTTTCCCGCACGTCCACGCCGATCAGGGACTGGATCTCGCGCTCGACCGTATGGGTTCAAACCACGTGGAAATTCTGCCGGTCGTGAGCCGTGCTGATGTGCACAAGTTGGAAGGCATCGTGACCCTACGCGATGTCTTGGATTCGTACGGTGTCGACCCATCCGACTGATCGGCTCCCCGATTTCTGAGACACCCTGAGGATTAGTTTCCGGCACAATCTACTACCTGAGGAAGGGGGAGGTTTGCCGTGAAGAGGAAACGCTTTTCTGTGGAGCAGATCGTGGCGGTGTTGAAGCAGGCGGAGGTGGGGATACCGGTGGCGGAGTTGATCCGTCAGGTGGGAATCACCGAGCAGACGCTGTATCGCTGGAAAAAGCAGTACAAGGGGCTGGAGACCGATCAGGTCCGGCAGTTCAAGCAGCTGCAGGAAGAGAACGGGCGGCTGAAGCGATTGGTGGGAGCAGGTCATGCTGGATTTGCGGAACCACTACCAAAGAATGGTCCGGAAGTCGAGTCTACACGGCTAAGGTAGTAGGGTCCGAGCCGTGGCCGAAGCAACCCGCACATGTCAACAGTGCAAATGACGCGATGGCGATGATCGTAAGAAGCAGAATGCTTGCCGTCCGTGCTGCCAGAAAATAAGGAGTCAGCAAACCCGCGGCGAGGGCTACCGCGACTGCAAGGAGAAATATCAAAACTGCCGCCAATCGTCGAGCCCAAAATAGAATTCGTGCCTGCATCCTTGATCTCCCCATGGGTTACTGTGATCGAAGGTGGTGTTGCAAGTCTCCCGAGAAGACCGGGCTGTCATCGCTTGAGTCGTAGAAATCGAGCGGCGTTGTTGTACAAGATATCCCGCTTTTGCCCGGAAGTTAGTGCAGGATCATTCTGAATCGTATCGATTGCGGCTGAGACCGCATCGGGCCAAACCATTTCGTCAGAGCCAAACATGATGCGGTTCTCGAATCCGGCATCAATCAAACGATGCAAGAAATCGTAGAACTGCTTACGCGGAAAGGCATAATCTATGATTCCGATATCCACATAGAGTTGAGGATGGGCGTATAGGGCAGCGATGGTGTCGTCTGCCAATGGCCAGCCGGCATGCATGGCCCAAACGCGAAGCTTAGGATGGCGCACGAGAACATCTTCGAGGGTCAGCAGGCTGGACAAGCGCATGCGGTAACTAGGCGCGACGACGTAGGGAGCTCCCGGCGGCCCAGGTCCCACGTGAATGCCGACGGGAATGTCCAGTTCTTCGGCCAGCGCAAAGTAAGGTTCCAATCGCGGATCGGTGGCGGCAATCCCCTCATATTGCGAGCTGATTTCAGCAAACGCCATTACTCGCCCGCTTTCCACCAATTGGCGTAATTCGTCCACGCTCGGTTTTCCGGACTCCGGGTCGAACGGCAGTGCTGGGAGAATGCGGCCTTCTGACGCCTGCTTCCACTTTTCCATGACCTCGAGGTTGCCATCCGTGACTGCAACGGTCACATTTCGTGTTTTCAAGATTGCAAGCGTGCGCCGCATCAGGTCTTCGTCATTCGAACCCGATCGCAGAGGCGATGGACATGCGGGTTTGTTCTGCACGCGGGCAAAATATGCTTGCGCATCTTCAAGAGTGTCCTTGACCGGCCAGCTCACAAAAGGAGCGCAAAGATAGAGTGGGGGTGGCCCGATCTCATCTGCGCGCTTCGCGTGCAGATGCATGTCGATGATTGGCTCGGCGCTGGTCCGTGACCATACTGGAAATGAAACTGTCAGCATGATCGTCAATATGAGGCACGTGGCAAAAGACGAAAACCGCCAACGGGAACGTTGTTTCATTGCTGTCCCCCCTTCTCAGTGTTTGTTTTCATGCCCAATATCGCTTGCATATCAGAGGGTTCGATCGATCTCTTCCTTGCTGAGTGGCTCTCCAAGAAGCGTCAATCCATGCCTTTCGAACTCTGCTTTACGAGTTTCCTGATTCTTTGGATCTTCGCTTTGTGCAACCGACGCCCATTGTGTTTCCATTAATCCAGCGGGTGTGTAGAGATGAATTGCGCCACAATGAGAATCCTGCGCTACACTCCAGCGGTGCGGGACCTTCATAGGCATCAGCAAGGAATCGCCCGGCTTCAGACGCATCCGCTCGCCGCCAACCTCGGCGACGAATTCACCCGCCATCACATAGATCCACTCATCCTGTTCGTGATGAACGTGAAGCGGCGCACCTCGATAGGGATGATGGTCACCTGCCGGAAACACGAAGACCGCGAGGCGCCCCTCGGAATCGGAGGAACGGACAACCTCGGTATCGAACATCCCTGACGGCGAGGGTGCGCGGTCATCAGCGCCGTTGGGTTTACGTGTGAAACCAGAGCGAACGAAAACTGGATGTCGAACGGTCCCTTGACCCGTGGCGCGATTCCTTTCGCCCGAAGCTTGCAGCGAAGATGCAAGAAAGAAAGAAAATTCGGTGAGTGTCAATCCTGCGCCAGCTGCGAGCAAGTCTCTGCGATTCATGGATGTCCCTCCATATAGCTCCGGGCGAGTTTGAGACTTACCGGTGGCATTCCCGCTCTTAATACGAGCGCGGGCACAGTCAGGAAGCTGGAATTGCGATCCCCATGGCGTTCGCTCGTCGCCTAGATC
>JBARIF010000071.1:0-12056 GCA_049799615.1 Terriglobales bacterium
GGCGGTGGGCGGGACGCCCACCGGACAGCCGCCGGGACGGCGGCGCTACAAGGGGGCCCCCGCGCGATAGTTTTCTTCCACGCTGCTCACTCCACCACATCGGCATCCAGCACGCGCTCCTGCTCGAGGTAGTGGGAGACGGCGTACTGTGCCAGAAGCGGCGTCTCCAGTTTGATTTCCGCACCCATCCATTCCCCTTTGGCGTGGCGCTGATCCGCGGCATGGTTGCAGGTTCCGCTCGATCCGAATTTCGGGCCGAAGGCCGCGCTCTGGATTTCGTCAAACTGGCGCAGGCCGCGCCAGGCCTCGTCGCCGACCGTGCCGGATACGTCGATCTTCAGTTTCACGATGGTCATGAAAGCATCTCACCACAGCGGACACGGAGACAGAGAGAAGGCGGAACTGTTTTCTCGGCGCCTCTGCGTGACCCGTCAAGCCGCAAACAAGTGGTACAACATCACGTAGATCACCACCCCGGTCACCGACACATAGAGCCAGAGCGGGAAAGTCCAACGGGCAATCCTGCGATGCTTGTCGTAACGTTCTCGCAGGGCGCGGCTCAGCGTGATGATCACCAGGGGCACAATGGCGATCGCCAGTATGGTGTGTGAAATCAGAATGCTGAAATAGACCGGGCGCGACCAGCCTTGCCCCTGAAAATGCACCGAGCCCACGTGCGCGTGGTAGTACAGGTAGGAAATCAGAAACAGTGCGGAGGAAATCAGCGCGGTGATCATCACGGCGCGGTGCGCGGCCATGCGTCCCCGCTTTATGTAACTTCGTCCTACCAGCAACAGCACGGCGCTGGTGCCGTTGAGCACAGCGTCAATCACCGGGTAGATGGCGTATTGGGCAGCGACCTGCATCATGCGGCGGGCTTCGTGGTGCGGCGGCTCACCATGATGAAAGAGAGGCCGAACATCAGCGCGGAAAACAGCACCAGCGTTGCTAGTGACGACGGCAAAGGAAAGTCGGTCAGGTTCCCGGGATACAGCAGGTCGCGTAGCGCCTCCACGCCATAGGTCAGAGGGTTGATTCGGATGAGAAATCGAATCCAGCCGGACGCGCCCGTCAGCGGAAACAGCGCCCCTGAGAGCAGCCACAGCGGGATAAGGAACAAGTTAATGATGGCATGGAAGGCCTGTGTGGAATCCATGGACCACGCGATGGTGAAGCCCAGCGCGGTTAAGGCAAAAGAGACCAGGAAGACTGTCACTACCACCAGCAGAAAACCGGTCACGCCAAGATGTATTCCCACCAGGGGAGCGAAAGCGAGAAAGATCAGGCCCTGAATCGCCGACAGGGTTGTGCCGCCCAGCACTTTGCCCAGCACAATCGCGGAACGCGGCACCGGCGCCACCAGCACCGACAGGAGAAAGCCTTCTTTGCGGTCTTCGATCACCGACATCATGGTGAAGATCGAAGTGAACAGCACAATCATGATCAATGCGCCGGGATAGAAGTAGTCCAGATAATGCTGCTGTCCCGCGGCGTCGCCTGATCGAAACGAACTGCCAAAGCCTGAGCCAATCACCACCCAGAACAAAAGGGGCGATGCGATCACGCCCACGACGCGGGCGCGCTGGCGATAGAAGCGGACCAACTCCCGCCACCACAAGGTGAATGCTGGAAGCAGGAGTCCAGTGGTGGGAGGGGCATGTGCCGGAAGGGTTGCCGTCTGGGTGACCACGTCAGCTCGATTTCCGCGCCGGGGGCGCTTTCTTAACCGCGAACTTCTTGCGTGCTTCGAGATATACGTTCAAAAACAGTATGCCGGATAGGGCCAGCATGATGATGCTCATAAAAAGCCCGTCCACGGTAGTGATCAATCCGTTTTCAACTGTCCAGCCAATTCCCGCCAGCGGAACCAGTCCCAGGACAACTGAAAGCACCAGCATCATAGGCTATCTCCTTGTAGCGCCGGCGTCTCGCCGGCTGTCCGGCGGGCGTCCCGCCCGCCGCGTGAACCATGGCCATCAACCACAGCGACGCTGAAATTCGTACGACTTTCCATTTGAGGCGGCGAGACGCCACCTCCACAGCCGGCGAGATTCCGGCGCTACGAATTTGGCTCGGCATCTTCGGTCCAGAACTTGTGGCCGGTGCGATGGATGAATACATCTTCCAGCGACGGCTTGCTCACGGAAATCGCTTCTATCTCGCCGGGAAAAGCCTCGACCACGTCGGTAATGAAGCGGTGGCCGTTTTCCCGCTCCAGACGGACCTGGCCTCCGAGCACTTGCGCTTTTAGGTTGAACCGGGCGCGTATGCGTTCCGCAATGGATTCCACATCGCGGGCGTCGAGCAGAATGACGTCGCCGCCGATTTCATGTTTCAACTCGGTGGGAGTTCCCAGTGCCACCAGCCTTCCCTCATTGAGGATAGCGAGACGGTCGCAGCGTTCCGCCTCCTCCATCAGGTGCGTGGTCACAATCACGGTGACTTTTTCTTCGTCGCGCAGGAGCTGGAGATATTGCCAGAGGTCGCGGCGCGCACCGGGATCGAGGCCGGTGGTGGGTTCGTCGAGCAGCAGTACGGACGGATGGTGGAGCAGTCCTTTGGCTAGTTCCAGCCGGCGCTGCATTCCGCCGGAAAAGGTCTCGGCTTTATCCCGGGCGCGATCGGACAGCCCGATGATGGCCAGCATTTCCGTAATGCGGGATTTCAGCGCCGCGCCGCGCAATCCGTAAAGATGGCCCTGGTGCCAGAGATTTTCGGCGGCAGTCAATTTCAGGTCGATGCTCTGGGCCTGGAATACCACGCCAATCTGCCGTCGCAACTGGGTGGGCTCCCTGGCAGCGTCGAATCCCATGATGACCACGCGTCCGCCCCCCGCGACCATCAGGGTCGAAAGGATGCGGAACATGGTGGTCTTGCCGCTGCCGTTGGGTCCGAGCAGTCCGAAGAGTTCGGCAGGGCGGACATCGAAAGAAACCCCGTCCAGGGCAGTGCGTCCGTCGTAGCGGTGGACGAGGTCCTGGACCGAGATCACAGCGGGTGCAGCAGTCGCAGCGTTATTTTGGGAGTCGAGCGCGGCGTAAACGGGAGCTTTGGAGACCACAGGGTATTTTATCTGGAACTGTCGAACTGTGCTTGGTTTAGGCGCCCGGTCAGTTTCGCGAGGCAGCCTGCAAAACCCGTGTTCACTTCGGGTTGAGCATCATCAGAGCAAACAGCAGGGGCAGGTAGAAGACGGTTGCCTGCAGGAGCTGACGTGCCCGTTGCCTGGAGCGTGCATTGCCAGTAGCCAATTTCGACGTAGCCAGCCGCCCCCCGACATAGAAAAGCGCCACTCCCAGCACCAGGGCGCCGGCGAAGTACAACTTGCCGGACATGCCCAGAAAAGCAGGCAGCAGACTCACAGGGATGAGCGCCAGGGAGTAAAGCAGGATTCGGCGTCCCGTGGATTTGCCGTCCGGCTCCACCACCGGCAGCATGCGGATTCCGCCGTCCTCGTAGTCCTGACGATAGAGCCATGCGATCGAATAAAAGTGAGGGAACTGCCAGAAGAAGACGATGGCAAACATCACCAGCGCACCCCACTCCAGCTGGCCGCGAGCCGCAGTCCAGCCCAGCACGCCCGGCATGGCTCCCGGGAAGGCCCCGACAAAGGTGCAAACCGGGTTGACCTTTTTCAGCGGAGTATATGCCCCAAGATAGACCGCGGAGGTCCCCAGCGCCAGCCAGGCGGTCAAGGGATTCAGGGCCAGACCCAGATAGAGGGCGCCGCCGAGGGTCATCAGCGTGCCCACCAACGCGGCGTGCAGCAGGCTGAAGCGTCCGGCAGGGATGGGACGCTGCGCGGTGCGCCGCATGCGGGCATCAGTCTCCCACTCCATCACTTCGTTCAGGGCCGCGGTTCCGCCGGAGACCAGGCCGATGCCCAGCAGCGCGTGAAACAGTCCCCAGGAAACGGAAGAGATGCCGGACTTCAAAGCTCCGAAGTAGTAGCCGCACCACGCCGTCATGACAATCAGAGTAGTCACGCGCAGCTTGGTCAATTCGGCATAGTCGCGCGCCAAGGTCATCGCGCCGCTGCGCGGGACTATCAACGGTTGTGTCGCCGTACTCATGCTGCCACCGGCTTCCGATCCCGACTGGAATTGCGCTCTTCAACGACAGGGACACGCAGCCACACCTGCGCCGCCAGGACGACGGTTGTCGTCAGCAGCAACGCCCCCACCGCAACGTGCGCCACGGTCGAAAGCACCATGGGAAGTTCCGGCTGTACGGCATCTTGTCCCCAAGCGACTCGGGTAATAAATGCGATAAAACCCAGACACAGCTGCGCGATCAGGAGGGAGAGCAGGGCGATGGCAGGCCGCCGCACCGCGTCCAGACCGGAGTATCGCGACAAGGCGCGGATGGAAGTCCAGGTAAGCACGATGGCCACCGTCGCCGCGTTCAGCACATGCGGCCACCAGCTCAGTCCGTGATGACGAAACATCGCGCCCAGAATCAATTGGACATAAAGCACAAAGATCGAGAACAGAACCAGGGCGAATAGACTTGGGCGTTCCCGGTCGATCTCTACCAGCGGAATTTCTTCCACCCAATTCTGGCCGGTGAACAGGGCGATCAGGACCACCACGCAGAAAAACGTCTGGGCCAGCGCGGCGTGCGCCGAAGAGACCGCGGGAGGCAGGTAAAAGAGCACCGTGATCCCGCCCAGAATTCCTTGTGCAATGACCAGGCCCAGGGCGGTGAGGCCGAGATATTTCATCCAGCGGCGAGGATCGGCGCGCCAGGTCCAGAGCGCGAGGATGATGCTGAGAAATCCCACAAACTGGGCGATCATGCGGTGGGTATGCTCAAATTTCACGCCTCCGACCAGGTGTGGGATCTTGTACAGCGAACCGAATGAAGTAGGCCAGTCGGGTACAGAGAGGCCGGCATCATTGCTGGTTACCAGCGCGCCGGCAATGATGAGAAAAAAAGTCACCACCGCCACAAAGACGGCGAAACGATGGTGGGCCCGGTTGTACGGCATGGCTAGAGCTTTCAGAAGCGGCTCCTGGAGTTACGTAGCGCCGCCGTCCCGGCGGCTGTCAGGCGGGCGTCCCGCCCACCGGGGGAGGGCAAGATGCCCTCCCGACAGCCGGCAAGATGCCGGCGCTACTTCAAAGCGAGTTACTGTTTAAAGCTTTGGTCAACGGTTTTGCTGTCTTTGGCGGCCAGAGTGACTTTCTGGGTCTGCTCGCCCAGCTTTTCCTGGACAAACGCCAGTGTGTAATCGCCCGGCGGCAAGCCCTTGATTTCATATTTGCCGTCCGCACCGGTGACCGCGTAGAAGGGAGTCTTCACCACGTTGACGTACATCTTCATCCAGGGATGCTGGTTGCACTTTACCGGCAGCATGATTTCTTCGCGGGCGAAATTCTTCTCGATCGCGGCGGCCTTCGGGGGCTGGGATTCGTTCCACTCACGATTGTCCTTCGGAGTAGGATGAATATTGTGGGTGGTTTGGTCGTCGTTGCGGATCTCGATATTTTGTCCCGTCATCACGCCCAGAACGTGGGGATGGTACTGGCAGCCCTTCTGGTCAATCGTGACTGAATCCTTGGGCACGTCGAAGGTGCGGTCGCCCAAACCGTCTTTCACGTAAACGAAGACATTGGCCAGCTTGCCATCATTGGCCACGATGGTCTCGGCCATGTTGTTGCCCTTGCAGGCCGCATCCTGGCTCATATCAATCTTCGCCGCCTTGGGAGCTGCTCCACCGAAAGTCACGGTGCCGCTCACGCTGGCTGCCGTAGCCGGATCGATCGGCGTTGAGGTGGCCGCCGGTTTCATTTCCGAACTCGGCGCGCTGGTTTGCTCCTCGTTGGTGTTCTCCTTCTTGCTGCAGCCCGCCAGCAACCCCAGTAGACCAAGCAGGAACATTGCCGCCCATAGTTTCTTATTCATTATGTCGCCCTTTCGTCAGGTGTAAGTCTTAGAACCGTGGTTGTTCATTGGCCCTTGGTCGTTGGCAAAATCAACTTCTATGGCTCAAGGCCAACGGCCAGGGGCCAAGGACCAACGACGGGTTTCAAAGCAGAACATTCTACCGCGAACCTCCGCTGCTTGCCGTACCGACCTTCGCGGCCGCCTGTTTCTGCCTGCTCCGCGGCTGGGTTGAAGCCTGGCGGCGTCCCATGGAAGCCGCCACCCGCCGCTGTTCTTCCGGCGTGAGCTGGAATATGTAATCCACCAGCAGCGTGCTTTGGTCCTTGTCATACCCCTGGAAAGAAGGTGGCGTCGGACCGGCGAAGACCCAGTGATTATTTTCCCGTCGAAACAACCCCGAAGGCATGGAGGTCCCCGGACTGATGGCCTGCGGATCCAGGATCCAGCGCTCCGCCCAATCCGGTTTCAGGCGTTCTTTCGCCAGCAGGAAGTTGGGAGCGGTTGCGATCCTGTCATGCTGCGGATCGCCGGTGGCATGACATTTCAGGCAGGGCGCCCCCGTGCTCGAGAACAAGCTCCGCGCCATATCCGTTTCCTTCGTGCTCAGCACTGGAACCTGCTCCGGAATGTAGGGCATGGGCTGCTGCGATAGCGCCTGGAAGAATCGGACCAGCTTGCGCAATTCGTTATCCGAAAAGGAAAACGTCGGCATGCGTACTTGCAGATATGGCCGCACGCCATTCCGGTTGGTGTCGGTGGTACTGAGCGCCGGGTTCGAAAGGAACTTCCGCAGCCACTCGGGATCGACGCGCGCCCCCTCGGTCAGCAGCTTCGGAGGCAACTGCTCCTGAATATCCTGATAGTGCTTCATGCCCATCAGGACCGTGCTCTGGTCGGGCGTGAACTGGTGGCAGCCTACGCAGTTGTACTTGCGGACAATCCACCAGCCCTCCTGAATATCACGGCGGGCATCACCGGGCTTGTACTGATAGCTGTCGGGCAGGGAACTCTCTTCGCTCCCCAACAGAAATGTGGTGAGGTCCTGAATCTCCAGCTTGGAGAGATGCAGGTTGGGCATGCGCAGGGCCTCGGTCTCAGACTTGACCTTGCCCTTGTCATAGACATTCGGCTCGGCAAGCTTGTGCTCAAAGAAGCCCTTGTGGTCATACCACGGCTCCTTGGCGGGACCCTCCGGGAGGCGAGCCAGGTCTTCAGCATCGGTAATCGGTTCGGCATGCTTGCCACCACGTTGCGCGATTTCAGTGAACAGAGCGAAGTCGAGACGCTCGATCGGCTTGCTGCCTTCGTAGGTCAGCTCGGTGCCGATGCGGCCTTCGTCTTCGAAGCCCGAAATCTCGTGGCAGCCGGCACAGCCGTAGTGCCGAATCCAGGTTTTGCCTTCTTCCTTGAGCTCGGGATCGTCCATGTAGGGAGCCGCGGCATATGCTGAAGGCTCCTCTTTTTTCTGCGTCATCAAATAGGAGGCAATGTCCTGCGCATCTTCTTGGCTCAGGCGAAGGCTGGGCATCACGGTCATGTTCTGTACTTGCAGTTCGTGACCGTCGTTGGGGCACTGGCTGTGTTGTAGGTCAAACTGGTAAGGCAGACCTTTCTTGGCGTAGTCCTCGGGGCCGATGTCCTTCTTCTCGTACGGACAATACGGACGCGTGCGCTCCCGTGCATTGTGTATCCAGCGCACCAGGTAATCGTAGTTGGCCTTTTCGCCCACCCGGCTTAAGTTGGCGGCAAACGTTCCGCCTTGCATCTGATCGCCTTCCCCGATGGAGTGGCAGGCCAGGCAGCCGCGGGTCTCGAACAGTTGTTTGCCGTGCTCAGCGTTCCCCGGCTTTTGCTTGGGCAGGGCGTCGGTGAAACCCGATTGCCAGAGATAGGCCGAGATGGTCTGAATCTGATGATCGGTCAGCCGGAAATTCGGCATCTTGGTGGTCGGCCGGAAGTCGGTCGGTTTTTTCAGCCACACCGGAATCCAGTTGCGGTTCAGCTTTAGCCGGACGTCTTTCAGATTCGGGCCGATCTTTTTGATGTCCTGCATCAGGCTGTGGGTCTGGAAATCAAGCTGCTGGATACGGCCGTCGATCTTGCTGTTAGAAACCCTGAGCGCCACCGCCTCCTGGTTCAGACGGTTGGCTTCTTCGTTGCTGGAAGCCGCGTCGGCCTGCTTCATCAGGTCCGCGGCTGTCTTTGAATTGTCGATCTTCTGCTGGTCAAACAGTTTCATCTGCTGCGCAATCGAGATCAGGTCTTCCGGTTCCTTGTCGTAGCCCTCATAGCGATGGCAGCCCATGCATCCGCGCTGGCGGAAAAGGAACTTGCCATTGGAGATGTGCGCACCTACATCACCCACCGCCAGGTGCATGTCGGCGGCGTGGCACGTCTGGCAGCCGGCTTCGGCATTCTGCTTGGGAAACAACGGCCACAGCCAGTGCTCGTAGTTGCCATGCGCTTTTTCGACGCTGGTGGTCGCCCGGCCATTGCCCTGATGGCAAGGCGAGCAACCGAACTTGTCGGGATCATGTGTCTTGAGCAATTCCGGCTCGGGATGGCTGCTGAAGGCTTGAGCGTACTCGTCCGGACGCTTCTCGCCCTTGAGCATCATGACCGCGGAGGTGACCCGGATCGGTTCGCGCGCGTTCATGTGGCAGGATTCGCAACGGTCCACGATGTTAGCTTCGGGTACGTTGATCTGAACGATTTTGGGGTCCCAATCCTCAGCTTTCTTTTTCAGACCGTCAATCTGGGTAGGTGTAAGGTCTACCATGTGGTCTGAAATGTAGGCCGAGGTCTGGTTGCCGGCCTCGGTGACCGGCTTCAGCACTTCACCCAGTTCGGCGCTTACCTTGGTGCGCTCCGCCTTGAGCGAGTTGTACGCCTCCTCAAGTTCCTGGAAGTTGTATTGCTGTCTGTGGCCGTCGGGAAATTCGACTGTTGCCTTCCTCTTTTTGTAATCGTCAATGTCCTCCTGCTTGCTCTTCTTGCCGGAGGCGCTGGTTTCGGTCTCGAGCTCGTAAGTGAGCGCGTTGACGTAGGCGCGGCGATCGGTGAAAACGTTCTGGACGGCGAGAATCTTCGCGCTCAGATCGGAAATCTGTTTTTGCAGCTCGTCCCGGCGGGGTTTAGCGGTCTCGTAGGCGTCCTTGTAGGCTTGTTCCAGTTTCTGATACTGCGCATCCTGCTCGACGTCCTTCTCTGATTTTGACGACTTCGACCGTGCCGTGTTCAGGAAGGCGGTGTAGCGGTCCTTCCATTGGTGCTGAAACGCCTTCCAGGGACGCTGTCCGAAAGACTCGTCCCACAGGGCCCAGAACAGCGTCACCATGAGGATCATCATGGCGATGACGTAATACGCCGCGTAAGACTTGGTTACAATCGGGTCCTTCTCGGGGACAGGTGGCACCTAGATCCTCCAAAGTCAATCGTCAGTCGTCGGTCATCAGTTGTCAGACACCCACCGGTCAACAATCGTCTGGTTTGCTGACGACCGACGACTGATGACTGACGACTAAACGTTAAACCACGGCGTTATCCACACGTACTTGATATGCCACGCCAGGCGCAGCAGCATTTTTGCCGGCAGGGCCACCATGCTGAGCACAAAAAACATCATGATGGAGTACTGCAACAGGCTCATGCGCTTGTAGTCTTTCGGGTTGTAGCGGCGGAACAGGGCGTGCATGATGAAGCCGCCTATGGCATAGAAGCCGCCGACCACAATGCCGCCGAAAATCGCTTTGCCCAGATTCGAAGTAATGCCAAACAAGTCCGGCAGATCGCGGTTCACTTCATAAATAAGACGGTTGTGGTCCCAGGTCTGGCCCGGCCAGAACCATTGCCATCCAGGGCCGCGGATGAACGTCCCAATAATGATCATCGCGATCCACAGGATGATGAAGCCAAACAGGAATGTGCCAATGGAGAATTTGCGCTGCTTCCAGGTGTAGTAGCCACTGCCCAGCGGGTTGGTGTCGATATAGGGAATCGCCATCAGGCCGACAATGATCAACGTAGGCATGACCACGCCCGCGATCCAGGGATCGAAGTACACCAACATTTCCTGCAGGCCCAGAAAGTACCAGGGAGCCTTCGCCGGATTCATGGTCAGGTTGGGATTTGCTGGCTCTTCGAGCGGCGCGTTCAGCGTGATCGACCACACCATCAGAATGATGGTGACGATCATGGCGGCCAGAAATTCCACGCGCAGCAGAAAGGGCCACACGTGGATCTCCTTCTGCCAGCCGGGGCGGAAGGGCCAGCTCTTGCGATGATGAGTCTTGGCCATCGCCGGATTGGTTTCCAGCTCGCCGATCAGGTCATCGTTGTCCTTGGCCTGCTTCCACGCCAGATAAATGTAGAAAACGAGCAGAGGAATCAGCCCTACGATGGGCACATTGTCAGGCGCCGAACATATCTCCCAAAGTTGTCGCCAATCCATAGTTGCTCCGAACTTGTAGCGCCGCCGTCCCGGCGGCTGTCCGGTGGGCGTCCCTTCCACCGCCGGGGGCTAGACGCCCCCGAGCCAGCCGGCAAGATGCCGGCGCTACCGAGAATCCGCCGCCCTTACTTCTTCGGTTCCTTCACTTCCGAAGCCAGCACGACCGGCGCCGGCCCCGAAATTCCGCCGTCTTTACGTACACGCCAGAAGTGCACAATCAACAGCACCGAAGCCACAATAGGTCTCCCGATGCAATGCCAGATGTACGATCGTAGCAGCGCGTTCGCATCCACGATTGATCCGCCCAGCAACCCGAAGCGCACGTCGTTGTACGGGGTCATGCGCAAGGCCGCGCCGAACGGGCCTTCGTGACCGAGCAGCGGCGTGGCCCGCGCCATGTTGGTTCCTACAGTAACTGCCCAGAAGCCCAGCTGATCGTCGGGCAGCAGATAGCCGGTGAACGAAAGCAGCAACGTAAATACCAACAGCAGCACTCCTATGTTCCAGTTAAACTCACGCGGCTTCTTATACGATCCCGTGAGAAAGACGCGGAACATGTGCAGCCACACCGCGATCACCATCAGGTGCGCCGCCCAGCGATGCATGTTGCGCAGAAGTTTGCCGAAGGGTACGTCATGTTCGAGATAAAGGACGTCGCGGAAGGCCTGCACCTTGCTGGGATGGTAATAAAACATCAGCATCACGCCGGTAAGCGTGAGCACAATAAAAAGGTAGAAGGTGATTCCGCCCATGCCCCAGGTATAGCTGTAACGCACGGCGTCGCGGTTGATCTTGGCCGGATGCAGATGCAGGAAGACGTTGGACAGCACGCCCAGAGCGCGGTTGCGGGGCGTGTCGTCATGCTTGTGGCGGAAGATCGAGGTATAGACCTGGGTCTTGGTCGGATCTTTGAGGCCCTCGATCTGCTCCTTGGCCTTCGCGGGCATATCAGTCCTGAGCGACTGAACGTCTTCCTTGATGCCAGCCTTGACCTTTTCCAGCAGGCCAACCTGCTTCCCGTTGTTCCCGTTTTCTTCAGGCATGTAAACCTCGTCTCATCTCACGTAGGGGCGGGTGCCCTCACCCGCCCGGTCGAGCAAAGCTCGACGGGTTCTATGTCGGCAGGAACGCCCCCGGATCGTTGAAGTGGGTGGGCTGTCCCTTGGGCCACTGATAGAGCTTGGAGACATCCACCAGAATTTGACCATCGGGCGCGATCTCCACCTTGGCCCGGTCCATGGGACGCGGTGCCGGTCCCTCGAAGTTAATGCCTTCGCTGTCGTACCCGCTGCCGTGGCAGGGGCATTTGAACTTGTTCTCCGCCGGCTTCCAGTCGGGAGTGCAGCCCAGGTGAGTGCAGCGCGCGTAAATCACAAAAATGCGGTCGGGCGTGCGGTCCACCCAGATGCGGAATTTCTGCTGAAATTTGGTGTCCACGCCCAGGCCAAAATCCGCGGGATAGCCGATTTTGAATGAAGTCGCCGGCTCGAAGAGGGTGCGCGGCAGAAAGAAGCGGAAGAAAGCGATGAACCAGGCGGTCATGAAGGCCGCGAACGCAGCCCAGGCAAATCTGCGGCGTGATTGATTAAGATCGTTGTCTTCCGGTCCCACCGAGGCCACACCCGCGGACGCCGCCGCTCTCGAAGTCCCGACGGCGGGCGTGCCGACGTAGGTGTTGGACTCGCCGCCACGTGCAACCGTTGCCGCAGCGGAGGGA
>JBARIF010000072.1:0-1646 GCA_049799615.1 Terriglobales bacterium
GCTCGCCATTCGCCGCTGGTCTGCGGACGGACAAAACTGCGAACTTGAGTCCGCGACTCAATCCGATACTCGCTACACGGGAGAGAGCCACGAGCTCCAGGATGAGAACACAGGCCGGTACGAAAAACCGGTTCGACTGGGACGCAAGAACATCCGGCTGGTGGTGGGCGATGAGGTGCCCGAGGATTTTCTAAGCCTGCCGGTAGCACGCGTGATCCGGGACAGCGCCGGCCGCTTCATCTACGATCCGGCTTTCATACCGCCATGCGTGAAGATCAGCGCCAGCGAGGAGCTGTTTGGCATGCTGCAGCGGCTCGTGGAAATTCTCGAAGAAAAGAGCACGGCGGTCTCGCACGATCAGCATCTGGAGGGCGGCAAGTTCCGGGCGGGCCTGTCAGCACGGCACATTGCCCAGTTCTGGTTCCTGCACGCGGTCAATTCGAGTCTCAGTCCATTGCGGCATTTGCTGCTGTCTAAGCATGGGCATCCCGAGGAACTGTTTCGCGAGATGCTGCGGCTGGGAGGCGCGCTGTGTACGTTCGGACTGGATACTCATCCCCGGTCGCTGCCGAGCTATGACCACAAGAACCTCGACCGGTGTTTTCATGAACTAGACGATCACATCCGGCGGCTGCTGGAAGTCGTAGTGCCGTCAAAGGCCATCGTCATCCCGCTCAAACAGACGAACCGCTATTTCTACGAGGGCGTGGTCAACGATCCACGTTGTTTCGATCGATCACGCTGGTTGCTGGGGATTCACGCCGCGCTGGGTGAAGCCGACCTCATTACCCGGACCCTGCAACTGGTGAAAATCTGCTCCGCCAAGTTTGTGCCGGAACTGGTCAAACGAGCCTTGCCCGGGCTGACGTTAACGCATGTGCCAATACCGCCGGCGGCGATTGCGGCCAAGCTGGAGTACCAGTATTTTTCTATCAACCGTTCCGGACGGTGCTGGGAACACATGATGCAAACCAAGACGACGGGAGTTTATGTACCGGGAGAATTGCCGTCGCCGGAGCTGGAGTTGATCGTGATTCTCGACACCTGAGGCGTCTTCTACTATGTCAACCCAGGTTTCACCATTAAGCAGTTATCGCGGGTCGAGTCCGGCCCTGGATAAACGCGGCTGGAATCTTGCGCTGTGTTTTCAGGAAGCGTTCACCGCGATCGTGCGACTGAAATACCGCCGCCAGCAGGACGTCCCCAGCGCAGACTCGTTCCGGCTGCAGATGAAGCAGGCGCTGCACGCGGCGGAACAGGATGCGGTGGCCCGAGGCTACACCATCGAGGATGTCCGGTTGGCGATTTTCGCGGTGGTGGCATTCCTCGATGAATCGGTGCTGGGTTGCGGGCATCCCGCGTTTGCCGACTGGGCCCGGCTGCCGTTGCAAGCCGAACTTTACGATCATCAACTTGCCGGCGAAATCTTCTTCAAGTATCTGCAAAAGGCACTCGCGCGCGGAGATTCTCCCGAAGTCGCGGACCTGCTGGAAGTTTTCTACCTGTGCCTGCTGCTGGGGTTCCAGGGCCGGTACGCCGCGGGCGGGCGGGGCGATTTGCATTCCATCATGCTTTCCATCCGGGAAAAAATGCGGCGCATCCGCGGACCAGGCACGGCGCTTTCTCCCCGGGGAGGGATTCCGGCG
>JBARIF010000073.1:0-2466 GCA_049799615.1 Terriglobales bacterium
GAATCGCGGCGGCCAAGTCGTGTCGAGGCCCGCCTCTACTCCAACAAAGATGCGTTGGGCAGCGATTCTGCTCAATCGTGCCGCTCATGCCAAACAGTTGGCCGGGACGGCTAGGGCCAGCTTTTGACTTTCTCTTTCCATTCAGCAGCGTGCTCGGGCTGGGGATTGGCGTTTGCTGCCTTTGGAACCCTGGTGGGCTGCGATGCAGTGGTCGAACCGGTCGCGGTCGGCTGATCGTCATGGCTTACGTCCTGGTTTTCGGATAGAAGAGGCGCAACTATGCGCAACGCCTCGACCTCGGTTTCCAACCTCGAGATCTCAAGCTCTTTCTGTTTACTCTCCGCAGCGAAAGAGATTCCGCGCTCTGCCAAATGAATTCAGCGGGGCGTTCGTTGGTAAAGACCTTATTCTTTTCTACCGCGATTGCTACGTTCCGTTCCACAGCCTCGATTGTTCGACGGGGAGTGTCTGTGTTCAAGAGTCGACTGCAATACGCGGAGTTGAGGATTCGTGTGCTAGAAGAGCCTCTGAGGTCTTATGCGACGCACTCTGATCGGATGAAGGCGGAAAGAGCCAAATGAGCGAGGCGAAATACAGTTGTGCTTTCCTTGCGACCCGGATTTTCCACAGACTCTGGGTGTACCATTCGCGTGAGCACATCCTCAGTGGAGCTGTCATGTTGTGGGCCGATCGTAAACCCGTTCAGTCTTGGCGGGAGATCGCTGCCGAAGCTACAAAAGAAACGGACCCTAAGAAACTGATAGCGCTTGTCGAAACACTCTGTGAAGCCCTTGAAACAATCCGCCTAGAACGGAGTCTCGGCAATCCTTCCTCTAAGCCTTCTAAATCTGCCGCTGCCGGCTCTGGGTCCTGAAATCTACTCCACCGGGAGTTTCAGCAGCGGTGCCTTTTTCCTGCCTGAATTGCGGGTTCCCGATAAAAGCCTCAGACGCGCCTCAATGATCGGTTTGCGGATCGCCCTGAACAGTGATGCCTGTCACTGTACAGATTAGCGGCTGCACTAGGCTTAGAGCTGTCCGACGAGCCAGAGGTTGACAAGTGAGACGGCCGGAGCAAACGCGACACGAAATGATGCTGTGCGAGGCTTTGGGAGAGATCCCCGGTGGGGTAGATTTCAGGACCCAGGAGCCCTTTTGTTTCTCTGACGGGCAGCTTCACTTCGCCGATATTTACTTACCCGAGCACCACACGATCATCGAAGTGGACAGCGACCACAAGCTAACCTCGCTATACACGCAGAAGCCCCCATTCCATTACGCCCGCTGAGCCCCACGCAGTACAATGGCGCAAGGTCTTGGGAATAGAGAGCTCTGGAGGTGATTCGGTGCTTACGCTACGTGTGGAAAAAGCGTGGAGCACGCTTAGGTGGTCGCTGATAACCATCTATAACGATGTTTATGACGAACATCTCTTCGTATTTGCCGCTGGGCTGTCGTACTATTTCGTGCTTTCACTATTTCCGCTGCTGGTTTCCTTGGCCTCGCTACTCGGGTATGTACCCATTCCTCGTCTGTTTGAGGGTCTTTTGAGCTTAATGGCCCGGCTTGTCCCAGGGGACGGAATGAGTTTGGTGCGCAACATCGTGTCGGACGTTGTCAATCACAAACATCCCCACTTTCTTACGCTCGGATTAGCCTTCACGATTTGGACAGCATCCAGCGGATTCGCTGCAATAATCGACGGCCTTGATGTCGTTTATCGAGTCCGCGAAACTCGCCCGGTCTGGAAGACTCGGCCCATTGCGTTGGGACTGACATTGCTCGCGGGATCCCTGTTACTCGTGGCCGTAGGCTTAATGGTTGAGGGGACGTACCTTGGACTTTGGTTTACAAGCAGGTTTGATCTCAATCCTGCCAGTTTTGCCGCTTGGCGTTACCTGCGAGGGAGCATAGCCGTGTGCTTTGCGGTGCTCGCGGTAGAACTCGTCTACCACTTCGGTCCAAACGTCAAGCAACGCTTCCGGGATAGCTTGGCCGGGGCGATCGTTGCAGTCATGACCTGGATTGGTTTGTCCTACCTGCTGGGTCTTTACTTCCGACACTTCGATAGTCTTGATAAGACTTACGGACCGCTCGGTGCTGCCATTGGCTTATACGTATGGTTTTACCTTTCCGGTTTTGCTGTCCTGGTCGGTGGAGAAATTAACTTTTTGCTTGGCGAGCTAAGAAACCGTGGAGCCTTACCGGCGTCGATTCCCACTCAAACTCAGATCAACAATCTGGATGCCGTGGCGTAACGAGGCACTCCTGGTCCATATATTTAAGAGCGATGACGGGGTCTTCAAGACCGAAAAGCAGGGGATTGAAAGGCTGGGACCCCGAAGGGAGTAGCAACTATGACTGTCCATGCAGTGACGCTAAAGGCATCCGCCAACGTCCCGAAAGATTGCAGTTTCTGGCCGGAAGGGGATAGCTGGAACGGAGTTTGCGAAGAGCTGTCGCTCAC
>JBARIF010000074.1:0-1540 GCA_049799615.1 Terriglobales bacterium
CTTGATGCTCTTCTTCGATGGCCGATGGCCCATGCGGGCTTGACCGGTTCGCGCTGAGTACATCCGTCCAAACGTGTAGCCCAAGAAATCAAAACTACTCTCCGGCACGCTACAGATTCGCGTCTTCTCCTCGCTCACCGTCAGCTTCAGCTTGCCCATGATCGCGCGCAGTTGCTGCAAGGCTTCTTCCGCTTTGCCCTTCCGGCACAGGATCACGAGATCGTCGGCGTAGGTCACGATGCGACTGCCAAGGCGCTTTTCCAGCCCGAGCTTCTTCCACCCCAACACGAACCGGCGCATGTACAGATTCGCCAGCAATGGTGAGAGCGGTGAGCCTTGCGGGATGCCGCGCCGGCTATCCCGGGCCTCGGTCGTGCGTCTGGTCCGGCCCCGTTGATCGGTTTCTTCCACTGGGCATTCCAGCCACATCTTGATCAGATGCAGCACGCGCCGATCAACAATCCGGCGCGCTACCGACTTTAGAAGCTCGGCATGCGGAATGCTCCCGAAGTAGTCCGCGAGGTCGGCGTCCACGACTTCTGGATGGCCGTAGAACAGCGTGTCCTTCACGTCTATCGCCGCCTGCTGGGCATTGCGCCCCGGCCGGTAGGCGTACTGCTCTGGCGGAAGGTCGGCTTCGAAGATCGGCTCCAGCACCAGCATCGCTGCGGTCATGCAGACCCGATCACGCACCGTCGAGATGCCCAGCGGCCGGAGTTTGCCATTGGCCTTCGGGATGAACACTCTTCTGATTGGTTCTGGTCGGTAGGTCTCCTCTCTGAGCGCAAGCGCCAGTTCGCCAAGCCACCGCTCCACGCCATACGCTTCGATGTCCGCAAAGTCCTGACCGTCCACGCCCGGCGCGCCCTTGTTCGAGCGGCACTGCGCCCAGGCATGGGCCAGGATGTTATCGCGGCTGATCTTGTCGTACAGGGCATAGAAGCGGAAGCCCGGCGCTGCCTTGGCTTTCGCGTGCAACGCCATCTGCAGCTTCTGAACACTCGCCGGAGTTGCTAGGTTGCCCAATCTCCGCGTCCTCGCTACTTGCTGCGTTCGTCTTGAACTGAGGTCCCTTCCCTCCACCAGCGTTACCCGGCTTCAGCGGTACTACGAACCTCTCCGCCACCCCAGGGCGCCCGGCCTGTCCGTCACCGGCGTCCGGTTGGTCGTCCCCGACCTCACCTTGGGGCTTCCCGTGTTGCCTGCGCTTTCCTTGTGTACATGCTGCCGCCACTACCCCGGCGCAGCGACTGGGCTTGTTGCTTCGCTCTTTCACCCCGTCGTGTCAGCCTTCCCCGGTATGGCAGCCGGGTCGGCCTGCGCATCGACCTTTTCGAGGCTTGCTCGGCGTTCACTCGCGTTGCGGCCTGCACACTCGCGCTGCCACCGTATTTCGTGACACGCTTCACCCGCAGGCTTCAGCCATTTCGTTACCTCCATGACTGCTCCGATTGCTTCCGGCGGGAGCGAATCGCCGGGTGGGCCTCGCACCCACTGGAAAGCGCCGCCTTGCCACGGCGCACGCCGATTGCGGTCATGG
>JBARIF010000075.1:0-29590 GCA_049799615.1 Terriglobales bacterium
GCCCTGAAGCTGGGAAGTTGTCAGAACTGCGGCCCCTTGGGCCGCCCGACCGGGTCAGAGACCGCGGTCCCACACAAGCCCGGTCACACACCTCGTCGCGAGCACTTTCCCCCTTAATTATTGATAAAATATGGTCTTCAATTGCCATGGCTGAAAAGCGCACCTTATTCGAGAAAGTCTGGGACGAGCATGTGGTCTCTTCGCCTCCCGACCGCCTGCCTCTTCTCTACATAGACCTGCACCTGGTCCACGAGGTTACCTCGCCACAGGCCTTCGACGGTTTGCGCGCGGCCGGACGCCGGGTGCGCCAGCCCAATCGGACGGTCGCCACGGTTGACCACAATATTCCGACCGAGCCCCGCGGCACTCCCATCACCGACCCCATCGCGGCCCTCCAGATCCAGGCCCTGCAAAAGAATTGCAAGGAGTTTGGAGTCCCGCTGTTCGACATGGATTCGCCCAACCAGGGCATCGTGCACGTCATCGGCCCCGAACTCGGACTTACCCAGCCGGGCATGACCATCGTCTGCGGCGATAGCCACACCAGTACGCACGGAGCGTTTGGCGCGCTGGCCTTCGGCATCGGCACCTCCGAGGTCGAGCACGTGCTAGCGACGCAATGCCTGCCGCAGCGCAAGCCGAAGACGATGCTTATCCAGGTGAAAGGTTCATTCCCTGAAGGGGTGACGGCTAAAGACCTGGCGCTGGGCATCATCGGGCAGATTGGGACTGATGGCGCGACCGGCCACGTCATCGAGTACGCAGGCGAGGCCGTCCGCGCGCTTTCTGTGGAAGGCCGGATGACGCTGTGCAACATGAGCATCGAGGCCGGGGCCCGCGCCGGGATGATTGCGCCCGATGATACTACCTTCGCCTATCTCAAGAACCGCCGCTTCGCTCCGCAGAACGGAAACTGGGAAAAGACGATAGCGCACTGGCGCACTCTGCCCTCCGATCCCGGCGCGCGCTACGACAAATTCATCGAAATCGATGCCGCGAAGCTGGCCCCGTTTGTGACCTGGGGCACCAATCCCGGCATGGTGGTCGCAGTCAGCGGCAGAGTTCCGGAACTGAGTGATCTGAAGACCGAAGCCGATCGTCACGCCGCCGAACGCATGCTGGAGTACATGGGACTGAAGCCCGGCACCCGCGTCGAGGAAATTCCGGTGGATCGCGTTTTTATCGGTTCCTGCACCAATTCACGGTTGGAAGATTTGCGCGCCGCCGCCCGCGTGGCCCGGGGCCATCATGTCAATGCAAAGGTGCGGGCGATGGTCGTGCCCGGATCGCAAGCCGTAAAACATGCCGCTGAGCAGGAAGGCCTCGACCGCATTTTCCAGGAAGCTGGTTTCGAATGGCGCGAGTCCGGCTGCTCGATGTGCCTGGGCATGAACCCGGACATCCTGCAACCGGGCGAGCGCTGCGCTTCGACCAGCAACCGCAATTTTGAAGGCCGCCAGGGACGCGGCGGGCGCACGCATCTGGTAAGTCCGATGATGGCAGCCGCGGCCGCCATCGCCGGCCATTTTACCGACATAAGAAACTGGAAGTTTCAGTAAGTGGCGCCGGCAGCAAAGTAGCGCCGGCGTCTCGCCGGCTGTCCGGAGGGCGTCCCGCCCTCCGAGTCTGGAGACAAGAATGCGACCCTTCCGCACGCACAAAGGCAAAGTCGCTCCGCTCGATCGGGCCAACGTCGATACCGATCAGATCATCCCCAAACAATTCCTGAAGCGAATCGAGCGCACCGGTTTCGGTGAGTTCCTGTTTTATGACTGGCGCCGCGGCAAGGATGGTTTACCAGATCCGACATTCTCATTAAACCAGCCGCGCTACAAAGGAGCCAGCATTCTCGTGGCCGGAAAGAATTTCGGCTGCGGATCGTCGCGCGAGCATGCGGTGTGGGCCCTGGAAGATTTCGGCTTCCGCGCCGTGGTCGCCCCGTCCTTTGCCGACATCTTCGCCAACAACTGCGTAAAGAACGGAGTGCTCACGGTCGTGCTGAGCGAAAGCGAGGTAGAGACAATCGTCCGCCGCACCAATGAGCTACCCAACTACCAGCTCACGCTCGATCTGGAACAATGCAAGGTCCGCGATGACAGCGGATTCTCCGCCACCTTCCAGATTGACGAATTCACCCGCCACTGCCTGCTCGAAGGCCTGGATGACATCGGGCTCACTCTGCGACACGAGCCGGAGATCACTGCCTACGAATCCCGGCACCCGGTAGCACAAAAGATCATGTAGGGCGGCTGCCCTCGCCCGCCGCTCTTGCGCTGCATAGCACCTGCGGCCAGATGAATTACCATCAATCCCTTTCTGATCCGTGCGCGCATCATTATTGGTCGGAAAACCGGAAACCAGTCTCATTCAGACATCAGGAGACGTTGACCATGTTACTGCTTTAGCTATTGTCGGGAGGGATAACTTGCAAACTGGGACTAAGGCTGAGAATCGCCGTGCCCCACGAATTCGACTGGAAATCGATGTGAATATTTATTCTCAGAAGGCCGGTTCAGTTCCCGGCCGGACCTTGGACGTCAGCGAGACCGGCATATCAGCCGTGCTTCCGGTTGAGTTGCTCATTGGCGAAGCGGTGAGGCTGGAAATCAGGTCCCGGCTCGAACCCGTAACCGTCGGTGCGGTGGTGCGCAACCGGAATGTTTTTCGCTATGGTTTCCAGTTCGAGCAGCCCGGGGCGGGGCGGGAACTGATCAAGAAGTTTCCTTAGTATGAATATGTGGTGGCGCGGGCGGGCGCCCTCGCCCGCTGCTTTTCCTCACTCAAACGGTCCGCCTAAACCGGCGGTCCCGCCGGCGCCCCCGATGATTTCAGGTTGGGCGTGTTCTGCACCGGATTCTGTAAGAACAGAGTGATCTCGTGATCGATCTGCTCCATCACGGGACCGCGCGCCGCGTTCTTCTTCACCGCGTTCTGCACTTCCCGCACTCCCGCCAGGGCTGCGGCCCGCACTTCAGGAGTGGCCTGGGAATTGGCTACCAGGATCATTAATCGTTCCGCAACTTCGGTTTGCACCACGCCCGCGAGGTCCCTCTCCGCGGCCGTCTTTGCAGTTTCAGAAAAGGCGCTGGCCACCAGGGCTGACACCACACTTCCCGGTGACGGCGCCTGCGCTTCCTGACGCGAGATCACCGCCAGCCGCTGCATACGCCTGGGATCGAGCAGTCCACTTACGACGATTTCGGACACGGCGCGCGCTCCATCCTGCGGACTGAAAAGATATCCCGCAGACGAGGCAAACTGCTCCGGATCGGGATCGCGATTCTCAACTGGCGCCAGCGCCTTCCACACTTCCGGCGGGACATTTAGCTGGGAAGGACTCAGAGCGCTCAGCGCCAGTTGCAGGGCCTGCTTCTGACTCTCCGCAGGCCAGATGCTGATGGGCTGCTGTCCATCGCCCGCGAGGGAGAGCGGTACCTTCGCGCTTCCCACCACGTTGATCGCGGCGCCCAGCGCATAGCGATGAAACAGATAGACCAGGGGCAGCCGCGAGGTGAACATCGAATTGGGCTCGCCGGGACGCAGCATGCGCGAGCTGTAATGCGCCAGCAGCGAATTCCGCACGGGCAGAACCTCCTTCAACCACGTGACCGGATCGGGCCCGTCGTCATAGGAATTCCAACGCGGATCGTCCGTGTTTCCCCAGACGATTCCCTTCGCGATGTGGTCCTTTACGATCGCGCCGCGCCTCTCCTGCTCCTCTGGAGCATTACTGTCCGGCTTGCCCTGGCTGTATCCCCACTCGATGGCAAAGCGATCGTAGCTGCCCACGCCCTGCATGTAAGCGTCGGAAAGATCGGCGGTGCCGTCAGCACGAATCCTCACTCGGGGCGCGAAGTAGTCCATCACCGACCCGCGCCCGTACGTGCTGGCCACGAAGTTATGTTCGAGGCCAAGCACGTGGCCCATTTCGTGGCAGGTGAGCAACGCCAGGCGTTGCAACATGACCTGTTCCTCGCTGGTGCGCGGATCAAGATTGTCCAGCGCGGCAAAAGTATCCAGCGCTGGTTCGGAGTTGTCGCGGCCCGAGGGCATCACCGATTCCCAATAATTGTTCATGGTGCGCATGCGGTGCGAATCGAGTTGCACCACGGCGTGAATGATCTCGCCGCTCCTGGGATCGACGTGGCTCTGTCCCACCGACCATCCCCGTCCCGAACGGTTGGTCCACTGGATGGTGGAATAGCGAATGTCCATCGGGTCCGCACCTTCGGGCAGGTCCTCGATGCGCAACGCGTTCTTAAATCCCGCCTGCTCAAATGCCTGGTTCCACCACAGCGCCCCCATGCGCGCCGCGGAACGCACCGGCTCTGGAAGGGCGCGGTCGAGATAGAACACGATCGGCTTCACCGGTTCACTGAGCGCCGCACTCGGATCCTTTTTCTGCAGACGCCAGCGTTGCACCAGGTAACGCGTGAGCGGTTGATTGTAGGGCTGGGCAAAATCCTGGAAGGCGACGCTGATAAATCCCACTCGCGGGTCCTGCTCCAGCGCTTCGTAACCCGGCGCGGGCAGGGCCAGGAACGAATGGTGTTCGCGGACGCTCAGGGAGTGCGCATCAGGCTGGTTGAGGTCGCTCTCGGAATCCGTCGCGAAGGTCAGCAACGTTTCCACTTCGGTGTTGAGGGGAAAGCTGCCGGTGTGCTCGAGATCGATGACGCTGCGGTCCTTGTCCAGGCGCCAGTCCGCCGCCTTGGAGGATTGTTCGCGTACCATGACGCCTCCAACGGCGCGGGTCGGCCGGCGCAACTGGGAGAGCAGATCAAATGCGTCCCGCAGGAGCAAGGCATCCGCATCCACCAGCACCGTGCCGTCGCGTTCTGCTTCGATGGGAAGCGACGCCAGCACGGAGGTCGGGAAGCTGTATTCCACGGAATGCTGCAACTCGGGCGAGCCCTCGGGAGCGCGGAAGGTGGTGTTTTCGTGAATGACCAGCACGCGCATGCCAACTCTCCGGAAACGGCACACGGCCTCGCTCCCGAAGGAACTCCGGTCAGCGAAGGTCTCGATGGAACCAATGCCGCTGCCCAGGCCAGTGAAGTAGAGAAACTCTCCCTGCAGAGCCGCCGGCGACAGTTCGAAGAGGATGGCGCCTCTTTTTTCATCCCAGTAGTAAGGGAAAAAACCGTCGTGCTTTTGCAGTCCGGCGGTGCGCGTCGCCAGGCTGGATCCCGCCTCGGCAGGATGGGAGGAGCTCTGGGCGCAAGCGATGCTGCCAATGACAACGACCAGTGCAAGCCAAACGTGCGTTCGTTTCATAGGTTTTTGTCTTATACATCAGGAGCGCGCGGTTGCCCAAACCTCTATGCCTGCCGCGGGATATAGTAGCGCCGGCGTCTCGCCGGCTGACGGACGGGCATCCTGCCCGCCCACGGGGGCAGGATGCCCCCGAGCCAGCCGGCAGGGTGCCGGCGCTACTTTTCGCCCGCCGGCTTTCCTTCTTCCACCGTGATTATGCGATCGACCGCCTGCGCGCCGATCTGCTGGTTCATTCCGCTGGGCCATCGGATTTCGATCTTGTCCACTTTCGTCGCCGAGCCCAGCCCGAAGTGGACACGTTGGTCGGAACTCGAGCCGTAACTTCCGCCGCTGAATACGTCGGCGCGCTGGCGGATTCCGGCCGCAGTCAGAAAGACTTTCGCTCCCACTGCGTCTCTCGGACTTTTAGGACCGCCGACCAGTTTCAGGGTCAGCCAGTGATTGCCGTTCTTGACCACATTGCGGAGCAATGTCGGCGTGGAATCGATGTCATTGATGACCACGTCGATGCGACCATCGTTGAAAAGATCTCCAAACGCCGCGCCCCGGCCGGTGATTACATCGGCCAGGCCGCTTCCCGTTGCGGGCGGAACTTCCTGGAATCTGGAACCATTGAGATTGCGGAAGAGCTGCGGCCGCTCCGCCCAGGTCGTGCCCCAATCCTGCAGGTCCACCTCGGGATAGACGTGCCCGTTGACGATAAAAATGTCGAGCAGGCCGTCGTTATCGAAGTCGAGGAAACCGGTACCCCAGGCCAGAAAAGGGACGGTGGGATCGGCCAGCCCGGCCTGATAGGTCACATCGGAAAAACTTCCGCCCCCGTCATTTTTATAGAGGGTCTTGTAGTCGTCGGAAAAGGTTGTGGTGAAAAGATCGACCTTTCCGTCGCGGTTGTAGTCTCCAATCCCGATTCCCATGGACGCCTGTTCGCGGCCATCTTCGCTGAGCGCGAATCCCGATCCATAACTCACGTCTTCAAACGTGCCGTTCTTCCGATTGCGGTAAAGAAAGTTGGGAGTGGAATCATTGGCCACCAGCAGGTCGACCCATCCATCGTCGTCCACATCCACGAAGGCGGCGGCCAGGCCGTAGTAGCCATCGGGATCGGAGACGCCGGCCTTCACGCTGACGTCGGTAAAAGTGCCGTCGCCGTTGTTATGGAACAGGTGGTCGCGTTCGCCCGGCAGGCCGCGCGGCCCGCACATCACATTGATTCCGCGAAACTGGCAGAAATTCGGCGGGATGGTCCCTTGCCCCGCGATCGGCGGATGATCGGCATCGAACTTTACATATCCGGGGACAAACAGATCGAGCAGCCCGTCGTGATCGTAGTCGCCCCACGTCGGGCCCGTGGACCAGCCTCCGAGGGTCACGCCCGCCTTCTCCGCCAGGTCTGTAAATGTTCCGTCGTGATTGTTGTGATAGAGGCGGTTGCTGCCATAGTTCGCCACGTAGAGGTCGGGCCATCCGTCGTTGTCGTAATCGCCCACCGCCACGCCGAATCCCCAACGCTCGTTGCTGACGCCGGCTTTGTCAGTGACATCAGTAAAGGTTCCATCGTGATTGTTGTGAAAGAGCATGGCGCGAGGCGCGGGCTCCTTGTCTTTGAAGGCCGCCAGCGTGGAACCGTTCAGAAGATAGATGTCGAGCCAGCCGTCGTTGTCATAATCGAGCAGCGCGACACCAGAACCCGGCGTCTCGATAATGGAGGTCTTCTGCGGGGTACCTGAGCGATGATGAAACTTATCCAGCCCGGCCTGTTTCGTGACGTCCGTAAATATGACGGGCGCGCCGTCCACGAATCCGCCCGCGGTGATGGGGCGGGACTTCGAGTCCTTGACCGCGGGATGGGCCGCGCCCGTGGAGACTCCCATGCCTGGAGAGGATTGTTTCTGCGGTTCCGGCTGCTGGCTTTTCGCTAAGGCGGAGAAAAGCAGAGGCAGAAACAGTATGAATATAGAGGAAGCCGTCAGAGGTCGTCGAAAGCCAGGAACCAGGCGGACTGACGGAATGGATCGCATCAGCAGCCCGCTGATCTCCCGATGCCGACTTGACATCCAGACCGATCCGCCAGGAGGCGCGAGTTGCTTGTGAATGGTGGCACGACTGACAGTGTGGGATCAACACATCGAGTGCAGCAGGTTGGAGTATAGCGCACCGTGAACGTACACGGATAATACACCGGAATCATTTTTTCGCTGCTCGCTTCAAGGGAGCAAGACGCCACTGGCGAATCGATTCAAAGCTTGAGAGGTTAGGGACCCGGCCGAACCCTGCAGGTCCATCCACCGCTCGCTGCGCTTCGCTCCGGGCAGGATGACAGCCTGAGATCGCCCAGGACGCCCGGCAAGTAAAGTCGCGGCCTGCAATCCTGCCATCCCACGGTAAGTAAACTGCCCTGTCGTGGTTTTGCCGCCCATGATTTTCATGAGGAAAGCGCCATAAGATCGCTCAGCAGGCCGGGAAATGACCGGCTATGAATCCAGGGCAAGGCCTTCGGTCACGATCAGTCACGCGTCCCGATGTAGGCGCATTTGCACGACTTATCAAGGAGTGAGCAGGTCTCGGGAAGCTGAGCTTTTCCCGTTTCGGGCGGCAAAATCTTACCCTGCGGCTCCCTTTCACCAGCGCGGAAATCCCGCTACTCAAGCCATTCAGGCCCGGTCAGCATTCATGAAGCTGATGCATTGGACGCAAAATTTTCTTGACAACGTCTAACGAATAACGGTACAAGCCTGTCTGCATCGTTAACGTTACCGGAAGAACCACTTAACGCTCGGGTATTTAGCTTGCTACTGCGAAGGGGTTGAAACTATGAGTGCTTTCTTGTCTAGATCCGCCGGAAGTCCTGTTGTTGCAGGGAAACACGGGCGTGTACGCTCCCTGTTGGTTCTCTGCCTGCTGATGCTGGGCTTGAGTTTTGCAGCATTGGCTCAAACCGCCACCGTGGTCGGAACCGTGACCGATCCATCCGGGTCCGTGGTCCCCAACGTAACTATTACGGCAACCCACGTCGAAACTGGCCAGGTCAGAAGCACCAAGGGCAACGACACCGGTCAGTACTTGTTCGCCGACATTCCGATCGGCCACTACAACATCAAGGCCGAGGCATCGGGATTCGGCATCGCCCAGCAGAACGATGTCGTGCTCAACGTGGGCGATCGCGCCCGCATCGATTTCGCTTTGAAGATGGGCGCCGCCACTGAGACCATCACGGTTGAAGCTGACGCGGTGAGGGTGCAATCGGAAAATGGCGAAGTCAGTTCCGTGATCACCGGTCAGCAGATCACTCAGCTCGCCACCAACGGCCGCAGCATGTATTCGCTGGCCAACCTGACGCCGGGAGCTTCCAGCGGGCAGGCTGATTTTCAAACTCCCACGCCGGTGGGCGGCGACGCGGCCATGAGCTTTAACGGCCAGCGAATGAGCCACAACCTTTATATGCTCGACGGCAGCGAGAGCAGTGATCGTGGGGGCGGCGGTGGCTCCGACGTGATGCCTTCGCTGGATGCGATCGGCGAGTTCCGCATGCTCACTTCGAACTACAGCGCCGAATTTGGATTGTCATCCGCTGCGACCATGACTGCGGTCATTCGCTCCGGCCAGAAGCAGTTCCATGCTTCGGCTTGGGAATTCCTGCGCAACGATGCGCTCGACGCACGTAACTACTTCAACCGTAAGCCCGATCCAGTGGCTGAGTTGCGCTTCCACACCTACGGCTTCAACGTCGGGGGTCAGGTTCCGGTTTGGAAGAGCCATCCAACCTTCTTCTTCTACAACATGGAATGGCGCAGCCTGATTCAGGGGCAAGTGCTGAACCAGACGGTTCCGGTCGGGTCTGAGTATCCGGATGCGAGCGGTGCGGGCACGGGTTCGATTTTCCCGGCAAGCTTGTGTTCCGACCCCGCTGATTCTTCCACCTGTCACTCCAACATCATTAGCGTTCCCACCGGGGTAGCGAACCAGTTCGCGAACTGCCCGGGGGGCGTGGCGCCGGCCGGAGTGGTACCCGGATCACCATTCCCCAACAACACAATTCCATCCTGCATGATTGATTCCAATGCTGCGGCGCTTCTCAATGCAGGAATCTTCCCGACGCCGACCAATGGCGGTACCCAATTTATCGGCGGCAACAACGTCCCCACCAACGTGCGGGAGGAAGTTGCCCGGGTGGACCACCAGTTCAGCGACAAGTTTTCAGTTTTCGGGCACTGGGTTTCAGAGCAGATCTCGCAGAACTTCGGCACATCCATGTGGAGCGACGACAACGTGCCGACCGCACACAACACATTCGGCAACCCCTCGTACAGTGGCGTGATCCACACCACCTATGCCATCAGTCCGAGGCTGCTCAATGAGGTGGCCTTCAATTACAACGCTAACCGGATCGCCATCATTCCCCAGGGCGTAGTCGCACGTCCCAGCGGCTTCACCACGCCGAGGCTGTTCACCGGGCCGAACAATCTCGACCGCATCCCGGAAATCAAACTAGACGGCGCCACAGGTGCCAAATACGCCACGGCGAGTTGGCCCTGGAACAACAAGGCCGACGACTACCAGATTCGTGACGATATTTCCTGGAGCAAGGGAGCGCATCAGTTCAAGATGGGCGCCAGCTGGGCCCTTTATAAGAAGATCCAGGACCTGTTCGGTCAGACCCAGGGCTTCTTCACCTTCAACAATAACTACAGCGGGGTTGACTTTGCCGATTTCCTGCTGGGTGACGCTCAATCGTATAACGAGCTTGCGGTTCAGGACCACGGCCTCTGGAACAACGTTTCGTGGGCCGCGTATATCCAGGATAACTGGCGCGCCACCAAACGCCTTACTCTGAATCTGGGGCTGCGGTGGGACGGTGTTCCGCATACCTATGAAGCCAACAACCGGATGGGGAACTTCTATCCCAACCTGTACAACCCGGCGGATGCCGCCATCATTCTTCCGGATGGCTCGATCAGCCCCGCCAGTCCCGGCCTGGGCACAAGTCCCAACCCGATTCTGGCCGGCCAGCAGTTCTATCTGAACGGCATCGGCATCCCTGGCCAGAACGGAGTTCCCAAGGGTCTGGTGGATAACCACTGGGCCGCCTTCGGTCCTCGTCTGGGTTTTGCCTATGACGTCACGGGCCAAGGCAAGACGGTCATCCGTGGCGGATTCGGCACCATGTACGAGCGCATTCAGGGCAACGACATGTACAACGCCGGTCCGAATATTCCGTTCAGCACATCGGTTACGTTCAACAACGGTGTGCTGCTGTCCAATCCAAGCACCAGCGTGTCAACCGGGACGACTCTGACCGCGCCCATCACGGTCGCTGACATTACCGGTCTCGACCGGAAACAGTACAAGCTGCCGGTGGTTTACCAGTACAGCGTTGGCGTCCAGCAGGGTTTCGGCGCCAAATCAGTGCTGTCGGTTTCCTATGTCGGAAACCAAAGCCGGCATCAGAACGAGTACCGTGAGACCAACCTCCCCGATCCGAGTCTCCTGCCGGCCATCGCCGCGGGCACCGCGCCCAGCTACAACACGATAGTTCCGTATCTCGGCTTCCACTCCCTCAGAATGTCGGAAACCGTGCAGAACGGGCACTACAACTCCTTGCAGGCAGAGTTCCGGTCGCAGATGACCCGGGACATTTCGCTGCAGGCCGCTTACACCTTCTCCAAAGCATACGATCCTGCCACCGGCAGCAACAACGTGCAGGATCTGAACAATGTATCCAACCCCTACAACATTGCCTACGATAACGGGCCATCGAATTTGGATCGAAGGCATATCGCCTTTGTCAACTTCATTTACGAGATCCCGTTCTTGAAGAACAGCTCCAACACCTTGCTGAAATCGACGGTCGGCGGATGGCAGGTGTCGGGCGTCGTGAGCATGCAATCTGGTAACCCCATCAATATCACTGAGGGCGGCATTACCAACTGCGCTGCGCTACCAACGCCATCCTCATGTACCGGTTCGCTGATAGGGACCGCCAACGTCACCAGTGTCCTGCCCAATTCGAATAATCGGCCGAATGTAAACGGTAGCGTTGGCACTCCGCATACCGTGAGCAGTTGGTTCGATGCGTCAGCCTTTTCGCCCACGGCCGCCGGAGAATTTGGCAATATGCCCCGCAACTCGGTCTATGGCCCGGGTCGCCAGAACTGGAACATAGCTTTCTTCAAGAGCTTTGTATTCAGCGAGTCGCGTGGCAGCCGTCTCGAGCTACGTGCGGAAACCTTCAACACCTTTAACCACACGCAGTTTAAAGACGTCAGCAACACCTTCACCAACAGCAACTTCGGGGCAGTCACTACGGCTCATGACCCGAGGGAAATCCAGCTGGGAGTAAAGGTGATCTTCTAGATCGCGTTGGAAACAGTACTGGCCCCGCTCGGTTCGAGCGGGGCTTTTTTTCGTCCCCGGGAGGCTCAGGCATCGGGCCAGAGACGGCGTGGCGCAACTCCCCAAAACCCAGGGCGTCATCCTGAGGGACTTCGGTCCCGAAGGATCTGGCGTGCACAACGCCGCGGTTCGCCAGCCGCAGATGTGCTCCACGCCAGAGGCTTCGCAAGCCCAGCATGACGCCACATTGGGAGGAAGAAACCACGCCAGGCTGGTAGTCGCATTGCTACATCCTGCCGGAGTGGCTATTCTGAACTGTCGATGTGGGCGAGTTCCCGGTGCCGCATTTTGGTCATGAAAAGCTGGAAATCGCTGCTGGTTCTTGCTGTCATGTCGTGGCCGGCTCTTGCTAGTCCGCAGACGGCCACTCCCGCACAGGCCATGGCGCTGGAGCAACAAGGGAAGCTGGCGGAGGCGGCCGAGGCGTGGCGGGCAGTTTCCCAGCATAATCCTCAGGACGCCGGCGCCTTTGCCAGCCTGGGCGTTATCCTGGCCAGGGAGACCCGGTATAACGAGGCCGCCGCAGCCTACCGCAGGGCCGTCGCTCTAAATCCCCGACTGCCCGGCATCCAGGTGAATCTGGGACTGGCGGAGTATAAGCAGGGACATTTTCAAGCTGCAATTCCTCCGCTGCGGGCCGCGCTGCTCCAGGACCCCGGCAGCCAGCAGACGCGCACTCTGCTTGGCCTTAGCTGTTACGGGGCGAATCGATTTGCGGAAGCCGTGAAATATCTCGAACCCGTGGCCCGGCTGGACCCCGCCAACGCGGAGCTGCACAAGGTTCTGGCCCAAAGCTGCCTGCGGGCCAAGAAATATTCCTGCGCCCAGGAACAGTTCCGCCAGCTCCTGCAGCAGAACCCGGACTCGGCGGCCGCCCATATGCTACTGGGGCAGGCGCTCGATGGTCTGCAGAGGACGCATGAGGCGATTGCCGAGTTCGAGGCGGCGGCGAAGGCGGCCCCTCAGGAACCCAGCGTGCACTTTGGCCTCGGCTACCTGCACTGGAGGCTGCGGCAATACGACGAGGCCAAGGCCGAGTTTGAACGCGAGCTGTCCACCGATCCCGACCACGCGCAGGCGCTGGCTTACCTGGGCGACGTAGAGATGAAGCGAAACAATCCCGAGAAGGCCCTGGCCCTGCTCAGAAAGGCAATCCAGCTGAGAAATGACATTCGCATCGCCTATCTTGATGTGGGAGCCATTCTGGCCGAGCAGAACCACCATCAGGAGGCCATTGCCGCCCTTCTCCAGGCGGAGAAGCTGGATCCCGCCCGCCCCGACGCCCACCTTCGGCTGGGACGCCTGTACCAGGCCACGGGAAACCCGGCCGCGGCGCAGAAGGAGTTTGCCAAGCTTCGAGAACTGCATCAGAAGGCAGATGAGGATATAGCCTCCAAGATGTCAGGTTCTCCGCCTCCGCCGCCTCAACAATAGATTTCTCTTCCAGGGTAGATGCGCGCAAATTTGTCACGGTACACCGCGAAAAGCGCTGTCCGGAATAGTCGTCGCTCGCAATCGGATGGGAGATGCGCCCCTGACGACCATCAGGAAAATATTTCCGACTGTAGTAAAACTATTATTGCGGAGAGGTGGCCGAGTGGTTGATGGCTCCGGTCTTGAAAACCGGCATACCCGAAAGGGTATCGGGGGTTCGAATCCCTCCCTCTCCGCCATTATCTTGGTTATCTATCAGTTGCAAGTCGGTGATTACCTGCACTGATTCTCAGTTGAATCGGCGGTATCAGCCGTGGCTAACACGCAGTCCAGGGAAGTCAACCTCACCAGACGAGTCCAAACCACCAAGGGGTTGCGCTACTGCCCTGTGGTTCAATCTGCAAATGGCCGCGTCAGGCCCGATCTGGTCATCGTCAACGGCCAACCGGAACGACATCCCGAAGGAGCCTATTATTTGGAGTGGCGTGAGAACGGCAGACGGGTATGCCTTTTCGGTCGGGAAAGACCCGGCCGCCGCCAGTGCGCGACGCCAGCGGAAGCAAGCCGAGCTCGTTCCTGGGGCGTGGCGCTTGTCGGACGACCTAGACACCGCTATTATTTGCGCGTGTCCGGCGTGTAGTGAGCCTGCAAATACTTTATGATCAGTACGGCGGAGGCATCGGGGATCGGAGCGCCGAATGTTTTGCGCATCTTGGTAACTTCGGCCTCCCACGTGGCTGCGGGCAGCGGCGGCTGCATGGTGATGTAGCGGGTGCTGTGGCACAGGCTGCAGAAACCCTCGGTTTCGGAGCGGCCTTCTCCTTCCGCCAGCTCAGGTGGATAGAGCGGATACGCGGAGACCTGGTAGACGGAATCGTCGGAGAGTGCAACGGGAGGGGACTGCTGTATCTGGCCAAGCGTGCTGGGCTCGTAATTCCCCTGTTCAACCTGGGCAAGAAGCAGTCCCGCGGCTATGGCAAGCACAAGCGAGCCGCCGAGTAGCAACCCGAAGTAGCGTTTCACCAATCGCACGGAAGACCTCCTCTCACTCAGCGGCGCCGACGAAGTAGTCCTGCCGCTCGATTCGGTTCCACAGATAGCCTCCGGGATTCCAGACAGGCTGGTCGGTTTGTGTGTTTCCCTTGCTGTCAGAGGCACGCAGGGCCAGTGTGTACCGACCGGGCGCCTTCGGCACCCAGGTGAATTCCCAGGTTCGGAAGGAATACGCCCCAAAGTCTTCGCCGAGCCGAGCGGGTTGCCACGTTTTCAGTCCATCGGTCGAGATGTCCACTTTAGCCACACCACCATAGCCGCTGAAGGCGATGCCGCGTACCTGGACGGGCATTCCCGCAGGAATTTTGGCATCTCCGTCAGGGGAAATGAGAAACGAGCGTACGGGCATGCGATTAGCAGGAATCATCTTCACGGTTCCGGCCTTCACGTCGTCCGGAGTTGTATTTCCTCGCGGCGTGTCCGGTACGCGATAGGCGGTCTTCATCCAGAAGTTGTCGTCCGTTTTATCCAGGACGCGGATCCAGGTTAAGCATTTCATCCAGTAGGTTGCGAAATAACCGGGCACGACCAGGCGGACGGGGAATCCATTAAGCATCGGCAACGGCTCCCCGTTCATTGAGTACGCGACAATGCACTCGTCGAGGACAGAGTTGGAGAGGTCGAGCGACTTCATGAAGAAGTGGGAACCATGACCTTCCGGTCCACCGCCGCTCTCAAGTCCCTGAAACTGAATCTGCAGAGAACCGGTCTTTGGGGCGGCTGCGTGAAGAAGGTCGCGCAACCGAACGCCAGTCCACCGGGCATTTCCCATGGCTCCATTGCCCCACTGACCTCCGGGCACGCGCGGCTGCAGGCGGCTGCGGCTGTTGCCCGTGCATTGATTCACGGCGGCGATGCTTTGGGCTGGGAACTTGCGGACTAAGTCGGCCAAGCTGTACGAAATCGGTTTGGCGACGTTTCCCTCGACATGCAGCCGCCAACTCTTCAAATCAACGGCGTTCGGAATGCCTTCCAGATGCCAGCGAACGTAAAACGCGTGATTCGGAGTGAAAGCCGTTTGGAAGTAGGACCGTGGTGTTTCCAGTTGAACCCCACGGTCTGTTAACAGAAGCAGAGGCGCCTTCTGAGGCTCGGAGACCCAGGGTCCAACGGAATTCCAATACGGATTCACTCCAGGGCCAGAGAACGAAGGCATCGCAGAGGATTCTTGGGTACCCTCCATGCGAGGCGCGCCGGCACCGAAGGCCAGAGTGCCACCAGCGGCGCCGAGAAGGCCGAGGAGAGAACGACGAGAAAGAAGAAAACGATTGGCTGGGGTACCTATGCCCATCGAAGAACCCCATCATGAAGTGTCAATCCATCGAGCGCATTATACAAGCCTGCCACCTACTCGCGCTGGATGAAGAGCAAGACTGTGCCGAATGGATACAGGCGTGTTTGGCGATGGGTACGGATTGCGACGAAATGACCGGCCATGCGGAAACAATCCCGAGTGAGAAGCGCGCGCAGGAGGACTATTTTCTGTGACACGCCAGACCAAACCTACGAATCTTTGTACCTGACCCGGATGGTGAAAACTCCTATCCGATCGTCACCATGAGTTGGATCCTGGTGTACAACAACTAATCCGATCCGCAAAAGGCAGCGCTGCTGAAAGACTTGTTCGCCTGGTGCCTGTCGGATGGACAAGGCGAGGCGCAAAACCTCGGGTACGTGCTGCTTCCCACGAATGCGGCCAGCAAGAGTTTTGAAAGTCTTCAGAGCGTGCGGTGAAAGCGGGTTCATTCGGCCGCCTTCTAGGCAGCTTTTGACCTACCGGCCGTGCCCCCTTCAATGGTGCAGCTGCGTTGACAGATTCCATTCAAGGTATGGTAGAGCAAGGTCCTGTCGACCCCGTCACAGCGTATGAAATCACTGATCGAGAGCATCCCCTCAAGTTGCATCTGTTGGTCGACCACCGGGAGCCGTCGCACTCGCTTGTCCCGCATCAATTGCAATGCGGTTTCCACACTATCTTCGGGATGGCAGCAAGTTGGATGCGATGTCATACATTCCTTTACCCAGGTCTGCGCCGGATATTTCCCCGGGGCCACTACTCTGAGGCAAAGATCCCGGTCGGTTACAACCCCAGCCAGCTTGCGGTGAAGCAGTTCTTCCACCACTGGGACGATACCGGTGCCCGCGTGATCCATCAGGGCGGCCACCGCTTCGACGGTCCAATACTGCGTGCAATAACTGGGCTTCGAGGTCATGACGTCTTTTACTTGCATGGCACACCTCCTGTTCGGATGTTAGTGAGACGACGAAGTCGGAACCGTGACCAGGGTCACCCCGATCTGTGATTGGAGGACGCCGCGTGTCCGCTACGGCGGCGGTTCAGGCAATTGCCACTGAGCCTACTCCAACACCAAAATGTTCCTTCTCGCGCACATCTCCTTAAGAATCTCCGGCCAGACCGAGACGCTGACTTCCCCAAGATGGGCCTTGCGGAGCAACAGCATCAAGGTGCGCGACTGCCCGATGCCGCCGCCGATCGAAAGCGGAATCTGATGGTGGAGAATGGCCTGATGATAGGGCAAGTGCAGGAAGTCAGACTGACCCGACATCTGCAATTGTCTTTTCAGGGCTTCGGCAGTGACGCGAATCCCCATTGAAGTCAGCTCATGCCGCCGCTGGGTGACCGGGTTCCATACCAGAATGTCGCCATTCAGCCCGTGCGTGGGTTTACCAGTCTGCTCGTGGGTGTCAGTCACCCAATCGTCGTAGTCCGCGGCGCGCATCTCGTGTGGGTAGCCATCTCGCAACGGGTAGCCGATTCCGATGATGAAGATCGCAGGAAACTTCTTGAGTACCTCGGTTTCCCGTTGTTTGCGGGGCAGGTCGGGGTACATCTCCAGAAGTTCTTCTGCATGTAAGAAGACCAATTGCTCGGGTAGATCGGGATAGCGGGGATCCTTCAACTGTGGGAACATGCCTTGGGCAAACTTTTCAGCACCCAGCAGCACTTTCCAGATCTTCGCCACCACCGTCTTTAGAAAAACCACATTGCGCTGCTCCGGCGTGATGGCACGCTCCCAGTCCCACTGGTCCACGTACGCGGAATGGTCGTGGTCCAGAAAATAATCCTTTCTTACGGCGCGCATATCGGTACAAATGCCTTCCCCCACTCTGCAATTGAATTGTTTCAGGGCAATACGTTTCCACTTGGTGGCAGCCTGCACCACCTGGGCTTCGACGGGGTGAAGGTTGTGGTCGTTCGAAATGTGAAACTGGACCGGGGTGCGCGAGCCATCGCGATCCAGCATGTCGTTGACGCCGCTGTTCACATCGACGATAAGCGGCACCTCGACCATCATCAGCTTAAGCTCGCTGCACAGGTTGTCTTCGATGTAGCGTTTTACGCGGAAGATGGCCTGCTGCGTCTCTTTCGGGTTCAGCAGGGAGTGATAGTCTGCCGGCAGAATCTTTTCCAATTCGCGATAGTCGCCGACGCCCGGTCCCGCCAGGTCGGCTGTCTTGTCCATGACATGCGTGCTCATAAAATTTCTCCTTTTCTATTACCCACACAGCCAACGCACCGAAAGATTCTCAATCACCCGGCTGATGCGCTCGAAGGCCCAATCAATCTCGTCCCGCGTGATGACCAGGGGTGGTGAAATCCGTAACACCCGGTCGTGGGTTTCCTTGCACAGGATTCCCTCTTCCTTCAGAGCTTCACAGTATGGTCGAGCCGGGCTGAGAAGCTCGATTCCGATCCATAGTCCTTTGCCGCGGACCTCCTTCAGATCGCGACTGTGGAGGGTGTGCAGCAGGCCCAGGAAGTAAGCCCCCAATTCTGCGGAGCGCTCGACCAGTTTCTCTTCTGTCAATACCCGTAGAGCAGCACGCGCCACCGCACAGCCGAGGGGATTGCCACCGAATGTGCTGCCGTGATCTCCCGGTTCGAACAGCCGCATGATTTCCCATGAGGAGAGCACGGCTGAGACCGGATAGAAGCCGCCGGAGAGTGCCTTGCCCACGATCAACACATCCGGCTTGATGCCTTCGTGCATATACGCGAACAGTTTGCCGGTCCGACCAAAGCCCGACTGAATCTCGTCAGCTAGAAGGAGAACGCGGTTCTCCCGGCATATTTCAGCGGCACGCTTCAAGTATCCCTGCGGAGGCAGAATGATTCCGGCTTCACCTTGAATGGGTTCGACCAGAAAGGCACAGGTGTGCGGCGTGATGGCATCTTCCAGGGCCTGTGCGTCGCCAAAGGGGATCGCCTTAAAGCCCGGTGTGAAGGGCCCAAAGCCGTCGCGGTACTGACTATTCGTTGAGAAGCTCACCTCGGTGATGGTTCGCCCGTGAAAATTATTGAAGCATACGATGACTTCCGCCTTGTCTTCAGGGATGCCCTTGACCTTGTAGCCCCACTTGCGGGCGGTCTTTATGGCGGTTTCCACGGCCTCAGCCCCGGTGTTCATGGGCAGCGCCATGTCATAGCCGGTCAACTCGTGAAGCTCTTTGTAGAACCGTGCAAGCTGGTCGTTACGGAAGGCTCGCGAGGTCAAAGTCACCTGGCGTGCCTGCTCGATCATGGCCTTCAGAATTTTGGGATGGCAATGGCCCTGGTTGACCGCCGAATATGCAGCCAGGCAGTCCAGATAGCGGTTGCCCTCGATGTCGTAGACCCAGACTCCCTGGGCCCGCTCGATCACTACGTCGAGAGGGTTGTAGTTGTGTGCTCCGTACTGATTTTCCAGCTCAACAAAATCATGCGTATGCAGACTCTCTTCGGTTATCAATCCGGTTTTCATAAGACCTTCCTCTCACTCCAACAGCAGGGTCAACAGTGCCATCCGGACGTAGAGCCCATTCTGTGCCTGCCGGAAATACAGGGCCCGCGGGTCTTGATCCACCGATTCGTCAAGTTCCACAGTGCGTGGCAATGGGTGCAGGATGAGCGCATCCGGCTTCATCTTCGGCAAGAGTGCCGAGTTAATCGCGTACTGCTGCAGGCTCCCGTTGGTACGCTCGGGCCGGATCCGAGTTTGATACACCACATCCACCTCGCCGATGACGCGGTCCATGTCGGGCTCGAGTTCGTAGCGCACGCCATGCTCATCCAGGTAGCTGAGGATGTCGGGCTTCATCTGGAGCTCCGGCGGGCTGACGAAGAAGATCTTGACGCGCTCGAACTTGGCCAGGAGGTACGCCAGTGACCGCCCGGTGCGGCCTTTGTCGAGTTCGCCGATGATGGCAACGCTCAGGCCATCGAGCGGGCGTTCGCGGTAGATCGTGTACAAGTCGAGCAAAGCTTGCGTGGGATGCTGGCCGCCTTCGCTGTCTCCCGCATTGATTACGGGAACAGGCGAGACTTGTGTCGCGCGTTCGGCGCCGCCCGCCTGATAGTGACGGATGACTATTACATCCGAGTAACCGCCGATAATTCGGATGCTGTCTTCGACCTGTTCCCCCTCAATTGCCGAGGAAAACGCTTGTGCATGTTCCGTGGAAAGAACCCTGCCGCCCAACCGGTGCATGGCTGCCTCGAAGCAAAGCCGGGTGCGGGTCGAAGGCGCATAGAACAGCGTCGCCATGATGCGATTCTGGTATTCGAGAGAACCTCCGCGAGCAACCACCCGCTCCATTCCGCGCGCGCGATCGAACAGTTCCATCAACAATGGCACAGTGAATTGCTGCGATTCGATTACGTGCCGCAGTTTCCCGTTGCGCTGCGGCCGGGCTTCTACCCGCCCGCTTTTTATCTGCACCACCGCCGCAAGCATGCGCTCGTCCATAGATCACCCACTCTCCACTGGAACTTCGATTTGTCCCGGCATAGCGAGGGCAAGCGGACTCTGCTCCAGCAGCACGCGAGTGCCGGTGAATCCGGCCACTGCATGGCACAGGTTCTCCGCGGAAGTAATGATCGCTTCCCGCTTCTCACAGGTTACAAAACGCAAGACGGATTCAACTTTGGGCCCCATATTGCCCGGTGGGAAGTGACCTGCATCGGCATACTCCCGCAATGCCGCCGGGCTCGCCAGGAGAATCGGTTCTTGCGTGGGTTTTTTGTAATTGAGATACACATAGTCCGTATCGGTCGAGATGAGGAAGAGATCCACGTCAAGGCATGAAGCCAGCAGGGCGGAAGCGCGATCTTTATCAATGACCGCCTCCACTCCCCGCAGTCTGCCATCTTTCCAGACCACCGGGATGCCGCCGCCTCCGCAGGCGATGACCAGCACGCCCTGGTCCAGCAGATATCGAATTACGTCCAGTTCCAGAATTTCCAAGGGTTCTGGTGAAGGCACGACGCGACGCCAGCCGCGGGCTGCGTCCTCGACGGTCTCCCAGCCAAACCGTGACCGGCGTTCCTCAGCTTCGGCCTGCGAGTAGAACGGGCCGATGGGCTTCGTCGGCCGCTGCATTGCCGGATCGTCCGGCGCGACCACCACCTGGGTAAGTACCGTGACTACCGGCACCTTCAGGCCGGCCCGCCGGAGCTCGGTGTCGAGAGACTGTTGCAGCAGGTAGCCGATCTCACCTTGGGTGGAGGCGTCGCAAACATCAAGCGGAAGGCCCGGGACCTGGCTTGCTCCTCGTTCCGAGCGAAGAAGGGCCGCACCGACCTGGGGCCCGTTACCATGAGTGAGGACGATGCGATAGCCGTCACGCACCAGCCTGGCGATCTCCGCCGCGGTGCGCTGTGCGTTCGCCATCTGCTCGGCGATGGTCCCCTTTTCGCCTGCGCGAATCAGGGAGTTTCCTCCCACCGCCAGCAATATGGTTCTCATCGCTGCTCCTGCTATGCGTGCACAAGTTCCGGCATCGCCGCCGGACGCATCAGGCCCACGGAGACGTCCTTCATCAATTCCAGCATGATTGCTTTTTCAGCGTGCAGGCGGTTCTCCGCCTGTTGGAAGACGACCGAGTGGGGCGAATCAATCACCTCATAAGTCACTTCCTCGCCACGATGCGCGGGCAGGCAGTGCATGAAAATAGCATCCGATTTGGCACAGGCAAACAGCGCGGAGTTGACCTGATAGCTCCTGAAAACATCGCGCCGTTTGCCGGCTTCGGCTTCCTGACCCATGCTGGCCCATACGTCGGTGTAGATCACATCAGCTCCGGCAGCGGCTTCTTTGGCATCGTTCGTGATTCGACAGCGGCCGCCGGTCTCGCTGGCCCGCCCCTGGGCCCAGGCAATCGCGTCGGCTCGAGGCTCGTAGCCGGGAGGAGTTGCGACCCAAACTTCGGCGCCCAGCTGCGCGCCCGCGAACATGAGCGAATGCGCTACGTTGTTGCCGTCGCCAACATAGGCGATCTTCAGCTTTTCCAGACTGCCTTTCGTCTCCCACATGGTGAGGTAGTCCGCCATGGCCTGGCAGGGATGACTGTAATCGGTCAATCCGTTGATCACGGGGACCCCGGCGTAACGCGCCATGTCTTCCACGATCTCATGCGCAAAGGTCCGGACCATGATGCCTTGCACCATGCGCTCCAGGTTCTTGGCCACGTCATATACCGATTCGCGCTTGCCCAGGCTGATCTCTGAAGGGGAGAGGTACAGTGGAAAACCGCCCAGTTGCTGGATGCCAACGTCGAAGCTCACCCTGGTTCGCAGTGATGGTTTCTCAAAGATCATGACCAGAGTCTTGCCCTTGAGCGTATCGGTGTAGGTGCCGGGGTGAGCCTTGATCTGCCGCCCCAGCAACAGCAGGTATTCGATCTCCGATGGGGAGAAGTCCCTGATTGAGACAAAATCCTTGGTGGTCATCGTTCCACCCCCGCCGGCACTTGAAACTGAGCGAGTATTTCGACCAAACCCGGATGTGTGAGTTCTTCCACCTTGTAGGTGACGCGCAAGCTGGGCTTGTCGATCCGAATCACTCGCTCCAGATCGATCGGAGTCGCAATCAGGACCAGGTCACACGGTACGCGGTTGATGGTCTCCTCCAGTTCATGGCGCTGCATAACGCTGTAGCCCATAGCCGGCAGAAGATTTGTCAGGTGGGGGTACTTCTCGTAGGTGCCGCGAATGGACCCGACTGCGAAGGGCTTCGGATATACCAACTCCTCGGCTCCGAACTGCCGCGCTGCTACAACTCCGGCGCCGTACGGCATTTCACCGTGGGTGAGAGTCGGGCCGTCCTCGACCACCAGTACACGTCGCCCTTTCACCAGTTCGGGAGCGGACACCGAAACCCGGCAGGCCGTTTCAATGATCCTGGCCTTAGGATTGCTTACGTGGATGTTATGCCGGACGGTCTCGATGTCCTGCCGCGTCGCCGTATCCACCTTGTTGATCACGACCACATCGGCGCGCCGAAGATTTACTTCTCCAGGGAAGTACGACAGTTCGTGTCCGGGACGATGCGGGTCGGCGACCACGATTTCAAGATCAGATTTGTAGAACGGCGTGTCATTATTCCCGCCATCCCAGAGAATGATGTCTCCTTCTTTCTCGGCGCGACGCAGGATACGCTCGTAATCCACGCCGGCATACACCACTGTGCCGTCATTAATATGTGGCTCGTACTCTTCGCGCTCCTCGATCGTGCACTGCTGGAAGTCAAGGTCCTCAATAGTCGCGAAGCGCTGTACGGCCTGTGCCGCCAGATCTCCGTAGGGCATGGGATGACGGACCACGACCGGATTCCAGCCTTGCTTTCTAAGTTCGAAAGTCACCAGCCGCGACACCGGACTCTTGCCGCAGCCCGTGCGCACGGCGCAAACCGAAACTACGGGGACTGAGGATTTCAGCTGGGTATGCTCTGTTCCCAGAAGCCAGAAATCCGCACCCGCAGCCACAGCGCGCGATGCCAGGTGCATCAGGTTCTGGTGCGAGATGTCGCTATAGGAGAACACCACCGCGTCCACGCGCTCGGTGACGATCAGTTTCTCCAGGTCCCTCTCCTCAAAAATCGGGATTCCGTCGGGATACTGCGCATCATCGGCCAATTCCGGCGGATATCGACGGTTCGCGATGTCGGGGATTTGTGTGGCGGTGAATGCAACTACCTCGTACTCGGGATTGCCGCGAAAGACTACGTTGAAATTATGAAAGTCCCTGCCTGCCGCGCCTACGATGATGATCCTTTTCATGGCTTCACCTCGAGCAAGACTGCCCTTATTTTCAGGCCAGGCCGGAAGGGGCGGCTGTGCGGGTTATCACCACTGGGTGTGATCACAGACACATGGCAAGGCTGCCCAAGACGTTTCGGCTCGATTTTCGACGAACCAACCGCTGACATCCCGCCCCGGATGCGGGCGGCATCAGCAACGTTCCGGACGCAGCTGGCTACAGGCGAACTATAGAATCACGGTAACGGCGCAGATATCGACGCCTGTGTAGAACAGCGCTAAAGACCTATGCGGCGTGTCTTCGTTCGGCCCGCGCGCGTTCCACGTAGCGTCCCGCCTTAACATCCACGCGCACGAGTTCGCCGGGAGCAATAAACAGCGGAACTTGAATGCGGACTCCGTTCTCCAGCAAGGCGTCTTTCCAGGCACTGTCCTGATGGGCGTGTGCGGGCGGCGCGGTCCTGGTTATGCGTGCCTCGGCCACGTCTGGAAAGAGGACGCTGATCGGTTTCCCCTCAAAGAATTCGACCGGCAGCAGCATTCCGGATCGCAGGAATTTCTCGCCCGCTCCCACGATGGCGCGAGGAACTTCCACCTGCTCGAAATCATCCGGGTTCATGAATATGCAGTGGTCGGCGTCGCTGAACAGAAACTCGAGCAACCGCGGCTCCAGGTGCACATCTTCAAGCCGTTCCTGTGGGCGGAAATGCCGTTCCCACATGCTGCCGGTGGTGACGTTGCTGAGCTTGGTCTTGACTACGCCAGTTAACTTCGCCGCTCCGGCCTTGAACTCAGCTTCAAGAACTCTGTAAATCTCTCTCTCGATACGGAGGACCATTCCGCTCTTTAGCTCCGATGCGATGACCATGACCAGCCTCCTCTTTCAGGCACACTTATAAATCAAAGTCCGTCAATACACAGTGACCACGATCACTGCGCTTGCGTTCCGCCCAAGGACACCGCCTGCGTAGTTTCCGTTTCGGGATCGCGCAAGCCGAAGAGAGCCGCTTTACGCCGCTTCGGCGGCGGTTCTCCGCGCAACGAAAGTGATCATTGTGGGTTTGACTAACCCTTCAAAGTCTCCCCAGCTCAGTCGAATCAACTCTCGGTGGGAACCTGCATTGAATGCAATCTCCCTGTCCCTGGCCAGGCTTTCATCGGCGAAGACGTCAATTCCGTAGAGATTTCCAAATGGCGGCATGGCGCCGGTCTCACACTCGGGGAACCGGTCTTTGAATTCGTTTTCCGACGCAAGCTCCACCGCCTTCGCTTTTGTCGCCTGCTTAAATAGCCCAAGGTCCACGTGAAACAGGGCAGGAAGTACCGCCATGACCAATTTGCCATCCCGCTTGATAATCACCGTTTTCGCCAATTCTTTTCCGGGAATATGTGTCAGCGCGGCAATGCCTTGTGCCGTGTAAGCCGGCGAGTGCGAGATGGCAACGTATTTGATGTTGTGTTTATCGAGGTATTCTTTCAAGCTTGAGAGCTGCATATAGACCTCCTAGGTCGCGCGACACGTGTGCCAGGCAGAGGAATGCTGCCAGTCAGTTCGCCGACGCAACGAGTAAGATCACAACCAGGGCCGCCAGCACAACACTTGCTGTGAGCGAGAAGATCGCATAGAACGGATGCCAGTGCAAACCGCTGTGGTCATGAGTTTGGAGATGGACGAGTGTCTTCATGGCAGGCCTCCTTTGCTGATGGATTCCAGTTTGGCTCTCTAATTCTTACGGACACCTTCCCTGGCGGAGTCGATATCCGCAATTATTGTTCTCCTTGTTGGACGGGTCGCGCTGTGACCAAGATCACAGTCCCACCCCGCCCAGCTCACTTCGTGGCGAATCGCGTCCACCGGCGCCAGGGGCTAGCCATTGGCAGACAGAAATGTGTATGCTGTCTTCGCCGTCAGGAAGGGGCTTCCGACGTGAATCGAGATAACGGTGTGGACTGCTATTCCCGGCGCAGGCTGGCGCCAAGTCATTCGCGTGCTGTGCTGTGGCTGGCCATCCTGCTCGTTCCCATCTCCTTTTCTGCTGCCCAAGAGACGAGTTCCAAGAAAGCCGCGACACACGGCAAGGCGACGCCATCGGGCAAGACGCTATTTATGCAACACTGCGCTTCGTGCCACGGTGACGATGCGAAGGGAGCAGGTCCGGCTGCGCTTGCCCTCAAGAAACAACCCCCCGACCTCACCACGCTGGCTAAAAGGAATCACGGCAAGTTTCCCTACAACGAGGTCTCCAAGACAATTGATGGCGACGTGGAAGTACCCGCGCACGGCTCCAGGGAAATGCCCACCTGGGGCCCGCTGTTTCTCGCCCTGACTGACTTGAACACTCGCGAAGCCGAACGCCTCACCACCACGCTTACTGATTACATCAAGTCATTACAGGTCAAGTGAACGAATCGCCTTTGCCCTGTTTGTCAGGCGTTCGAGCGGGCAGCGATTCTGAGCGCCACCTCCTCGATCGCAAGCTGTACTTCGGGAGAGATCTCGACTCCGGGCTCGAATCGTCGTCCCTCAATCCCGTAGACCTGGAGCCGCGCCGGAAGACACTGTAGAACCTGAGCCAGTCCGATAGCTTCTGCCACGCCAAAGCCATGAGTCGAGGCAGTTGTACTTTCCGAAGCCAGAGGCTGCCGGGCGTCCCACGCCTGCACCGTGCCCGCCGGCGCACCGGTCACCACCGCATCGACCACGATCACGTCGTCGGCGCCCCTCCAGGCCTCGATGAGATCCGTGGCTTCGCCACTGCGCGTTTCTGCTGGTATGCCAAGATTGCGCAGTCGCTCCGCGACCAGGATTCCCGCCCCGTCGTCGCTTCGCCGCCGATTCCCGCAGCCAATGATGAGCATTTCAGTTTCCGGCGTCTTCACGCTCCACCACAAGCTTCAGAAAGTGGGTGGCGCAGGAAATGCAGGGGTCATAACTCCGTACCGCCTGCTCGCACTTCCAGGTCGCTTCTTCGATGGGCCAGGCGACCAGCTGCGCCGCATACTCGCGAAGATCATCCTCGATCCGTTTCTGGTTCTGGGAGGTCGGCGGCACAATCTTGGCGGTGACGATCAGCCCGTTCTGATCCAGGGCATAGCGGTGATAGAGAATGCCGCGGGGTGCCTCAGTGATCGCCTGGCCCACACCTATTCGGTTGGGGACCTCGACTCGTGGTGCGGCGGGAGGCTCATATTCGCGAATGACTCGCAATGCTTCCGCACAAGCGAAGACGATTTCGACTGCCCGGACCACAATGCTTCGGAAAATATTCTTGACCGGCGGTTGCAGGTCCGCATCGACGGCTGCCTGGCGCGCCACTTCCGGGAGCTTATCGAAATTCAAGTTGAACCGCGCCAGCGGCCCTACCAGATACGAGCCTCTGCCTCGCACTACGGAGTGCAAGGCGTTCGAGTGTTTGACATGCAACTCCGCAAAATGGTCTTCGTATTCGGCGGCGTCGATATCCAGGCCACGGTTCGATACCAGTCGTCCTTCGTTGAAGGGATACTCATCCGGATGACGAAGGGCTACGAACTCGTAGTCCTGTTCGAAGTCCGGGAACTTCAAACCAGCTGTCCAGCGCACGGTTTCCAGTGAGGCTTCCAGGGCCCATTCCAGATCGGCCACCAAGTCGTGGACCTGTTGCCGGGTGGGCGTCTTGTAGAAACCTCCAACCGCTGCCGAGATGGGATGGATCTCGCGTCCGCCCAGCAATTGCACAATTCGATTGCCAATCTTCTTCAGGCGGAGCGCCTTTTCGACCACGGCGCGGTGATCTCCCGCCATGGCGATCACGTCCTGGTATCCGAGGAAATCGGGCGCGTGCAACATATAGACATGCAAGGTATGACTCTCGATCCACTCGCCGCAGTAAAAAAGACGGCGAAGCAGACGAACCGCAGGGTCGATGCTGATTCCCAGAGCCCGCTCGATTGCATGAATCGCGCTCATCTGGTAAGCGATAGGGCAGATGCCACAGATCCGCGCCGTGATGTCTGCAACTTCGGAGAAGTGGCGACCGCGGAGGAAGGCCTCAAAAAACCGTGGAGGCTCGTAGATCTTGAGCTTCACATCGGCTACGCGTTCACCCACGAGCTTGATGTAAAGAGAGCCCTCGCCCTCTACCCGTGCCAGGGTGTCGACACGAATTGTTCTGGTCCCGTGTACGGTCATGTGCGTTCGCACTCCTCGCTGGCTTTGCGGAACTGCCACGCCCAGGCGTTGAACCCGCGGAAGGCACGTGCCACCTGACTATCCGCCTGTCCCAGAATCCGGAACTGGCTCGTCATGGAGGCGGTATTGGGAGTCTCCATGGGCCCGTAACATCCGTAGCAGCCGCGGTCGTAGCTTGGGCACAGGGCGCCGCACCCGGCCTGAGTTACCGGGCCAAGACAGGGCACCCCGCGGGCCACAGTAATGCACACATTCGACTTGCGCTTGCACTCGAGGCACACACTGTAGGAGGGAACATTGGGCTTGCGTCCGGCCAGCGTCGCGGTGATCAGTTCTATGAGTTGATACTTGTTGATCGGGCAACCGCGCAGTTCAAAGTCGACTGGAACGTGCTCCGCGATCGGAGTCGAGAGCTTCAGTGTGCTGATGAACTGCGGGGTGGCGTACACCACCCGGATGAACTCATCGACATCTTTCCAGTTACGCAAGGCTTGAATTCCGCCTGCCGTGGCACAGGCCCCGATCGTAATCAAGGTCTTGCATTGCCTCCGCACTTCCTGGATACGCTGGGCATCCTGATACGTGGTGATCGAGCCCTCCACCAGCCCGATGTCGTAGGGACCCTTCGACATCGCGCGTGTGGCTTCAGGAAAATAGGCGATCTCCACTGCCCCGGCGATTCCGAGCAGTTCATCTTCCGCATCCAGCAAGCTTAGTTGACATCCGTCGCACGAAGCGAACTTGAACACACCGATTTTGGGCTTGGGTTTGGACTTAGAGCTCATACTTCTCCAGTAAGTTCCGGATTTGTTCGTAGCGGAAGACTGGGCCATCCTTGCAGATGAAGTGTGGCCCGTACTGGCAATGTCCACAAAAACCGACGGCACACTTCATGTTGCGTTCCATGGAGAGATAGATGTTGTCGCGGCTTAGCCCCTGGTTTTCCAACTCCCGCGTAACGAAGCGCATCATGATCTCAGGTCCGCAGACCATCGCGACTGCCGGTGCGGGCTGCAGGCGCGCATACTTGAAGAGGGTTGTAACCACGCCGACATGCCCCCGCCAGCCCAGTCCGCCATAATCCACTGTGACCAGCACCTGAGTGTCGCGATTCCGTGCCCAGGCTGCCAGTTCCTTGCGATAGAGCAGCTCGCGAGGACTTCGCGCACCATAGAGAATCAACAATCGCCCATAGTCGTCCCGATTCTGCAAGACCTGATAGATGAGCGGCCGCAGGGGCGCCAGGCCGATCCCGCCCGCCACCACGATGACATCCCGCCCCCGCGCGGCTTCCGCCGGCCAGCCAGTCCCGAACGGACCTCGTACACCCACTCCCTCGCCCGGGCGCCGATTTACCAGCGCATGCGTGGCTTGCCCGACCGAGCGCACGGTGTAAACCAGGCGGTCCTGCAAGGCCGGGTCGCCGCTGATGGAGATAGGCAACTCGCCAACCCCGAACACCCACAGCATGCTGAATTGTCCGGGCTGGAACGAGCTCCGGTTGACCGCGATCTCGGGCTCGAGCCTCAGAGTAAAAGTGTCAGGTGTCTCCTTGGCCACGTCTCGTACCGTGTACGGCTGGGGAAGCATCGGGTCAGTTGTCATTCCGGTCGCCATGATCATCGCTTGACTGCGTATACGTCGAGCAACTGCAAACGTGTCGCCTCCAGCCGCTGCTCCATGATCTGGACAAATCGTTTCAAAACCTCATATCCAAGATCGTGGTTCTCCTCACATTTCGTGCGCAAGCATTTTCCGTCGAGGGCGATGGCGCGGACGTCAACTACAGCACGCGCATGGAATTTCCACTGAAAGGGCGGCAGCAGCCACGACCACCCCAGAATCTCTCCTACACTCAGGGTCGCAACGATAATGGGCTTGTGCTGAGGCGCAAAAACCTCCACCGCCGCCTTGCCTTCGCGGATGAGGTAGAAGGTATTTGCCGGGTCTCCTTCTTTAAGGATGTAGGTGCCTGCTTTGAACCGCACGTTAGAGGCGCAGCTTACCATCAGGGCGACGAAGTCGTCGTCCAGGCCGTGGAAGAATGGGTGCTCGGCAATGATGCGTTCAAGGGTTTCCATCTTTTCCTCCTTCCCGAATAGCTCCGACCTCTTCGGTGATGTCAATGCCCACGGGACACCAGGTGATACACCGGGCACAGCCAACACACCCCGTACTGCCGAACTGGTCGATCCACGAGGCTAGCGTGTGAGTCATCCACTGGCG